>JBEGUC010000030.1:0-25628 GCA_041179105.1 Verrucomicrobiota bacterium | reverse complement strand
CACCGGGCAGCGAGCGCCAGAGATCGAATTTCCCGAGCTCCGACAAATCGCGGGTGTGGGTGCGTTCATAGACCACGCGGCCGGCGATGCCGAAGAGAAGTCCGGCGATGATGCCGTGGGAAATCATTTGCAACATCGAGAAACCGAGGAAAAGAACGGGAAACGCCCATGCCTGAAGCGCGCGCGAATAGTGCGCGCCTGCTAAGTGAGCGAGGTCAAAACTCGTCCCGCCGGCCGCCGCGTAGGCGATCACCAACCCGATGAGGATCAGCGCGCTCGCGCCGATGGAATACATCGTGAGCTTCATCGCGCCGTATTCCTTGTTCGTCGATCCCCAGATGGCGATGAGCATGTATTTCGGCAGGATCACAATTTCGTAACAGACAAACAACAGGAACGCGTCGCGGCTAAGGAACACGCCGTAAACCCCGCCGATGATTGTCAGGAAGAAGGCGAAAAATGCGCGTGGTCGGCGTTCCACGTTCCAGGAAAATAACACCCCCGCGACCGCCACGATGCCGGTGAGTAAAAGCAACGTTAGAGCAAGCCCGTCGGCGGCAAGATGGAGACGGACACCGAGACTTGGAATCCACGGACGATCGAAGGACCAGACGGGATTCGCAGGATTTCCCAAACGCGACAGGCAGGAAATAGCCGCCGCCATCACGCCCACCAGCGAGGCCGCGAGAGCGGTCACTCGGGCCATGCCGGCGGGTAGCAGGAGCACGAGCAAGGCTCCGGCGAAAGCAGATAGAATGGCCCAGGCGGGAGTCATGGGATCGGGTGGAGAAGGTCGAGCAGGCGGAGCGTGTCGCCATTGATGAAGTGAAGCAGCACCTGCGGCCACAGACCGGGGATCACGATCAAGGCGATGGCGGGCTCGAACAAGCAACGCTCGCCGACGGTGAGATCGGTCCATTTTTCCATGGCCGACAGCAAGGGCCCGTGGAAAACCTTGCGGATCATGCGGAGCAGGAAAACGGCGGTGAGCAGCAGGCCGATCACCGAGATGGCGGCGGACCATGGCACCAGTCCGAACACGCCGTTGAAGATGAGAAATTCCCCGACAAATCCGCTCAAGGCGGGCAGTCCGAGCGAGGCGAATAACGCGAGTCCCATCAGCCCGGAGAACACCGGCATGCGCGCACGCAGGCCACCGAAATCATTAAAGCCGCGTTGTCCCCCGCTCCGCGTTTCGAGAATCCCGATGCCGAAGAACAACACCGCAGCGATCACCCCGTGATTGAATGCCTGCAAGACGACTCCCGAAACCGCCGAGGCCATCGCCGCGCGGTCCGTGTGTGCCGCGGCGAGCGCGCCTAGCAGCACCGTCGCCACCGCCAGCGCGGCCAGCCCTAGAAGCACCTCGGGGAAAATTGACAGGAAAACCCTGAGCAAACCGTAAACGCCCATCTTCAACAGCAGGCCGGTTAGCAAAATCGTGACCGGAGTCGGGGCTTCCGCGTAAGCATCTGGCAACCACGCGTGAAACGGCACCACCGGGATTTTCACCGCCAGCCCGAGGAACACCGCCACGGCCACCACGGTCAGCAGCGCGTGGCCATCGAGTGAAAACGATTTCGCCAAACTCGCAGCAAGCTCGTGATTGGCGGCAAGCCGACTCAGCTCCGCTAAATCCATGGTGCCGACCGATAACTGCAAGGCGAGGAAACCTAGCAACATACAAACCCCGCCCGCCAAGGTCACCACGAAGAAGCGCAGCGCCGCACGCGGCGCGCCCTTGCCGCCCCACAACCGGATTAGCAGATAGGCGGGAATCAAGGTCATCTCCCAGCATAGGAACCACGGAATAAAATGCGTGGCAGTGAAGACGCCGAAGAGCATCGACTCCATCACCAGAATCAGCGTGCAATACGCGCGGTCTCCGATGTTTAACTTGCACGACACCGCCAGCGAAAACAGCGTGATTAGAGAAGTGAGAAACAGGAACAACCACGAGGTGCCGTCCGCTTTGAAGGCCAGATGGATGTTCGCGTCCGGCATCCACGGCAGCGACCAAGACGCCCCGCCTTGCAAGCCGATCGCCGCGACCACCGCCACCGGCACGATCGCCCAGGTGATCGCAAGGCGAACCGCGCACCTGCGGCCCAAGCCCGGCCATGCGGCGATCAACACGGCACCCACCAAGGGGAGTAACAAGAGTGTGAGTAGCAACATGACGTGACTAGGCGCTGAGCCAGAAATAGAGAATGAGGAGGACAGACATCCCGAGACCGATAGCCCGGAGATAACCTTGAGGACGGCCGCTCTGGCTGCGAGAAGCGGAGTTAGCGCGGCTTTGCAAACCGGAACACAGGCGGTTAAAACCTTGGTTGAGGCCCTTTTCATCGGATGCTCGGGTCCAGCGGCCGAAGGTCTTGATGCACGCTTCACCCACGCCCATCAGCGGCACGAAGACTTGGCGTTCCAGGGCGTCGATGGCTCCCGCGAAAAATGCGAGCGGCGCGATGATGGCTTTTTCGTAGAGCTCATCGAAGCCCATCGCGCGTTCGAGGAAATTCCAGACGCCGCCGAGTTTTCCCGCCAGCGGATCGGGCGCGTTGCTGTCTTCCGATGGATTTCGATAGACTTTCCACGCCAAGCCCACCCCGACGGTCACGATTCCCAGGGAAAGAGCGATCAATCCGAGTCCGTGGTTCAGTGCGCCGCCATCGAAGGCGGCGGACTCACCGTGCATCCAATTTTCAAACCACGGCCAGATCGGCGTGCCGATAATCGCGAGCAGCACCGCACCGGTTGCTAGCACATAAAGCGGGACAAGCATCACCGAAGGACTCTCGTGCGGATAGGAAACGCCGGGTTTGCGGGGCTCGCCGAAGAACACGAGCAGCGCCTGGCGGGTCATGTAAAACGCCGTCAGCAAAGCCGCCGGTGCCGAGTGCGATCATCATGAAGCCGAGCTGGGAGACGGTGGAGTAGGCGAGGATGCGCTTGATGTCAGTTTGCGCGAGTGCCACGAGCGCGGCGTAAAGCGCGGTGATTCCGCCGATCCACGCGCAGGCAGTGAGTGGCACGGTCAGTCCGCCGCCATTCGCTAAAATCGGATGAGTGCGGGCAACCATGAACACCCCCGCGGCGACCATCGTCGCGGCATGGATGAGCGCGGAAACTGGAGTCGGACCTTCCATCGCATCGGGCAGCCAAGTGTGAAGTGGCACTTGCCCGGATTTCCCCATGGCTCCCACCAGCAGGAGCAGCGCGGCGGCGGCAGAAACCGTTAGGCCACCGATAGTGGTGGTGCCGGCCAGCGAGGCGAGTGCGCCGGATTCGAGCAAACCATTTCCGCCATCGTAGAAAAGCAGCGTGCCGGACTGCCGATAAAGCCAGATCATGCCGAGGAAAAACGCCATGTCACCGACGCGGGTGGTGATGAAGGCTTTCTGCGCGGCAGCGGCGGCGGCGGGCTTTTCAAAATAAAATCCAATCAGCATGTAGGACGCCAGACCGACAATTTCCCACGCCATGAACAGCAGCAGCAAACTGTTTGATAGAACCACCAGCAACATCGCGCCGCAGAACAAGGAGAGGAACCCGAAGAAGCGCCCGAAGCGTGCTTCGTTTTCCATGTAGCCGAAACTGTAGATGAAGATCCACAACGCGACGAAGCTGACCATCGCCGCCATGCCCGCACTGAGCGGATCCAGCAGCAGTCCGATTTTCAAAGTGACATCGCCGAAGGTGAGCCACGTCAGCGAATTCGCCATCAACGGTTTTCCCGGCAGCGCGCAGAACAAGGCAGCCAACGCGATCAGGCACGAACCGAACAGGGCGACCAGCGCGAGTTTCGACGCGATCCGTCCGCGATGGTTTGGCAAAAACGCGATGATTCCGCCCGCTAGCAGAGGCAGCAGCGGCACCCACCAGAGCAGGTTAGGAAGAAGGGCTTGGAGTGATTCAGCCATGAAGAGAATCCAGTTTATTGAGGTCCGTAGAACGCGTGTGACAGAAAACCATCAGGATGATCGCCAGCCCCACGGCGGCTTCGGCGACCGCGATGGCGATGGAAAACAAGACGAACATCGGACCGGTTAGCTCGGGATCGGGCGGACCGTAACGCCAGAAGGCGATGAAATTGATGTTGGCCGCATTGAGCATCAGCTCGATGCCGACAAGGATCAAAATTGCGTTGCGACGGGTGAGCACCGCGAACAATCCGAGCGTGAAGAGCAGCGAAGAAAGCGTGAGCAGCAGGCTGAGCGGCGTCATGAGTCGGAAGGAGTTTGAGGTTTCTTGCCGGGATCGCGGGCAAACAGTGCGGCTCCGATCATCACGGCGGTTAGCAAGACAGCGACCGTGATGACGGCGGGCGCGTGGGTGGTGAAAAGCGCGATGCCAAGTTGCTCCACCGAAAATGCGGGAGCCTCGGCGCTTGCGGGTGCGTTCACCCGCGAAATTGCGTGAATCAAGACCGCCAGCACCGGCACTGTGCAAACCAGTCCCGACAGCAGTGAGCGCGGACGCCGCGAAATTTCCTCCGCCTCGTCGCCGGGCCGGGTGATCAGCAGCGAGAAAACGATCAGCACCGCGACCGCGCCAACATAAACCATGAACTGCACCAAGCCGATGAAATCCGCGCCTATCACCAGATAGAGCACCGCGCTCAACGCCAGCACCAGCAACAACGCCGCATGCACCGGACGCGCCTTCCACACCGCGCCAAGGGCGGCGAGGAGGATGAGTGGTGAAAGTATGAGGAGCGGGATCATGAGAAATATGGATTTTTAACCACTGATTTCACTGATGAACTGATTGAAGAGGATCAAGATAAAATATTGAAAAGGCTGCGGAAAAAATCTTGTTCTTAATCAGTAAATCAGTGAAATCAGTGGTTAAATTCTTAAACATTATTCAGCGAAATGATAAGTGCGTGTAGCAGGTGCGAGGCGTTTGTTATAAATCACGGTGATGATCACCCACGGAATGAACAGCAACGGCACGGTCGTCACCCAGCCGAGCAAGCCGCGCCCGGCGAAGTGCCAGATCGCCGCAGCCGGCAGCGTGAGCAGCGCCATCGGGATCATGCAGAGCCAGGCGAAGCGCATGAGCTGGTCGATCCGCACGCGCGGAAAAGTGCCACGAATCCACAGAAAGGACATGATGACCACCGCGAGTTTGGCGAAAAACCAAATCCACGACGGCACGAAGCCGAGGCCGGGCAGGGGTGACTGCCAGCCGCCGAGGAAGAGCGTGATACCCAGCCCCGAGATGGCAAAAAGCCAGAGGTATTCACCCATAAAAAACAGTGCGTATTTGAAGCCCGAGTATTCCGTCATGTGGCCAGCGACGATTTCCGACTCACCCTCCGGCAAGTCGAATGGGCAGCGATTCGCCTCCGCGATGGCTGCTATATAAAACACCAGGCCCGCCACCAATCCCCAAGGCGTGAAGAGGTTCCACGCAGGAACGAAGCCGAGATGAAAACCTGCCTGTTTCGCCACGATCATCGGCAGCGAGAGGGTTCCGGAAATCATCACCACGCCAAGTGCAGAAATGATCAGCGGCAGTTCGTAACTCACCATCTGCGAGATCGCCCGCATCGCGCCGAGCATCGGGAATTTCGAGCCGCTCGCCCAAGCGGCCATAAAGACTGATAGCTCCGTCAGCGCGCCGACCGAGAAGAAAAATAACAACCCAAGTTCGAGCGGCACCGGCGTCCATTCGCGGCCGTAGGGAATCACGCCGAGCGCGAGAATGGACGGAATCACGATGAGAATGGGAGCTGCCAGATGCAGCAACCACTCGGCCTTGGCGGGCACGATGTCCTCCTTGGTCAGCATCTTGATGCCATCGGCGACCGGTTGGAGAATGCCGAACCAACCCGCGCGGTTTGGGCCAATCCGGTTCTGGATGCGGGCCAGCGTTTTACGTTCGATCAACGACAGCAATGCAAAGCCGCCCATGAACACGCCGACCACGGTCGAGGCGGCGACGATGAATCCGGCGATACTTATTAGCCATTCCGGCGCACCGAAATTTTGGAAAATCATTTCTACCAACCTCTGCGGGAGACGAGGCAGCCTTGTCATTGGCTTCCTTGTCGGCTTTCGCACCTCAGCGGACCTTCGCGGCGAGTGGTCGAGTAGATGTGATAGAGCACTTCGAGAAAGCCTCTGGTGGGTAAAGTCCCCTCCCCTTCGGCAGGCACGGCCACGGCATCGGCCTTGGCAGCGTCCGGCCAATCCACGCCGGTGACGTTCGAGAGCAAATCAAACGCGAGCGTGTCGCGCAGAAACTGACAGACATCCATCAGGTGCGCGCTATCCACCAACAACGAATGTTGGCCGGACGGACCGGGGTTTTAGCGAAGCGAGACGCCGACATCCGGCAAGGCTTCAAGTAGCCGCTCAATCGGCGGTAGCCGTAGCGGCGGCGGTGTCGCTTGAAGATGCTCTGGATTGCGAGGCCGATGACGAGGTCGGCACTTTGGTAGGGAGTCGGCTCAGAGGCGTGGTAGTAGCTGCTGCGGGGGACCCCGAGAACCTGGCAGATGGGCCAGATGGCGTGGCTGGTTTGTTGGTGAATGCTCTCGATCATCGCGCGTAATTCTGTTGGATTTTGGTGCCGAGGATAACTGCGGATTTTTTTAAAATGTCGTTTTCCTGGCGGAGGAGGGCGATTTCGCACCGCAGGAGTAGAGGAGGTTGACGCTGATGCAGAGTTCTTCGGCGAGTTCCGCGACGGGTCTGCCGAGGGCTAGCAGCTCAATGGCCTGGGCCTTGAACTCGGGGGTGTATTGCTTTCTTGGTTTGCTTGGAGTCATGAGTGGATTCTGGTGTCTTTTGGTCCAGAATTTTAGCGCAACCTCAAACTTCCCATTCTCCACTCCATGGACACAGGCGAGGAAATCCGGAAAAACCCGATTCTTCTGCCAACCTTGAACGCCATGGCGGGACGCTATCGGCCGGAATCAATGTCGGCAAAGTGAGGTGCGCGTGAGTGACGTCGCCCAGACGAGGGGGAGCTCATTTTGAGAGAGGCAACTGCGAAACAAAGCGAAGGCGGGGAAAGAACCCGTGTCGTCAGTCGTCAGTCGTCCGCCGGGCGCTGGCCCGCGAGATGGAAGCCGATGCCGTCGATTTCGCCAAGCTGGCTTCGCCCTATCTCGGAATGTTTTCCGGTCCGGCGAACCTTTCCACTCGCGAAGGTTAGTTAAAATCCATCGCAACGCGTAAATCATCACCACCGACCGCCGCGACTTCTCGATTTACCGGCGCTTCGGACGCCATCGACTGCCGATCATCCTGCCTCCAGCATGACCTCTGCCGATCATGGTGAGGAATCGCAATTTCCCTCGCCCCGCGACCGCGCCAAGGCCTCCTTCGAAGCGCCCGTCCGAAAACTCTCGGGGATCTGAAAGTGAACTGTGATTTCCGCGCGCTCAATGCAGGTGCAGGACCGCACCGACGATGGTGAAATAAATCATCATGCCCGAGACATCGACGGTGGATGCGAGCGATGGCGCGGAGACCACGGCGGGGTCGAGATTGATCGCGCGGGCGGCGATCGGCAGCAACGCGCCGAGCACGGTCGCTGAGAGGACTTGCACCGTGAGCGCGGCGGAAACGGCGAACGCGAGGTGAAGGAAATCAAAATCCGCACCGGTGCCCTGTTGCATGTGGGGGAGGATGAAGCTGATGAACGCCGCCATGGTGACACCGAGGGTGAGTCCTAGCAGGACTCCGGTGCGGGCTTCTTTCCACGCGATTCGCAGCGCGTTGCCAGTGCTGATTTCTCCGAGCGCCATCGCCCGGATGACCATGGTGGCGGCTTGCCCGCCGGAGTTGCCACCGGCGGCGACCACCATCGGCAGGAATAGCGCGAGGACGAAGGCTTTTTCCAAGACCTCGCTGAACCAATACATCACGTAGCCGGAGCCGATCGAGACGAAGGCCAGTCCGACCAGCCAAGAAACGCGGCGGCGGAACTGCTGCGCGACGCTGGTGTTCAGATAGGAAACGTCGGATTGTTCGCCGCCGATAGCGGAGAGTTTTTCGATGTCCTCGGTGGACTCTTCCTGGAGAATTTCGAGCGCGTCGTCGTAAGTGATGACGCCTAGCAGGTGGTGGAATTCATCGACCACGGGCAGCACGATGAGGTCATATTTCGACAAGGTCCGGGCGGCTTCTTCTTGGTCGGCGGAGGCGAGGATCGTCTCGTCGGCCGCTTCCATGATGTCGTGGACGGGTGTGTCCCAAGTGCTGAAGGCGAGGTCGCGGAGACGGACTTTTCCGACGAGGCGACCTTGCTCGTCCACCACGAAAATGCGGGCCAGCGTCTCCGCGTCATCGCGGTCGCGACGGAGCACGGTGATGGCTTGCTTCACCGTCATGTCCGCGGTAATTCGCCCGACGTGGGTGGTCATCCGGCCGCCGGCGGTGTCCTCCTCGTATTTGAGGAGATTGCGGGTGAGTTCCTTGTCGCGCGGGCCTAGCAGGCTGAAAAAGCGGACTTGCGCCTCTTTGCTAACGACTTGGAAAACGTCCACGCGGTCGTCGTCGGAGAGATTTCCGAGCAGGACGCGGAGTTGGGCGGGTTTGAAATGGTCGAGCGCGCCCTCGATGAGCGGGTATGGGAGCTCGGCGACGAGGTCGGTGGCGAGTTCCGGGCCGATGGTCTTTAGCAGCAGGTCGCGTTTCTCGTCGTCGAGATTTTCGTAAAGATGTGCAAGGTCGGCGTAGTGGATGTCCTCGGCGGCGGCCAGCAAGGCCGAGCAATCGGCCGCGTCCAGCGCCCGAAGCAGTTCACTCATGGGGTTTTCTTCCAGTTCGTCGGCCACGCGCGGAGAGTGCGCGGTAGGCTGGGGGCGGGCAAGGAAAAGGGAGTTTTGGAATTCATTCCATGCTTAGAGTCTGTCGCAGAACGGTTCGGCAGGCTGCTAGGGAGTCCCGGGCTTTTTCAGGCATCGAACTCAGATGCCGCGGAGATCATGCCGAACCGTTCTGAGACAAGCTCTAAAATAACGTGTTTTCCCGCTTGGCCCACGGCGGTTCTCACGGTGGAATCGGTTTTGTCATGGCTTACCTCGACGAAAACTTCCTGCTCTATTCTCCCACGGCGCGCCGACTTTTCCATGAAGTCGCCAAAGACCAGCCGATCATCGATTACCACTGCCATCTTTCGCCTCGAGAAATCGCGACCAACCACCGCTGGGAGAATATTTCCGACATTTGGCTCGGCGAGGACCATTATAAGTGGCGCTTGATGCGGGCTAACGGCATCGACGAAGACCTGATCACCGGCGACTCGTCACCGCGCGAGAAGTTCCAAGCCTGGGCGGAAACCGTGCCTTACACCCTGTGTAATCCGATCCACCACTGGACCCACATCGAGTTGCAACGCTACTTCGGCATCGACCTCCTGCTCACGCCCGACACGGCGGACGAGATTTGGGAGAGGGCGAACGCCAAACTCACCGAGCCGGATTTCTCCGTCAACGGGGTGTTTAAAAAATTCGACGTGCGGGTCGTAGGTACCACCGATGATCCGGCCGATCCGCTCGACGATCATCACCGGATCGCCGCTTCGGATCTAGCCACGCGAGTGCTACCAACCTTCCGCCCGGACAAGGCCTTGCTGGTAGATCGTCCAGACCTGCTCGCACCGTGGTTGGAAAAACTCGAAGCCACCTCGGACATGGCGATCGTGCATTTGTCTGACTTGCTGGCCGCCTTGCAAAAGCGCCATGACGATTTCCATGCGGCGGGCGGACGTTTGTCCGACCACAGCATGGATCGTCTTCCCGCGCTGCGCTGCACCGACGAGGAAGCCGCGATAATTTTCAACCGGGCCCGCGATGGAAAGGCCGCCAAGCCGGAGGAGAAGGAGAAATTCTCGTTTTATCTGATGGTCTTCTTCGGCCAGCTCGATGCGGCCAAGGGGTGGACCAAGCAGCTCCACCTCGGCGTTTTCCGCAACGTCAATTCAGAGAGGCTAGGCAAGCTCGGCCCCGATACCGGCTACGACACCATCGGCGACACGCCGCAAGGGGCGGCGCTCATCATGTATCTCGACGCATTGACGAGCGCCGGAGCGATGCCGAAGTTGGTCCTCTATAATCTCAATCCGCGAGACAACTATCTGTTTGCGTGCCTCACCGGCGCGTTCCAGGACGGCTCGGTCGCCGGCAAGATTCAGTTCGGTGCGGGCTGGTGGTTCCTCGACCAGAAGAACGGGATCGAGCTCCAGCTCGATGCTCTATCAGCCACTGGGTTGCTGTCGCGCTTCGTCGGCATGCTCACGGATTCACGCTCGTTTTTGTCGTTCCCGCGCCACGAATATTTTCGCCGCATCCTCTGCAACTTCATCGGCGGCGAGGCCGATAGGGGCGAACTGCCGGATGATTTCGAGGCGCTTTCCGGACTCATCCGCGCGGTGTGCTTCGGTAATGCGAAGCGGTATTTCGGCTTCGATGTGTGAAATGGTGGCGTCACGCGGTGGGTGTGGGGGCCTCTGATTCAATGTTTTTTCTTGGGCGGGTATAGGGGCTCCTCGACGATGCGGGCACGCAGCGGCTTGCCGGACTGGCCCTCGAAGGTGGCGAGATGCTCCTTAATCAGAAACCAAATCGCGGTCGCCAGAAGGAGGGAGAGGGCCTTTGCGATCCAATTGTTGGGCAGGGTCAGTTTCATGAGATGGTTTGGCGTCGAAGAAGATTTCGGCGATTTTTTCCCGGAACTGTTTTTCGGATAGGTTCCGTTGGAGCACGCCGTTTTCGCAGATGGAAATGCCGCCGGTCTCCTCGCTGACGACCACTGCGATGGCGTCGGTGCGCTCAGTGAGGCCGATCGCGGCGCGGTGGCGCAGGCCCGTCGAGCGGTCTTGCATTTGCCGCTCGGTGACCGGGAAAACGCAGGCGGCACCGGCCACGCGGTCGTCGGCGATGATCATGCCGCCGTCGTGCAGCGGGGCTTTGGGGTGGAAGACAGTCATTGCGAGTTCCGGGGAAAACTGCGCGTCGAGGACGACCCCGCTGTCGAGGTGCTCCTTGAGGCTGATGCCGCGCTGGATGGCGAAAAGCGCACCGATGCGCTTTTTCGAGAGGGCGATCACCGCGTCGGCGAAGCGTTCGAGAAACGCGAGGCGGCGCTTGTTGGAGAAGGAAAACAGCCGGTTGCTGCCGAGTCGGGCGAGTCCGTTGCGCAGTTCGGGCTGGAAAATGACGATCAGGGCGAAGGCGAGGATGGCGGCCCCGCGGGTGATGATCCACTGGATGACCTCGAATTTAAAAACCGTGGAGACCAGCGTGAGGACGACGAGAATGGTCCCCAAGCCGACGAGGATTTGAGCGCCGCGAGTCGCCCGGAAAGCCCGGTAAATTTGGTAGATGCAGGTGGCGAGAAGTAGGATCTCAATGCCGTCCCGCCAGTAATCTTGGATGAATTTCCACATGGGAAGTAAGTCGTCGGGGAGGCTACAACCGGGCGGTCGGATCTGGCAATCTTAGAAATCGCGCCTATGCCGGTAATCCATGAGGAAATCGGCTTGAACGACGGCTTGCCGTTTTCAAATCCGCTGTTTAATTTGCGCTTCAACAGCCGCCTATGAAACCGATTTCCCTCCTCTCCCTGTTTGTTTTGATCGCTCCGCTCTCGGCACAAGACAAGGCCGCGCCCGTCGAGAAAGATCCCGTCATCAATAAGGAAACTTTGCTGCCCAACCAGCAGGCGTTCCTCAATCTCCCGGAGGAAAGCCGGAATGAATTCATCAAGCATCTCAGTGAGAGTAACCGCCTTTTCCAGCAGAAGCGGATCTTTGAAACCCTTGAAGAAGTCGATAAGGCGGCGAAGATTTTCATCGAAAGTCCGGAAATTTACAACTTGCGGGGCAGTTGCTTCGTGGAAATGCGCTCGTTTGACAAGGCGCTCGCGCAGTTTGAAAAGGCCAGTGCCCTGACCAAGGATAATGCCAGCATCAACTTCAACATCGGCGAGGTTTATTTCGTCACCAAGGAGTGGAAGAAAGCTGCGGATCTGTTTGAGAAGATCATGAAAATACTGCCACCGGAGAATGTGGCGCTCGGGCGGTTGGTGGAGTTCAAGATCCTGCTCTGCAAAAAGAAGCTCGGATTGAACGACGATGTGACGATTCTGGCGGGAAAATACGATTTCCTGGATGACTCGCCGTTCTATTATTACGCGCAGGCGACTCTTGCTTACGACGGCAACAACTTAATCAAGGCGGAAGAGTGGCTGGCGATCGCCGGTCGGATTTTCCAAGATCCGAACGTGCTCGCACCGTGGCAGGACACGCTCGTTGAGTACGGATATATTAAAAGTTTCTACGGCGACGATGCCGGCACGGAGCAGTGAATCGGAGGCGGGGCGGTCTTGAGCGATTGTGAAAATCTCCGTCGATCCTCGCGTTATGGTTCGATTTCGCTATAAAACCCTTTGGCTCGTTCTTGTCGTGCCGGGCATTTTCGCCAGCGGGGCGGCGGTGGGCCAGGGAACCGCTCCCAAGGTGGTGGTGCCCACGGGCAGTCGCCCGGCGGTGCCGAGACGAGCACCAGCCGTTTCCACCGCCAGAGTAATCTATCCTTGGAAAACCCATGTGACTTGCACGATTTTCTGGATTGGCGAGC
Source organism: Verrucomicrobiota bacterium (assembly GCA_041179105.1). Classification (GTDB taxonomy): domain Bacteria; phylum Verrucomicrobiota; class Verrucomicrobiia; order Verrucomicrobiales; family Akkermansiaceae; genus Luteolibacter. Next base: position 13,027 of record JBEGUC010000030.1, on the reverse strand, counting down.
AGCCGTCCGCGCGCAATCCGACTCCCAACAGCAAGTCGTCTTGGGACCAGAACTGGACGTCAAATTTCGGCGGCTACGATGATCCGGAGCCGGCGAACCGGATGGCGAACCACACGACGGGGGAATTCCGGCCAAAGGGTTTCGCGCCTAAGCTCAATCCGTTTTACATCGCGCTGCCCTACAATGACGTGCAGGGCTGGGGCCGGCACAAACCGGAAGCGGCCAGAGTCATTCCTTGGTTCGCGCGGATGAGCCCGGAGCCGGGCAAGACGGTTTGCAAGGGCCGCTGGCTGCAGATTTATAACGGCAGCCGGAGTTGTTACGGCCAGTGGGAAGATTGCGGGCCGTGGGTGACGGATGACTGGGAATTCGTCTTCGGCACCAAACCACCGAAAACTACGGAGAATGGCGCGGCGGGGATCGATCTCTCACCCGCAATCCGCGACTACCTAGGCTTACGCTCCGGCCAGAAAGTCCACTGGCGCTTCGTCGAGGCCGGACAGGTTCCTTATGGCCCATGGAAAAAATACGGGCAGGAAACCACTCCTGCCGCGAGCAACCCTGACTTGCTCGCTCAGCAGCGTTATCTCGAATCTTTGAGAAAACAGCGCGATCAGGAGTTTATGAAGAAGTCCCTGAACGAACTCTGAAACCAGAACTAGACGCCCAAGTGGCGGAAATGTTTCAGTCTTGGGGAAATCTTAGCGTCGCCTTGGAATAAAGCTTCATTCTTCTTGACTCGGTTTGGGGTGAAGCCTAAATCGCCGCCCCCAAACGAACTTTAATCACTGATTCCCATGGCCAACGCACAAGTTATTCTCAAAGAAAAAATCGAAGGCCTTGGTGCCGAAGCAGATGTTGTTAAAGTCCGCGCCGGATACGCCCGGAACTTTCTCATCCCGCAAGGCAAGGCTTTCGAAGCCAACCGCTCGAACCTCCGCCACGTCGAAGCTCTCAAGACCGCTCGCGCAGCCCGCGAAGCCGTCGAACTCGTCGGACTCCAAGAGCTCGCCGTCAAGATTTCCAAGCTCAAGCCGAAATTCGTGCTTTCCACCGGCCAAGGCGGCAAGGCCTTCGGATCAGTCACCAACATGGACATCCACAAGGAACTCGAAGAAGCCGGCATCGTCATCGACCGCCACTCCATCGAGTTGGAGAAGCCGGTGAAAAAGTCCGGCAAGACCGAGGTCCAAATCCGCCTCCATCCCGAGGTCATCGCCACGCTCACCATCTCGGTGGACGCCGGTGCGGAAGAAGCCGAAGCGTGATCTGCGGTTGATTGTTTTCATTAAAAACCCTCGCTTCGTCTGACGAAGCGGGGGTTTTTGTTTGAGCGCGAACTCGAAATTGACGGGAGTTCAGAGCGGCAACAGGAAACGTTTGACCGCCTCGCGTTTGAGCCGGAGTTCGCGCCATTCATTGACGAGACGGCTCGCTTCGATGATCCCGCAACCTGCGGGCAGTCTCAAGTTTCCGCCGTCCCACCAGATGCCGCGGATGGCGACGACGGCGTCGAACCGGCCTTGATCCCAAAGGCCGAAGGGCGCGCCGAATTGCGCCGGGCAGCCGAGACGTTTCCGCCACTCCAGCAGGAGTGAAAGGGTTTCCGCCGTGCGCGGCAAGGGGCCGAGTGCCGGCGTGGGATGGAGTCGCCGGAGGAGCTCTTCGGGAGTCTGCGGAAATTGGAGGTCGAGGCTGATGAGCGTCAGGAAATGGACGATCGATCCGAGATCGAGGATTTCGCGGGCGCTACGCTGGATGCCGCCGAGATCGAGGAGCTTGGAGACGAGCGTCTGGGCGACGTATTCGTGCTCGCGGATTTCCTTTTCATCGACGGCGAAAACCTCGCGGTCCTCGCTGCGGGCGGTGCCGGCGAGTGCCATGGTTTCGAGGCGATTTCCATGAAGTGAGAAGAGCAACTCAGGAGTGGCGCCCGCGAAACCGGAGTTCTGTTGGAGCCATCCATAAGAATGGAGTGGCGCGGCCTGGCGGGTCATCGCTGCTAGAATCGCGGGCCCGGGGGATTGGTGCGAGCTGCCGATTTCGGTGACCACCGGCACGGTTTTTTCAAAAACTCCGCCGTGGATCGAGGACATAACTTCCTGGAAAATCACCGAAAACGGCGCAGCGTCCAGCGGAGTCCACTCACCGTCGAGCGGCGGAGTATTCGCAAAACGTGCGGCCATTTCCGCAGTGCTGGTCCGCTCGATGTGGCTCGGGGTTTTCCACGGCTTGGCATCCTCCAGCGCGAAATTTTGCACATAAAACGCAACGCCAGCGGTGGGCGGCACAGCGGATTCCGTGAAGGGTCCGTGGCCGATGACCACGCTGCCGTCCCGCTTGGCCAGCCAGGCGATTGAGTCTGAAATGTTTTCCATGAAGCGCTGGGGAAAGGGCGGGCGTGAGGCCCGCGTCGCGGCTAGAGCCGTGCGAGCACGGCGTCGCCCATGCCGGTGGTGCCGACCTTCGTCTCGCCGGGCTGGCGGGTGGCGATGTCGCCAGTGCGGAACCCGTCGGCGATGGTCTTGGCCACGGCGGCTTCGATGGCGTCCGCCGCTTCGATTTCTCCGAGGGAGAAACGCAGCAGCATGGCGAGTGATAGAATCTGGGCAATCGGGTTGGCGATGCCTTGGCCAGCGATGTCGGGAGCGGAGCCGCCGGACGGCTCGTAGAGGCCGAAGTAGAGGCCGTCCTCGCGCTGCTTCCCTAACGAGGCGGAAGGTAGCATGCCGAGCGAGCCGGAAATCATCGCCATTTCATCAGATAGAATATCGCCGAACAGGTTCTCGGTGACCAACACGTCGAAGGAGCCAGGGCGCTTGATGAGCTGCATGGCGGCGTTGTCCACATACATGTGGGAGAGCTGGACCTCGGGGAATTCCTTGGAAATTTCCACCACCGTCTCCCGCCAGAGGACCGAGGAGGCGAGCACGTTGGCCTTGTCCACGGAGAGCAATTGCTTTTTCCGGCCCATGGCGGCGGTGAAGGCGACGCGGGCGATCCGCTGGATTTCGCTTTTTTGATAGACCATGGTGTCGAAGGCGACGGGCTCGCCGTTGCGCTCCTCGCGGCCTTTCGGCGTGCCGAAATAGATGCCGCCGGTGAGCTCGCGGACGCAAAGCACGTCGAAGCCGTCGGCGATGAGCTCCTGTTTCACGGGGGAGGCGTGGGTGAGGGCGGGCAGGCAGACGCCGGGGCGGAGATTGGCAAAGAGGCCGAAGTGCTTGCGCAGCGGCAGCAGCGCGCCGCGCTCGGGCTGGATGTCGGGCGGCAGGTTTTCCCATTTCGGTCCACCGACCGAGCCGAAGAGAATTGCGTCCGCAGCCTCGCTGGCGGCGACGGTTTCCGGAGGCAGTGGGTGGCCGGTGGCATCGATGGCCGCACCGCCGACGAGGTGCTCGCTGCGGGCGACGGTGAAGCCGAATTTCGCTTCGATGGCGTCAAGGATGCGGAGGGATTCGACCATGACTTCCGGGCCGATGCCGTCTCCGGCGAGAATGGTGATGCGGTGACTGCGTGACATGAGAGGGAAAATGGCGGGCGATTCGCAAACTGGCAAGAGCGGATGGTCGTCTGCGATTCCTGCCGAACCTTGGCTTGCGGAGTGCGCCTCCCCGCATCATCTTCCTTCCACCATGCAAGCAGTGACAGACCGTTTGAAGAATTTCCTCCAATACGTGGCCGTCAACTTGATTGACGAGCCCAGCCAGGCGCAGCTCAAGGTGGCGGAACTCGAGCCCAAGCGGCTGCGTTTCAAGTTAGTCCTCGCCAAGCAGGACGTGGCCATGCTCATCGGGCGCAACGGTTTCACGGCATCGGCGATCCGCGGGGTGTTGAAGGCGGCCGCTGAGCGCGAAGGGGTGCAGGTTTCACTGCAAGTCCACTCGCAAGAGGAGGAGGCGGAACTTCTCGCGCGAGAAGCGTCGCAGTGAGGGGGGGACGCAGGCATTTTTGCCTGTTCTTCCCGTGGCAAATCCGCCCGCACCACGCGTGCCGGATTGGTGCGATGACTTTTCTCGACGGACCTCTATCAGACAGTTCATTGAATGCAGTGATTCGCGAGGACGCTGTTATTTTTTGAAATGCCTTATTCTTCCGCCCGTGGCAAATCCGCCCCTCCAACTCTCCGACTGCTGGGCAAAAACCGACCCCACCAGCGGCCGCCCCGCACTCACCGTCCGCGACCACTGCCTGATCGTGGGCGCGGTGGCTGAGGCGGTTCATCGACTTTTACCAGCGGCATGCCGCCATTTTTCGCCATCAGGCACGGTCACTCTCGCCGCCGCCCATGACATTGGGAAGCTCACCCCGGGATTCCAGTTGAAGGCGTATCCTCATTGGGAATTTTCGGATGCCATGGGCCAATCGTTCTACGAAGGCAACCATGCCAAAGTCAGCCAGGCTCATCTCGGTTCACTTCACGGAAGGCGGCCTTTCGACTGGGTGCTCGCCGCCGGTGGGCATCATGGAAAATATCCAAGCTCGCACGGCTATCTGGGGAAAATCAAGGAAGGTGGGCTCGACTGGCCCGCGCTGTTGCGCGCGGAACTCCTGACCGAACTCGAAACCGTTTTCGAGAAACTTCCATCAGCGGATATCCCAAAAGGTCCTCTCGTTCACTGGCTCACCGGTTTCATCACCTTCGCCGACTGGATTGGCTCAGACACTGGCTGGTTTCCTCTTCACGCAAGTGGCCCGTTGGCCGACCGCGAAACTCCCGCCAGCGTCCGGAATTCAGCCGCTAAAGCCGTCCAAGACCTTGGCTGGCACCGCCGCGAGGTTCACGCCGGGCTGGCATTCGGCGCGCTTTTCCCCGGCGTGGAAAACCCACGCCCGCTTCAGCAAGCATTGATCGCAGCGATGGATTCACCCGGTCTCTACATCGTAGAGGCTCCGATGGGCGTCGGAAAAACCGAGGCCGCGCTCGCCGCGAGCTACCGACGCTGGACGGAGGGCGAGGAGCGCGGACTCTATTTCGCCCTGCCGACCCAACTCACCAGCAATCGCATCAGCGACCGCGTCTCAGCCTTTCTTGAAAACGTGGTAGTCGATCGATCTTATCACGCCCTCGTCCATGGCAATGCCTGGATGAATCCCGAGCGCATCCTCTCCATTTCACCCACCGCCGGCGATGTCGCGGGTGCTGCCGATCTCTCGGACTGGTATGCCTCGGGCCGCAAGGCACTTCTCGCAGGTTTCGGCACCGGCACCATCGATCAAGCGATCATGTCCTGTCTGCCAGTGAAACATTCCGCCCTCCGACTCTTCGCTCTATCGGGAAAAATCGTCATCATCGACGAAGTCCATTCCTACGATCCCTACACTTCCGCGCTGGTGGATCGGGCCGTGAAATGGCTGTTGGAAGTCGGCTGCTCGGTGATTGTCCTTTCCGCCACGCTCGCTGCCGCTCGCAGGAAGTCCCTCGTCCTCGCCGCCGGAGCGGACGAACCGGAAATTTTCGACGCCTATCCGCTCATCACCAAGGTCGCCAAAGGCAGCAGTCACTCGCAAGCCATCCCCGTCGATTACTCCGATCTCCCGTCCAGCCGCGTCTTGATAGAGCGAGTGCCAAGTGACTCCGCCGGCATCTGGCAGAACCTCGCCGATGCTGCGGAGGCCGGTGCCTGCGTGGTCGTCATTCGAAATACCGTCGCTCTTGCCCAGGAAACCTATCGCCAAATCAAGTCCCGCTGCCGGGATCGCGGGATCACCTTCGGCCTGCTCCACAGCCGCTTCCCGCAATTCAAGCGCGATGAAAACGAGGCTGCATGGATGGGGCACCTCGGGAAAAACGGTGCATCCCGCCCGCAGGGTTGCATCCTCGTCGCCACCCAAGTCATCGAGCAATCCGTCGATATCGACGCCGACCTCCTCGTCACCGACCTCGCGCCCATCGATCTCATCCTCCAACGCCTCGGCCGCCTCCACCGCCACCAACGCTCGCGCCCTCTGGGATTTCAAAACCCGCGCTGCGTGGTGCTCATGCCGACGGTCGATTGGAACGCCGATGAAATTTCCCTCAAAGCCGCGCTCGGTCCCTCTGCTTTCGTCTATCCGCCGTTCTCGTTATTCCAAGCGGAGCGAGTTCTCTTGGGTCTCACCGATCACACCATCACCCTACCGCAGGACATTCGCCCGCTCGTAGAGGAAGCGAGCCGCATTCCGGAGCCGCTGCATAGCGGAGCCTCCGCTCTCCGTCTTCACCTCGATCAGATCACCGATAAAATGCGCCAGACAGCCCAAATGTTGGATGTTTTTAACTCCGCCACCTATGACGACAAGGACGGCGCGAAGACCCGCTGGAATGACACGCCCACCGCTTTCCTCATTCTCCTGCGCCGCGCGCCTAACACGGCCGCTCCCATCGAGTTTCTCAATGGCGAGCACGTTCCCTTTCACAACGGCCCGTTCAACTACACGCTGGCGCTCGCCCTGCACCGGAACGCTGTCCGTATCCCGCGTTACCTCGTCCATCATGCCATGGCGAAACAACCGCTCTGGCTCGGGAAAAACATCCAGGACGCTGTGCTCGCCATCATCCACGACGATGCCACCTGCGAACTCATCGGCTCCGATGACGCATTGCCTTACCTGCTCGAATACCGCGACGACACCGGCCTCAGCCACACCCGGAATGCCGCCGCCTCCTTCACCCCAACCCTCGATCCCTGCGATGAATGGTTCTAATGACACTCCCATGACTGATTTCAATCTCATCACCCACCCTTGGATTCCTGTGCGCTGGCTCGCCGGGCATCATTCGTCCGTCGGCCTTGATGAACTCTTCCGCAGCGCCGCGGACATCGCCGATCTCGACGCCGTTCCGCACGAACGCATTTCGCTCATCCGCCTACTTGTCTGCATCACCCAAACCGCCCTCGGCGCGCCTGCCGATCTCTATGGCTGGGATGATTTCGGTGGGGATTTTGAGAAGGCCGTTCCCGCTTATCTCGCGCGGCCGGAAATTTTCCCTCATTTCAATCTGTTCGGCGATGGCCCGAGATTTCTGCAGTGCAAAGCCACTGCCGGCGACAAAAGCTATCCGGCCAGCCAAGTGAGTTTTACGATGGCGGCAGGGAATTCACCCACCTTGTTGGATCATTACGGCGAATCTTCTCGGATCATGGATGCCGCGTTCCTCGCGCGACTCTTGCTCTGTTATCAGAATTTCTTTGTCGGCGGCAGCATGGCCAAGAAGGTGAAGGGAAACGGCCCAAGTCTGAAGATGCTGCACACCTTTCTTCTCGGGGAAAACCTCAAGCGGACACTTCTCGCGAACTGCATGGATGCCGAACTCACGCCCAATCTCGGTAAACCTTATTGGGAACTCGGCACACCGGATCAAATCAAAGGCACTGCCGCCAAGCTAGCCACCGAATCCTATCTCGGGCGTCTTGTTCCGCTGTCATGCCGTCTGGATGTGACAGGAAATCCGCAGATCGGATATGGCATCCATATCGACAACGGCCTGGATTATCCGGTCTATCCCGCAGCACTGGAGCCTTCTGCCACCGTGATCCCATGGAAGGAGGAATTCCGATTGTTACGGGCGGATACCAACCGGGGCATCTGGCGGGATCTTCACTGTCTCGCCGTTCTGCGCCGTTCGGACTCCCAGGCACAATCCGCCCCAAAGATTCTACAAAGCCACATCATCGAGCATGAAGCCGGAGACGTTAAATTATGGGTCGGAGAGTTGATCAAAGCCAAGGACGCTAAAATCCTCGATGGCATCGAAGACCACTTCACCGTTCCTCACCGCCTGTTCTCCGAGACCGGCCAGATAATTTATTCCAAAGGCGTGCAACACGCCGACACTCAGTCCACCGGCATCTATTCAGCCGTGAAAGCCTACGCCGAATCGATGATGAATGGCTCCGCACCAGTGGACGTCGCCCAGCGCCATTTCTGGAACTCCCTCGATCTTCAGCGCCAGACTCTGCTCGATCTCGTTAAAGACGATTCCGCCATCCGTGGCAAAAACTTCGGCGAGTCCGACGATCCCTGGAGCCTTGCCGTCCGCAAGGCCGCCCATGCCGCCTACGATCACGCCTGCCCGCGAGCCACTCCCCGCCAGATCGAAGCCTACGCCCTCGGTCTGCGCCGCCTCCGCCCGAAATCCACCAAGCCGAAAACTCCCAAGACCACTCCAGCCACTCCATGAATCCCTACGACGAAACCAACTCCCGCTTCATCGCCCAGCTCGTGAAGCTCTGCGATGACCGTGGCCATTCCGCCTCGCTGCGCCGCTACTGGAGCGAGACCACCCGCCACCAAGCGCTGCCCGTCCTCGGTCGTCTCGGTGCCATCGGCGATGATCGGACTTCCACCGTTGCCGCGCTTTACGCCATTCATCCGAACCACGTCGAAGGCTCCGGTATCGGCCGTGCTGCGTTACGGCTGGGCGACCGTAAAGACGGCGATCATCCCTACGACCGCCATTTCCGGCGTTTGCTAGCTTGCACCGATCTGGAGGATCTCGCTCCGCAGCTTCACCGCCTCGTCAAGCGCCTCAGCCGCGAGGGTATCCCGCTCGACTACGCCAAGCTCCTCAAGGAACTCCGCTTCTGGTCCACCGGCCACGCCGAAAATGTGAAAACCTCTTGGGCCAAAGAATTCTGGCAAGCCCCCGCCGACCTTCCCACACCATGAACCTCCACCTCACCCAAGCACTCGTCCCCTACGAAATCGCCGCCCGCTGGCGCAAAGACGGCGGCTTCACCGATAGCTACGCCTGGCACAAGCGGGCCTGGGATTGTTTTCCTGGCCAGCCGGATGCTGCCCGCGATTTCCTCACCCGCCTCGACGACACCGGCAATGGCTTCCGCCTGCTCATCCTCTCAGCCGCCGGTCCCGCCCAGCCGGATTGGTGCCCGGACCACGGTTGGCAGAGCAAGGCCGTGGGCGAAAACTTCCTCACCCACCCGCGCTACCGCTTCTCCCTGCTCGCCAATCCCACCCGCAAGCTCGCCGCCCCGCGCGATGCCGAGGGCAAGCGCCGCAACGCGAAACGCATCCCCATTTCCAAACGCGACGATCTGCTCGACTGGCTGTCGCGCAAGGCCACTCAACACGGCTTCTCGATCGTTGCAGAGGAAATCCGCACCATCCCGCAGCCGCGCCAGCCTTTCGTCAAAGCAGGGCAAGCCGGCCTCCACACCGCCACCGAGTTCACCGGTGTTCTCACCGTCACCGATCCCGCGCTCCTCCGCCAAGCCTTCGCAAATGGCATCGGCTCCGCCAAAGCCTTCGGCTTCGGGATGCTCTGCCTCTCACCTATTTGAAATCTCATCTCCTAAAAACTGAACACTAACAAACTCTTATTTTATGAAACTAATCGAACTCCACATCCTCCAGTCCTTCCCCGTCTCCTGCCTCAACCGCGATGACGTCGGCTCGCCGAAATCCGCTGTCTTCGGCGGCGTCAACCGCGCCCGGCTTTCCAGCCAATCACTCAAGCGCGCCGTCCGTCTGCTTGCCCGTAGCGAGTCGCCGGATTTCCAAGGCATCCGCAGCCGGTTCCTGCTGGAGCCATTCACCAAGGCACTGCTTGCCGCAGGGCTGGATGAGACAGCCGCCACCGAGAAGGCCAAGCTCATTTGCGAAGCCTTCAGCAAGGTGGACGCGAAGAAACCCGATCAAGTGACCACCGCCGTCTATCTGTCACCCGGTGAAATCCAACAGATCGCCGCAGCCGTCGCGGATGGCAAGGAGCCTAAACAGGCCATCAAAAAAGTGGATCGCCTTGATGCTGCGGACATCGCGCTCTTCGGCCGCATGGTGGCCAATGATGCCACGCTCAACGTCGAAGGTGCAGCGATGTTCTCCCACGCGCTCTCCACCCACGCTGCTTCCAACGAAATCGACTTCTTCTCCTCGGTCGATGATCTTAAGGGCGATGCCGAGGACGCGGGTGCCGGGATGATCGGCACGCTCGAATTTAACTCCGCCACCTATTACCGCTACACCGCCATCAACCTCGCCCAATTCGCCTGCGAAAAAAACCTTGGCAAGCTCAGCTCGGATCAGCGGCGCACCATCCTCATGGATTTCATCCGCGCCACGCTCATCGCCGTTCCCGGTGCCCGTCAGAATTCGATGAACGCCGCCACGCTGCCCTTCGAAGTTCTCGGCATCCGCAAGGAAAAGGGCCAGCCGCTCCAGCTCGCCAACGCCTTCGAGTCGCCGGTGAAATCCAATGGCAAAGGTCTTCAAGCCACCTCGCTTGCCGCCATGAAAGAGCACTTGGAGTCACTCGAAAAAACCTGGGGTCCGCTCGGTGAAAAAATTTGGCTCACCGAGACCGGTCTCGATTCCTTCCTCGATCAACTCCTCTCCGGCGATGTCTGATACCCTGGCCTTCCTCATCGACGCGCCGCTCCAGTCGTGGGGCGCGGCGTCCAAGTTCCAGCGCCGGGAAACCGAAAGCTGGCCCACCAAGAGCGCCCTCGTCGGCGTGCTCGCCGCCGCCCTCGGCATCAACAAGCACTCGCCGGATGAGCCTGAAAAAATCGCTCCGCTCGCCGGATTGTGCTTCTCGGTCTTTCGTTGGCACAAGCCCGCACCCGTCACTCGGCTCACGGATTTCCACACCATCGGCGGCGGTTACGACAAAACCAACCTTGCCGAAAGACTCCACATCCCTTGCAAGGCGGGGGATGGTAGCCCTTTTGGCACCGTCATCACCCGCCGCACTTACCTCACCGATGCCCGCTTCATCGCGCTCTTCCAGGGAGATCGCGCCACCTTGGAACACGCCGCCGCCGCGTTGCTCGATCCGGTGTGGGGCGTGTGGTTCGGGCGGAAAACTTGCATTCCGGCGGAGCCACTCTCGCCCGTCGTCGCCGCCAGCCCGCGCGAGGCGTTTGCAGCCCTCTTGCAAAAGCTCGGCAACGAACCTGCGGAGCTTCCCGCGCTGGAAGGCATGACCGAATCACCCGGCGATGGTCGCTTTTACCAAGCCGACCAACCCGTTGCCTTTGGTCAGCATCACGGGGCCATCCCCGCCGCCTACTTGTCCCGCCCCGTCCGCCGTCTCGCTCCCGGTGAAATGCCGTGAGCGGGCGGAGTTCTCACCACACCCGCTTCACCCCGTAGTGGTCGAACGCAACATCCGAGCCGATCACCGCACATTTTTCATGAAACCTGTTCTGCCTCGTCAAGTGCGCCGAGAGCCGCAGGGGTCACCTTCGGAGCGACCAAGCACCACCAGAGGAAGGCTTGGATATCGAAGAGCAAATTCATTTCCAGTCCTCCTCAAAGCTCTCGAAGTCTTCTTCGATCTTCTTGTCGAGTGCCCGATTGTTCGTGAGGTGCGCGATGGCGGACTCGCTGAAATATCCAGCCAATACGCCGCAGCCAGCGGAACGCTTGTTCTTTGGGGCGGATTCCAAGGCACGCAGCTCCACCACCGGCTTGTCCCGCCGCGAAATAATCACTTCCTCACCCCGCTCCACCGCCGCGATCAACCGTGATAGATACGTCTTCGCCTCATGAATCGTCACTTGCATGATCAAAACCTAGTCAACATGACTAAAACTGTCAATCCCACCGCCCCCTGACCTCTGATCTCTGCTTCTTCTCTTGTCTCTTGAGTCTTCAAATCTTGAATCTTCCCCACCATGCCCATCTTCGAACGCCCACCCCTCGAAACCCTCGCTCCGGCCAAGGACCGCTGGACCCCCATCTATCTGGAATACGGCCGCCTGGAGGTGGATGATTTCTCGGTGAAATGGATAGGCAGTGACGGTCTCATCACCCGCATCCCCATCGCCACCGTGAGTGCGGTCATTCTCGGACCCGGCTCGGTGGTCACGCATGCGGCGGTGAAGGCGGCGTCCCATTGCAACTGCCCGTTCTTCTGGCTGGGAGAGGACGGGCTGCGTTTCTACTCGTTCGGCATCACGCCGAACCATGACAACTCGATGGCTCGCATCCACGCCACGGCTTGGGCAAGCAAGCGCTCGCAGAATGAAATCGCGCGGCGGATGTTTCTCCACCGTTTCCCGGAAGCCTCCGTGCATGGCGTGAACATCAAACAACTTCGCGGCATGGAAGGCCGCCGGGTAAAGCAGACCTACGCCGAGCTCGGCCAGAAATACGGCGTCACCTGGAAGGGCCGCGATTATAAAACCGAGAACTGGCAACTCGCCGATGGCATCAACCGCGCCCTCTCCGCCTCCAACGCTTCTCTCTACGCACTCACCGCCGCCGTCTGTTGCTCCATGGGATTCATCCCGCAACTCGGCTTCGTCCACGCCGCCGGCACCCTGCCTTTCATCTACGACGCGGCGGACCTCTACAAACACGAGACCAGTTGGCCTGCCGCTTTCGAGGCACTATCCATCGACCCACAAGACGACGGAACCCTCGTCCGCAAGCTCCTCAAACAGAAAGTCGAAGAGACCCGGATGCTGCGCCGGATGCCGGAGGATTTGAAAAAACTCTTCGAAGGACTCGGCGAAGATCCCGAAGACGCCCCGCCGGACCATCCCCTCCAACCGCGCCTCTGAAATCCAAAATTTAAAATCCAAAATCCAAAATCTCCCCCACCATGACCGTTCTCATCTGCAATGACGTGCCGCCGGCGATCCGGGGTGCTTTGAAGCGCTGGTTCATCGAGCCGCGACCGCATGTTTTCGTCGGCACGCTCAATGTCCGCACCCACCGCAAGGTGATGGACTTCGTGCTCCGCAACGCGCCCAAGGAATTCGGCATGCTCGTCATCACCTCGGCCCCGAATTGTCAGGGTTACAGCGTAGAGCGCATCGGCCCCGAAGGGAAAACCGGGCGCAAGGAGATCGAGATTTCCGGCATCCAGCTGATTGCGGAAAACTGGATCGATCCTGAAAATTGTCCGTTCTGAATGGAAAAGGACAGGGGGCCGGCCTGTGTCAACTTCAGGGCGGTTGCCCAGAAATTCGCCAAGGGCGACAGTCATTAGCGATTTGAGAAAATGCTAGACATTAGCCCCCGTTTTGGCAGTTTCAGCCTGCCATGGAAGCACTGATGACCAAACCCGCCCTCG
>JBEGUC010000029.1:0-26318 GCA_041179105.1 Verrucomicrobiota bacterium | reverse complement strand
TCGAGAATTTTCCATTCGGAATCCGTCATGCTGCTTGGATAACTGGCCATGCCGAGTTTCTCCAATACATGACTAAATTAGTATAGATTAAAATTAAGATGTTAGTATTTTTAAGACAGCCTCTTAGGGAAATCCGAAGCCAAAACCACCATAATGGTTGACTGTGAGAAGCGGTCAGACTGTGGCAGTTGTACCCCCCTTATGCAACTGTCACAGTCTCTTCTCTGATAGAGATGATTCTAGTTCAAATACTTGGTCGGGGATTTGGCGGCGATGAGGTATTTTAGCAGTGCCTTTTCGTCTTCAGGAGTGATTCCGGCATTCCAGGCCATGCGGGGAACGACGATGTGCCAGTCTGCGGTGGAGACCTCGTTGGGCAGGAGATGGGTGTGGCACTCGCCACATCTCCGCATGTAGACGCCGTGGCCGGTCTGGAGCGTTTCGATGGAAACCTTGCTGGACATCGCCATGGTTTCATTCGGAATGGGGGCGTCTTTGCTGACTTTGCGTTGTCGGGTCTGGAATATGGAGCGGTCTGTTAGAATAGCAAAGTATAGGATGGTGGAGATGGCAATGGGTTTCATGTGGATTTATCAGTGGGATTACTATTTATAAGACTCGCCGACTAAAGTCAGAGCTCCATTAGATAATAGTCACTTGCACGCTGCTCTCGATCACTCCGGTGGCGATGGCGTGGCGGGTGAGGCCGGCGGTGTCGTGGATATCGAGTTTTTCCATGAGGCTCTGGCGGTGTTTTTCTACGGTCTTGATGCTAATCTTGAGAATGTCCGCAGTCATTTTGTTGGCATTTCCTTCTGCGATGAGTTGAAGGACTTCGGTTTCGCGTGAGGTGAGTTGGGCGGGTTTTGGTGAGCCGGGTGAGCCATTCGCCCGGGCTTTGCGTACTTGATCGGCGAGGCGCTTGGCGATGAGCGGGCTGAAGAATGTTTTGCCACTGGCGACTTGGCGGATCGCTTCTGCTAAATCATGAGAGGCAGTTTGCTTGATGAGATAGCCGCTTACCCCGAGGGAAATCGCCTTCTGGACGTAGGCGTCATCGTTGTGGGCAGAGAGCAGGATGATCTTGGTGGCTGGGCTGTCTTTGAGAATCTGCCGGGTGGCCTCAAGTCCGTTGAGGAGAGGCATCGCGATGTCCATCACGACGATGTCGGGGTGCAAGGCGGCAACCTGTTTTATCGCTTGGTGGCCGTTTTCTGCCTGGCCGATAATCTTGATATCGCCGTGTAATTTCAACAGAACCCCCAGGCCTTCGCGGACGATTTCGTGGTCTTCAACTAACAAGATGGTGATTGTTTTCATGGTATTCTAGAGGTTCTGAGGGAGTGGTTCCGGGGGCACGCGGGAGTTCGATGCGGATGGTGGTGCCTTTACCGGGTGAGGATTCGATGCAAAAGCTGCCGCCGATCATTTCGATGCGTTCTTTCATGCCGAGCAGGCCTAGGCGGATTGTTTTGACGGCGCAGGATTGGCCGTCCACTTCAAAGCCAACTCCATCATCGGTGATGTCCATGCGGATGGTGCCGTCGAGATCGAGGATGGTGACCTGCGCATGAATTGCATGGGCGTGGCGCGCGACGTTGGCGAGGGCTTCCTGGGCGATCCGGTAGAGGATGGTGAGCGTGGCGTTGTCCGATTCTTCGATCTCTCCAAATGCAGTTAGTTTCACCCGCACACCGGTCTCTTGGATGAAGGTCTTGAGGTGGGCTTCCAGAGCGGGGATGAGTCCGAGATCATCGAGAACCGAGGGGCGAAGCTCGCGGGCGAAGCGGTGGACGATTTCCACGGTTTTTTCAACGAGGGTCTGAGTGCTATCGATTTTCTGGCAGAGTATTTCCCGGCTGGTTTTGGATTCTGTTTTGAGTTCTGCGAGGCGCAAGTTGATGCTGCTGAGGGATTGGGCGATCACATCGTGGAGTTCGCGGCTGATTTTCCGGCGTTCTTCTTCTTGGACGGACAGGAGCTGGCGCGAGAGGTGGCGGAGCTCGTCTTGCATCGCGAGCGACTTTACCAGCAGGCCGCTGGTGGTGAGTTCGCTTGTTCTGAGTGCGTCTTCCGCTGCGGTGCGCTGGAGAATCTCCATTTTTAGTTCTGTCACGGATTCAGCGAGCTCGTGGGTGCGCTGACTGAGGGAGTTAATGGTATGATTGAGGCGGATGTTCGCTTCTGCAACTCCACGGTGGGTTTGTTCGATCGGGACAAGTGCTTCCGCAAAAAATGCTCCCGCCCGCCCAAGCGAGACGCCGCTGGTTTCTGGTGAATAGGTCGGGAGAATGAGGGCGGCGATGGCGATCTCGTGAATCCGGGCGATGTCTAGAATTTCAAAGCCACCCTGGACGGCGAGGTGGCCGACGGCCCTTGCTTGGCTCATGCTTGCCCCAGGCCCCTCTTTTAGGTGCTGTTGCAAGCTCGTGAGATAAAGTCGCGAGAGGTCGGTGCGTTTGCGAGTCATGGTGGCTATTTGATTCGCGGATTGGAGGGGGTAAAAGTCGGGCTGAATTTACTACCACGGATGGGTGATGATGATGGGCTTAAGCTCGATGCTCTGGCGGCTTGATAAGCGGGCTAGAGGTGGAAGTTTCGCTGCGTTTTGCTGCGAATTCGAGGGTGAAATTGAGGGTCTCCATGAATTCGTTGACGTTGATCGGCTTGGTAATGTATTTGAAAAATCCGGCGGCTAGGCCTTTCACGATGTCCAACTGCATGGCATTGGCACTGAGGGCAATGATGGGAATGTGGGCGGTGAGTGGATTCACCTGAAGGATGCGCATGGCATCGATGCCACTGATGCCGGGGAGATTGATGTCCATGAGAATGACATCTGGCACGCTGGAGATTGCCAGATCGATCCCTTCGCGTCCATCTTTTGCGGTGAGGAGTTGAAGGTCGGTGCGGCGGCTGAGGAGCTGCTCGATCAATT
The DNA here is from genome assembly GCA_041179105.1 of Verrucomicrobiota bacterium. Lineage (GTDB taxonomy): Bacteria > Verrucomicrobiota > Verrucomicrobiia > Verrucomicrobiales > Akkermansiaceae > Luteolibacter. The sequence goes on along the minus strand of JBEGUC010000029.1, from coordinate 23,380 downwards.
GCAGATTGGCAGGGTTATCCTCCACGTAGAGGACCACACTTGGCTTCGTAGGTTCCGGGGTGGGCGTTGTGATGACCGCCGTCGTCGCGGATTGCATTGAGTCGATGGAAGTATCCTTGTCATGGATGAGCTCGATCCAGAAAACGCTGCCTGCTCCGACGATGCTTGTCGCTCCAATTTTACCCTGCATCAGTTCTACCAAGCGCTTACTCACAACCAAGCCGATCCCGGTGCCTTCTTCTGCGGTTGCTTCCTTGCCGAGGCGGTTAAAGGCTTGGAATAGCTGTGCTAGCATTTCAGGCGACAAGCCTGCGCCGGTGTCTTTTACGCTGATGCGGATGTGGCCAGCGGGTGTCTCCATGCATTCCACGGCGACGGCGCCGCCATTTCGGTTATATTTGATGGCGTTTGATAAAAGATTGATGAGCACCTGCTTGAGCCGGGTGCGGTCCGCTTTGATAAAGCAAGGCTCAGCGAACGCGGGGAAAGTCATGTGGATGCCGCGCTTCTGCGCTTGCGGATCGATCATGTCCTGGCATTCAACCAAGACTTCCGACAAGGAGATGGGTTCCAGTGAAAGAGTGAGACGGCCAGACTCCACCACTGCCAAGTCGAGAATTTCATTGATCAGATCCAGCAGGAACCAGCCTGCGTGGAGGATTTGATCAATGCTCGCCTTCTGGCTGGACGTTGGTGCGGGAGAGTCCGATTCCATCAACTGGGCAAAGCCAAGGATGGCGTTGAGAGGTGAGCGGAGTTCATGGCTCATGCTGGACAGGAAGTCTGACTTGGCGAGGTTGGCCTTCTCGGCGATGGCCTTGGCGGTCTCCAATTCCAGAGTATTTTCCTGCAAGACCTTATCCCAGCGCTTGCGCTCCGTCACATCCCGAGCGGCCGCGAAGACTCCCTGGAGGATACCATCACGGTCGTGAAACGTGGTGGCGTTGTAGGAAACGACGGTTTCGGTGCCATCGGTGGAACGCGCGGTGAGTTCGTAGTCGGTTACTTTTCCCTCGCTGAGCACGCGTTTGATGCCCTCTTCTGCCCGGGCAGGATCGGTGAAGTAGTTTTTGAAAAATTCACCGATCAGCTTCTCGCGCGGGTGGCCGGTCAACGCTTCCATCTGATTGTTGACATCCGTGATGACTCCGGAGGGATCGGTCGTCATCAGTGCATCAATGTTCGATTCGATCAAGGAACGGGTGTAGAACTGCTGATCGCGTAGGTTTTGATCAAGAGCACTGCGCTCTTCCTCCACTTGCATGCGCATCGTGTTATCCGTGCCGATGAGCAGGTAGCCGATGATGCCGCCTTGGTCATCCCGCAGGGCGGTGACTGAGACCACGGCCGGGAAACGGCTGCCATCCTTGCGGATATAGGTGAGTTCGTAAATATCCTCGATTCCGCGAGAGGCTTTGAAGACCAAGGCGTCGAAGCCGGGCGTGATTTGTGTCCCCAGTTCGGTGCTCAAGGCCACGGCTCTCGCGATGACTTCATCTGGATCCGAAATGTCCGCAGGGGTGATGCGGTCGATCACTTCAGATGCGGCGTAACCCAGCATGCGCTCGGCACCGACGTTGAAGAGCTGGATCACGCCCTTGGCATCGGTGGCGATGCTTGAGAAGTTCTCGCTCTTGAGAATGGCGTTTTGTAAGGCACGGGTGATGAGTTGTCCCTCGCCACTGACGAGGTCCGGGGTGATTTCAGAAACGTGAATCGGGGTGTGGGTCGTCATTTTAAAGAATTTCGAGAGCGCTTTGGCGATCTTATTGCAAGATTCCGGGTTTCCTTTATGGGGTGAAACCCTACCATGACCCGGAGAGTGGTGGGGCGTCCAGATGCGGTATCGACCGAGAACACCCCCCCCACCATTTCTGCGCGTTCTTTCATTCCCAGCAGACCGAGCCTGGTGCTTGAAATCGGGTGAATCTTTTCCTCCATCTCGAATCCTTGGCCATCATCGGTGATTTGCAGGGAAGTGCCTTCGGCGAGACATTGGATGCTGATGTGGACCGTGCTCGCTTTTGAGTGCTGTGCGACGTTTATCAAGGCTTCCTGGATGATGCGAAAGAAGGTGGTCCGGATATCCTCGGACGCTTCCTCAATGCAGGATGAAATTTCCAGGCTCACGCGGATGCCGGAGGTCTCTGTGAAATCCTTGAGAAACGCCTCCAGAGCGGGAATCAGGCCGAGGTCATCGAGGACCGTCGGCCGAAGTTCCAAGGCGAACTGGCGAATCACTTTCATCGAGTTTTCCACGATATGTTGGGTGTTCGCGATTTGTTGCTGAAGTCCGCCGAGGTTGTCCGAGTTTTTGTGAGCCAACGCCGCGATATGGATGTTGATCCCGGCCAGCGTCTGAGCGATCACGTCGTGCAGCTCGCGGCTGATGCGTTTCCGTTCATCTTCTTGGGCGTGAAGAATCTTGTGTGACATGTTGCGTAGTTGGGCCTGTTGCTGGAGCGAGTGCTCTAGCAGGTGGCTTTGGACATATTCTGTCTCGTGGAGTTTCACTTCCACCTTCTGGCGGCGGACGATTTCCTGTTTCAGCTTGAGGTTCGAGGCGGCCATTACTTCGAGACGGAGTTGTGCTTTCTCCGCTTGGATCCGGGCGGTGATGTCATTGAAAAAGCAAACCACACCGAACTCGCCTGTAGGCAGGGTGACGCGTTCGACCTGCCATTCGTAAAATTCCTTCACCCCGATGTCGCGGCGGCGGTGGGTAAAGTCTGGCGAGCGATAGGGCTCGCCGGTGGCCAAAGTGTGTCGAAAGTGGACCAAGGTTTCCTCTGCGACGCGTTTTGGCCAAAGAAACCGGACAATCTCCGCAAAGTCCTTACCGATGGGGTGATCCATGCTGCCGAACGCCTTCAGAGCGACCGGGTTCGCCTGCTGCAAGCGGAACCCGGCATCCACCACATAGATGCCGGTGGGCACCTGCCCGATGAGCGCGGACACGAGGGCTTCGTTGCGCCGTAGCAGGTCCTCCGCCTGCTTGCGCTCGGTAATGTCGCGGATGTTGCACTGGATGACGGGCCTGCCATTTTCTTGATAGAGGTTCGCCACGACCTCGACCTCCTGGTGCCGACCACCTTGGCTTTCAAGCGGCAGGTTCTCGTAGCGGACCTCGTGGTTTTTTTTTAACTTCCGGAACATTTCCTGACTGGCCGCCTCATCTTTCAAGAGACCGATTTCAAACAGTTCCTTGCCGACGAGTTTCGTGTGCGGGTAGCCTAGCAGCTTGGTCATGAATGGATTCGCATCGGTGATCTTGCTAGTGGCGGGATCGATAAGAAGCACCCCGTCGTGCGCGGCTTCAAACAGCCGCCGGTAGCGGATTTCCGACATGCGGAGGGCATCCTCGTCGCGCTTGCGTGCGCTGATGTCGGTGACGGTCAGGCTGCATTCCTGGCCGCCGGGTGACAGCTTCTTGTTGATGGTTACAAATCGGTCCGGTTGGCTTTTGGTGACCAGTTCGGATTCGATCCATGGTGCGGCATTACCGCTGAATAATTGTGCGAGGAAAGCGCTGAACGTGGGACGAAGGGCGGGGGAAATGAGCATTAGAAACGAGCGACCGACCAAGCGTGAGCGCTCCATCCCGACGAGTGTGGCTCCCGCTAGATTAACCATGCGGATGGTGCCGTCCGCGAGGATCGTGAAATAACCCACCGGCGCGAAATCGTAGAGGTCCGAGTATTTTTCCCTAGCAGCCTCGGCTTCGTCACGGGCGAGACGCAGCTCCGCATTCTGCATCTCAAGCTCGATCTGGTGGACCTCCAGCTCGTGAAGTAAGCGTTGGCTATCGAGATCGGTTCGTGGCACGGCATTTCCCGACTTGCGTTCTAAGGTGGTAAGTTCGGCACGCCGGCGGAGATCGGTCCGAGCATCCAGTGTTTTTGATTTCATGAGCAGAGTGGAGTTCAGATTTTGGAATTGCGAGGCGATTTGCCCGCGCTTTTCTTCGCCGGGGCGGGCTTCCGGGGCTCAATCTGTTTGCCGACGCGGGTCGTTTGTTTTGCCAGGCGTTCCTCAAGACCGTCTTGGATGTCCTGCATTTTGACTTCCAATGCCTTTGCAATGCTGATGTCCCAAAAAGTGATGACCACGCCGTCGATCCGGTCATCCAAGGTTCTGTAAGGCATGATGCGGACCGTGAACCAGCGCCCGTCGCTGATGCTGATTGGCTTTTCCGAGGATCCGAGTTTTCTAAGAACGTCATGAGCATCCGCGGGCAGAGCAGGATAAATCAGGTCTGACGAGAGATCGGTGATGGGGCGTCCGATGTCGCCGGGGATGAGGTTGATGATCTTGCTCGCCTCGGTGGTGAAGCGGCGGACGAGGAGGTTTTTATCGAGGAAAAGGGTGGCGATGTCGGTGCTGTTGAGGAGGTTTTTCATGTCGTTATTCGATCGTGAAAGTTCCTCGATTTTACTTTGCAGCTCCGAGTTGACGGTTTGCATTTCCTCGTTAAGCGACTGCATTTCCTCCTTGGAGGTGGTGAGTTCCTCATTGGTGGATTGCATCTCCTCGTTAGTGGACTGGAGTTCCTCGTTGGTGGATCGCAGCTCCTCGTGCGAGGACTGCATTTCCTCGCGGGTGCTTTGCAACTCGGCGCGGGCTTGTTGCAGCTCATGCTCCAGCTCCGTGAGGCGCTGGCCACCCTGCGGGGCTTTCGCGGGTTTACCGGATGGCTCGGAGACGGCGGGTACCGGGATTTCCGTGAAAACAATCATGACCATGCCTCGTAGTGGATCCGTTTCCGGGAGCTTCTCGATGCTGATGTTCGTGTAGCGTTCTCCGCCATCGGTGCGGATCTTCAAGTCTTTCAAAATGACGGAACCCTTCTGTTTAAGCGCTTTTTGGAATGCGGCTGTTAACTCGTACCGCAATCCGTCCCGCGCCATGGCGAAGATGTTCCAGTTCGCCTTGCCAGCGGCAGGTTCCAGGAATTGCCCCGTGCGACCGCTGATGTGGAGGATGTCACCCTTTTCGGTGGTGAGAACGGATGGCGGGCTGAAGCGGTGCAGGATCAATTGCTCCGCGAGAGTCTGGAGGTTCTGTGTGGTTTTCGTGATCGTCTGCGCCCCGTGACCGTCCGAGGTCCGAGGCGCGAAGGATGAAGGGAACTCGGCGCTTTCGGGACGCAAGATCGTTTCCGTCCGGCGGAAGATGCGGCACTTGCCGTCCACCGTCGAAAACAGGTCGGTGAATTGGCCGATGGTTTCCGCGCTGCCGAGCACGAGGATTCCGCCCGGTTGCAGGCAGTAGTGAAACAGTGGAAAGAGCTTTTTCTGCATTTCCTGTGTCAGATAGATCAACAGGTTTCGGCAACTCAGTAAATCCAGCTTGGTGAACGGCGGATCCATGATGAGGCTGTGCGGAGAGAAAACCACCATTTCACGGATCTCAGCACGAATCCGATAGCCGCTGTCCTCCTTGGTGAAGTAGCGGTGAAGCCGATCGGCAGAAACATCGGCGGAGATATTCTCGGGAAAGAGACCTTGGCGCGCCTTGTCGATCGCATCGCGGTCCAGATCACTCGCGAAGATTTGGAGTTTGAAGCTCTTCTGCGGCCCGAGCTTCTCCATCGCCTCCTTGAAGACGATGGCCAGCGAATAGGCTTCCTCACCCGTCGAGCAACCCGCGACCCAAGCCCTCAGCGTGCCTGCTGGCGGACTGGCCAAAAGCGCCGGTATCGTCTCTTCCCGCAACAATTGCCAGACTTCGGGATCGCGGAAAAACGAGGTCACGCCGATCAACATTTCCTTGAACAAGAGATCCAGCTCCTGCGGATTTTCCTGCAAATAGCGGACGTAGCCCGCGATCTTATCGATCTGATGGATGCCCATGCGCCGCTCGATGCGCCGATAGAGCGTGTTGTTCTTGTAGAATGAGAAGTCGTGTCCCACCCGCGTGCGAAGCAGGATGAGGATCTTTTCCAAGCCGTCTTGCAACTTTTCATCCACCACCAGTCCGGCATCCGTGATCAGCGGCGTGCGCTTCAGGAATGTCATGATTTTTTCCGGCAACTCATCCGCCGGAGCCACGATGTCAGCCAGTCCGGCATCGATCACGCTGCGCGGCATGCTGTCGAATTTCGCCGAGCTAGGTTCCTGAGCCAAAACAAGACCGGCCTTCTCCTTGATGTCCCGCAGTCCCAGCGTGCCATCCGATCCCATGCCTGATAGAATCACGCCGATGCCGGACTGCTGCTGGTCCTGTGCCAGCGAGCGAAGGAAATAGTCGATGGGCAGTCGCAATCCCCGAGCACCCGCCGTTTCGAACAAATGAAGCACGCCATGGAGGATCGACATGTCCTTATTGGGTGGAATGACATAAACGCAGTCTGGTTTCACTCGCATGCAGTCTTTCACCTGCATCACCTTCATCGGGGTGCAGCGCTGTAGAAGCTCGGCCATCAGCCCCTTCCGCGTGGGGTCCAGATGCTGGACAATCACAAATGCCATCCCGCTCCCCGCAGGCACCCGCTGGAGGAATTGCTCCAACGCCTCAAGCCCGCCCGCCGATGCGCCGATGCCCACGATGGGAAACGCCGCACTCGGCTGCGGTGCCGGAGCCTCCGGATTAGCCTTGGGAATCGGCTTCTTCGAGCGACGGGGCTGGGTGGCTTTTTTGTCCATGGCTGAATTAGACGAAAGCCCAGCGTCGCGGAACATCACCAAATTCACAAGTAGGGGTTCACCCCATGGATAGAGACCGGATTCCTGAAAACGATCCACTTGAGGTGCGAGCAACAACACCGGCGCGACGAACAGCGCGATCTGCGATGCGCTGCCCAGCGCGCTGCTCACGCTCAGGTCGAGGCGGTTCTTGCGGGCTGCGGAAAATGCCGAGGACATCTCTGCCGCGCCACCCACCAAGGCCACCACCACGAAGCCGACAAACACGGGCGTCATGCCGAATGAAATGGCGGCGTGCTGCACGGAGCCGACGAAGATTTCACTGACGAGTGCCACCAGCAGGGTGACGCAAGCGAGCACCACCAGCGCGAGACCGATCGGCCATGGTTCGCCGTCGTCGTCGTGGCCTTCGGTCCCTGCGCTGGCGAAGGCCTCGCGGTGGGTTTTGAGTGAAAACAGCATGCCCAGCGCATAGGTGACGATGGCACCGGCGATGGAGGCCTTCACCACCATGTATTGTCCGGCCTTGAGGGCGGAGAGCGCGATAACCGTTCGGTGAGGTTGCCGAGCGTGGCGTTGAGCAGACCGCCGATCGAATCCCCGGTCTTGGCGGCGACCGATTCGGTGGCGTGGCTGAGCAGCGCGGCCAGTGGAATGATGGCGAGCACCGCGAGCACGAAGAGCAGCGTGTGCGAATCCCGTTCTATGTGAGGACTTACGACGTCATTGATGTGAAGCAGAGAAACTGGGATTGGAGCGGCTCACTCGGCGAGTGCTTGTTCGATCAGTTTGAGAATGGCGATTCGGCCAGTCCGGCTTTTTGAGGAGCTGGTGATCACCGGCGGGATTCCGGCGAGTTCCGCGGGGAGGGTTTCAAGAAACGCTTGCACGGTCGCTTGGGTTTTGGCGGGGGATTGCTTGTCTTCCTTTGTGAAAACCAAGACGAAGGGGACTTTGCACTCCAAAAGCCAACTGACGAATGAGATGTCGATGGGCTGGGGAGTCAGGCGGGAGTCGATCAGGACGAAGACCAGCCGGAGATTTTCGCGTTGTTCGAGGTAGTCGCCGACCGATTCGTTGAAATTGATTTTCTCACTTTTGGCGACTTTGGCGTAGCCGTATCCCGGCAAGTCCACGAGGCTCCAGGATTCGTTCATCACGAAGAAATTGAGGAGCTGGGTTTTTCCCGGAGTGGCGGACACTTTCGCGAGTGCGTCTTTGTTGGAGAGCATGTTGATCATCGACGACTTGCCGACGTTGGATCTGCCAATGAAGGCGAATTCTGGGCGTTGCCAATCGGGTGCGGATTGGAGATCGCGGGCACTCATGTTGAAGACGGCGGACTTGATTTGCATTGATTTGGAGGCGAGTACGGGATGGAGGCGGAAATTGCAGGCCCGGCGTCGATCTTCATTGGATCTGGGAATCACGTCGAGCCTGAGATTTGGCGGCTGAAGGTCGGAGGATTCAAAAAGGGATTCGCCATGAATGAAATTAATGATTGGAATGAATTCTGCTTTATTTCGGCAGATGCACCAACTCAGCTCATTGAAAACAAGTGGCTTTATCTTAGGGGTTCTCGCTTTGGGAACGGTCATGACTCAAGCGCAAGAGGCCGCTCCGGCCATTGATTCGGGCAATACTGCGTGGATCCTGACTTCCACGGCTTTGGTTTTGTTCATGGCGATGCCGGGTTTGGCCTTGTTTTACGGCGGATTGGTGAGGGGGAGGAACGTGCTTTCAGTGATGGCTCAATGCGCGGGGATCGCTTGCATGGCCTCACTTTTGTGGGTCGCGGGGCTCTACAGCCTGGCATTCAAGGGCGATGGGGCATGGATCGGAAATCTGGACGCGGCCTTCTTGAAAGGCATTCACACCGAGACGGTTGCGCCTGGGACGACGCTTCCAGAGACGCTGTTCGTGATGTTTCAAATGACCTTTGCCATCATCACGCCGGGCTTGTATGTGGGGGCGGTGGTCGAGCGGATGAAATTCGGGTCGATCATGCTGTTCTCGGCGTTGTGGCTGGCGGTGGTTTACGCGCCGGTCACCCACTGGGTTTGGGGCGGCGGCTGGTTGCAGGACATGGGAGTGAAGGATCTGGCGGGCGGCATCGTGGTGCATGCGACGGCTGGAGTTTCCGCGCTGGTGCTGGCGATGATTCTCGGCAAGCGCCGTGGATTTCCCGAGCATCCGCATCCTCCGCACAATCCAGGGATGGTCTTTGTGGGCGCGGCGATGTTGTGGGTCGGTTGGTTCGGATTCAATGCCGGGAGCCAACTCGCGGCGGGCGGCGGTGCCGGAATGACGATGCTGGTGACTCATTTGTCCGCCTGTGCGGCGGCGTTGGTCTGGTGCCTGCTCGAACGGATTCGCAATGGCAAGGTCGGCCTGATCGGCATGGTCACCGGTTTGGTGGCGGGCTTGGCGACGATCACGCCCGCGTCGGGTGATGTCGGCCCGCTGGGAGCGATCGTGATTGGGTCGATCGCGGCGGTGGTTTGCTATTTCGCGGTCAGTTTGATCCGGGAAAAATGGCACATCGACGACTCGCTGGACGTCTTCGCGGTGCATGGCGTGGGCGGGATTCTGGGCACGCTGTTGCTGGCAATTTTCGGGCAGAGTGCGTTGGGCGGTCTTGGAAATGTGAAGTCGATGGGCACTCAGCTCGGGATTCAGGCAACCGGTCTCGGCGTGACGATTCTGTGGTCGGCGGTGGCCACGGTCGGGATCGCCTGGCTTGTGAAAATCACGCTCGGTCTGCGGGTGAGCGAGGAGCAGGAATACGAGGGGGTGGACCGCTCGGAACATGGCGAGAACGCCTATCCGATGGAGCCGTGATGAGTTTTTGGAGTTACGCCATTGCGAGCAGCGACTCGTCCCAGTCTTTCCACACCGGATCGAGGTTCTGTCCGCGCAGCATTGCGGCGACTTCGGCGGGGCTGCGGGTGTCGTGGATTTGAAATTGCTCGGTCGCTTTCTCACAGCCGGATTTTTCGACAAGTTCCACACGGCGACCTTTCACCGTCAGGTGCAGGTCATCGCTGCCCGCGCCGGTGTAGCCGCCTGGCTCGGTCTTGGCACCGGCGGACATGTGGGTCACGCCGAGGGTGGCGATCGCGTCCCGCAACGGAGCTGGCTCGCGGGTGGAAACGACGATGCCGACCTGCGGAAAAAGCAGCCGGAAGACCGCGATCAAACGCACGAATTCCCTGTCTGGCAGATAAAGTTCGGGGTCCGGTTGATATTCGTAATTCCCCGCGTACGGCCGCATTCGCGGGAAGGCGATGGTGAACTGTGCCTTCCAACAATTCCGATAGAGATACTCCAGATGGGCGCACAGCGCGAGTGCCTCGGATTTCCAGTTCGCAAGGCCGAACAACGCACCGATGCCGATGCGCCGGAAGCCGCCAGCGTATGCGCGTTCGGGACAATTCAGCCGCCAGTCGAAGTTTTTCTTCGGTCCGGCCGTGTGGAGCTGCGTGTAGGTTTCGCGCTGATAGGTTTCCTGATAAACGACCAACCCTTCCGCGCCGTGGCCGACGATCTCCGCGTATTGATCGTCCTCCATCGGGCCGACTTCGAGGGCGAGCGTGGGGATGAACGGCTTGAGTGCATCGAGGCAGTCTTGCAGATAGCCGTCTGAGACGAACTTCGGGTGCTCGCCGGCGACGAGTAGGATATTTCTAAATCCGAGCCCGTGGAGATGGCGCGCCTCGGTCACGACTTGGTCCACGGTGAGCGTGGTGCGAAAAATCCCGGCGTCGCGCGAGAAGCCGCAGTAACTGCAGTTATTCACGCACTCGTTGGAGACATAGAGCGGCGCGAACAGCCGCATCGTCTTGCCGAAGTGCTGGCGCGTCACCTGCTGGCTCTGCCGTGCCAACGCCTCCAGCGGACCACCCGTTTCCTCGGAAATTAGCTGGAGAAAACGCCGCATCAGCGGCGTCGGGCGCTTCAAAAGGTCAGGAAAAACATCCGCAAAAGCCATGGCGGGCGGAATGTGCTTCTTCAAAGGGCATACGTCAAAGGTGCTTTGTAGAAGATCGCCCCGTAACTACGTCCTCTTCGTTGATCGGAAACCCGTCGGCATCACGGAGGCCAAGAAGGAAACCCTCGACCACAACATCACCACCGTCGAGGACCAGACCAAGGATTATGCCACCGCCAAGCTGAAATGGGTCCAGCACACCGGCCAGCCGCTGCCTTTTCTTTACGAAGCCGCCAGCGTCATCACCCGCTTCACCGACCAGCGCGATCCCAAGCCCCGTTCCCGCGAGGTCTTTTCTTTTCATCGCCCGGAAACCCTCCGCGAACTCCTATCTCAGGAAAAATCCCTCCGCGCTCGCCTGCTGGGACTTCCCGCCCTCATCCCCATCGACCTCCGCGAATGCCAAGTCGAAGGCTTCGGGGACTGACCCCGAAGCAGGTTACCAGGTGGCACTGCCACATATGTCGAGCATCTCAAGTCTCTTCTTGCGAAAGCAAAGAAGTAAAAAATTATTTCCGGGAATCGGCAGGGCGATTGGTCCGAGGCTGAAGTTTGCACAAGTTGCGCGAATCATCTGAACTCGAAAGTGCCAGGTCATAGGGTAAAGTCTGCAAATGATCGTGGCAAATCTCAGAAATCTTAGCATCGGCCTCAGAATAGAAGCGCACGGGGAACGTACACGCCGCTGCTATACACCTCCCCGGAAAACCAAGAGAAAGACTTTTAGTCATGGTAATCAACGAGTAATGATTTAAAAACTCAGCCCAATGGATTTTATAAAGATTTTTTCTAAGAAAGAGATTGCGGGCGCGTCGTAATGTCAGAATTGAAAATCCCAAATAAATTTCATCATGAACCATAACGACGAATTAGAAAATCCTGCCTACACTGTGCTGCCACTAAAAAAGCGCTCGATTTGGAAAAAGCTTGGCGGTGGCTCGCTATCTATATCACTATTTTTACATTTGATATTGCTATTCATTGGCGTGATATGGGTCATCAACGCCATTCCCGTTGAATCGGAAAAAAATATTGATTTCTCTCGTAAATCAAGTGGTGGCGGCTCCCCATCCGCTGCTTTGCAGCAGAAGAAGCACCAAGTCCACATGGCTCAACCGTCGCTTTCCCGGGTTTCCGCCATGGACGTCGTTAGCAACATTCTCCTTCCAGAACCTGAACAACTCACCCAGATGACTTCTCTCGGGGCTGTCAGCAGCGGCAGTATCTCGAAGGGACTCGGTAGTGCAGGCAACAGTGGACGTAAGGGAGTCGGGAATAGTATAGCTCTAAACAGTGGAATGATACCTGGCATGAGTGATGGCAACGGATCAAAAAATCCATTTGGCGGAAACACTCGTGATGACACGGCTCTCGTCGGCACATTTTATGACTTCAAGCAAACTCGCACCGGCAAGCCCACCGATCTTGACGTGAGTGGCGTAACTGCCGTGATTAACGACTTTGTCAACCAAGGCTGGCGAGACAGCGCTTTGAGAAAATATTTTAAGGCGTCTAATACTCTTTATCAGTCGAAACTCTACATACCTGTCATGGATGCAGAAGGTGCTCCAGCCGCATTTAATTGCGCAGACCAAGTCCAACCAGGGCGCTGGGCCGTCGTCTATCGCGGCATGGTCACTCCGCCCCGCAGTGGAAAATACCGTTTTGTCGGTCATGCGGACGATATCCTAGTCATCCGATTTAATGGCAAAAACGTCTTCGACCACGGCTATTTTTCCGGTACCACTCCGGTGATAATCTATTCGAGCATGGACGTCATGAAAGGCAATCGGGAGAATTCAGCAATCAAGAAACTGCTCAACCGTGACTATCCGATGGAGCAACCACTTAAAAACTACACTTACGATACCACTTCTGCGATTAATGGTTCTCTTGGTGGACTAGGCATAGGCCCTGTCTTTGAGGCGATTGCAGGAAAAACCTACCCGATCGACATCCTACTCAGCGAGCTGCCCGGGGGAGTGTTTTCTGCCTCTTTGCTCATCGAAGAAATCGGAGTAAATTACGAAAAGTCATCCAACGGCTCTCCGATTTTACCGCTTTTTCGCTTCGACAGAAGTGCCCCTGCTATCGCCACATCAGGCAGCTCGCCGCCATATGATCCAAACGGTACGGTTTGGAAAGTAGTAGAAGAACGCAGAAAAATTGATTTCTGATAACGAAAAGATATTATATCCGTGATACTGTGATAGCAAACCCGATACGGGTAGCCCAGCTCGCAGCTGTGTGAACTACTTGGCGCTAACCAGCAGGCCAAACTTTCTAGAGGCTTCGGGGTACCAGTCCCAAATAACAGACATTGTGCTTTGGGGGCGATTCAAGGTGACAGATATTTTAAATTAAAATCGCCGAATCAAAGTGTTGATCGGCGTAATCCGGCCTAGGGTAGCGAAGACGCAGGGGGCAAAAATGGATGCAAATGTCTGTTATTTGGGACTGACCCCGAAGCTGACCCCGAAGCTCATATTCTCCGACTGGCTTCAGCGATAGATTTTCTTGTAGTACTCGTCCACCATGCGGTCGGCGTCGAAGAAGGGGACGACGTCGTTCATGGAATTGAGGACGATTTGGTTCCACTCGTCGGGGCGGTCGTAGTAGAGGGGTAAGATTTTCTCGTGCATCGCTTGATAGAAACCGAGGAGGTCGTGGCGGTCGCGGTCCTCGTGGCTGAGGGCTGGATCGGCGGGCGGGATGATGAAGGAGTTTTTCGAATCTTCGGCGAATTCGCAGACCCAGCCGTCGTAGGTGGATAGATTGACGGAGCCGTTCATGGCGGCGGTCATGCCGGAAGTGCCGGAGGCTTCGCGGGTGACGACCGGGTTGTTGAGCCAGATGTCGGAGCCGTTTTTGAGGTAGCGGGAGAGTTCGAGTTCGTAGCCGACGAGGACGGTGGCGTTCGGGTAGTCCTTGGTGACCCGGATGAGGTGGTTGAAGGTGTCGATGGCGGAGTAGTCGAACGGATAGGGCTTGCCGGCCCAGATGATCTGGATGGGGTATTTGCTATTCTGGAGCAGCTCGCGGAAGAGACGGATGTCGCGGGCGATGAGGTCCGGGCGCTTGTAGCCGGCGAAGCGGCGGGCCCAGACGAGGGTGAGCACATCGGGCTTGAAGAGCTTGCCCGTCTGGTCGGCGACAACGCGGAAGAGCCGCTCCTTGAGCTCGCGCTTGCGGTGTTTGAGCTCGACGATGTCGCTGCGGTTGCGGGCGTGTTCGAGGCCGTGGTCTGCCCAGTATTTTTTGTTCTGAGCGTTGGTGACGTGGGTGATTTCACAAATTTCCGGCGCGTCTTTCCACATGTGGCGGGAGACTTCGCCGTGAAGTTTGGAAACGCCGTTCGCGATGCGGGCGAGGCGGAGGGCGGCGAGTGAGTGGTTGAACTCGTCGCCGTGGATGCCGGTGATTTCGCGGACTTCTTCCTCGGGGATGCTGCCGAAAAACGAGAAGTCGCGGAGCAGGTGGAAGGCGTGCTTTTCGTTTCCGGCCTCTTCGGGCGTGTGGGTGGTGAAGACGAGGCGCTTTTTCACTTCCTCGAGGCTGCGGTGTTTTTCGTAAAGGTGGAAGGCGGCGGAAAGCCCGTGGGCTTCGTTGAGATGCCAGACGGACGGGTCCACGCCGAGCTCGTCGAGCAAGCGCGCGCCGCCGGCTCCGAGGATGATGTATTGGGCGATGCGGCGAAGGTGGTCGTGGTCGTAGAGCCGGTGAGTGATCGCGCGCGAGAGGCTGTCGTTTTCCTCGACGTCGGTGCTGAGGAAAAACATCGGCACGGTGCCGAAGATGTCACCGGGCAGGAACATGGCTTTGACCCAAACCTGGTGGCCGTGGACGGGGACGGTGAAGCGGATGCCGGTGTCCTGGAGGAAGGCGTATTCCTTTTTGCGGAACTGGATGGCGAGCTCGCGGTCCTCGCCGCGGGCTTGGTTGTAGTAGCCGTAAGTCCAGAGGATGCCGATGCCGCAGAGGTTTTGGCGGAGGTCGGCGGCCGCACGCATGTGCGAACCGGCGAGGAAACCGAGGCCGCCGGAGTAGATTTTGAAACTTTGGTCGATGGCGAATTCGCAGGAGAAATAAACAGCGCTTTTGGCGTATTCGGGGGCGATTTCGTAGTGGTGGGCGAATGGTTTCGGGAGAAAAGAGGAGGCCATGGTGGATAAATGGTAGGACGAATGCGGCGGAGCGGGCTCGGTTTTAGGCGGGGCTGGTGAATTCGGGTGAGCCGGGAGGGTGGGCGATCTTGGGGAAAATGTCGAGTTTTGTGCGGATGGTGCTGCGGCTCAGTGCGGCGCGAGCTTGGCGCGGACGCCTTGCAGCGGTTGTTCGATCCACCGCCACGAAGCGAGCGTCAACCCCCATGTGATCGCCGCGAAGATGGCGATTTTGAAAACCGCGCCGAGCCCCGATTCGAAGGACTCGCTCCAGAGAAACCAGAAGATTTTCCCAGCGACCAGCGGCGCGAGGTTGTGAAACAGATAGATCCCGTAGGAAAGCGCGCCGATCCGCTGGAGAGTCGGGTTTTCCAAGAATTTCCCCGCAGGCCCGGAGAATCCCACCGAGCTCGCCGCGATCAATCCACACAGCGCGACCGCCAGCAGCGTTTGCTGGAACGCGCGTAGCCCGAAGGTGGGCCAGCCGAGCGCGTGCGCGCTGAAAATCCCGAAATAACCGGCGAACGCGCCCGCCGCCAGCAACCGCAGCCCCGGGCTTTCCAACGACATCCCGCGATGCACGGCGAGCGCGAGCAGTCCGCCGATGCCGAAATAATCGAAGGTCGCCCACGTCAACACCTGCGGCCACGCGCACCACGGCACGAAGCTGTCATGAAACATCCGGGACAGCGGGCCGAGCGCGGCAAAAACCAAAATCGCGGGCACCAGCCATTTCTGCGGCAGGAACCAGATCACGAACGGCCAAATCAGATAGAACTGTTGCTGGATGGCCAGCGACCAGAAATGATTGGTCCCCTCCGGCCAGTAGCCAAGGAAGGCCATGTGGATGTTGGAAAGGTGAAGCAGATACCACGGCATTCCCGCGCCGACGACATCCGGCGCGCGGACGATCCATGCCAAGGCGAGCGCCGCGTAGTAGGGCGCGAGAATCCGCAAGCCGCGCCGAATCTGATAGTTCTTGAGTGCCGCCGCTTTCCACGCCCCGCCGCGCGCCTCGCTGCGGTCCCGCTCGCGGAGCAGCGAGCCGGTGATCAGATAGCCCGTCAGGACTAGGAAAAAGAACAGGAACACCTCGAATGGAAACAGCCGCGGCCAGCCCGCCGGGCACCAGTGATCCCAACAGATCGCTAACATCGCGATCGCCCTCAGTCCGTCAAGTTGCACCGCGCGCCCGTTCACTGGAGGGGAGAAACCATGATCCGCCGCATCAGGTGCGCACTTTTCTGGAAAATCACAAAATGTGATGACGCTTAGTATGCCACGCGGACTTCTCCTCATTCCGGAGGGCGAGTTTCCTCATCAGGAGAAAGCTGAAAGTGATGAGGTGGCGAATCATGGTGTCGTGGGCTTTCTGGGAACTCTGTTTTAATGTTTGATTTCCGGGCCCAGCTGTTGGTGGATTTCCGCGAGGCGGCTGGCTGGGATTTTCACGACTTTACGATCGTAGGTGATGAAGCCGTTGACCTCGCCTTCGACATCGGTGGTCTGCGTGTAAACGCCGGCGGCTACGCCTCCGGCTTTCAGTTCGGCGAGCCTGGCAAGTGAATTCTCGTAACGGGTCAAATACTCTTCCTTGTCTTTGGGCAATCCGCCGTAGCCCCAATTGCTTTTACCTGGGTTCCAGAGATGGCCTTCCACCGGGAAGCCGTGGCCGCCGAATTCGCCGACGACTTTGATATAGTCGTTGAAGCGCTGATCCTTTAATGGAAAGTTCGGTTGCGGATAGCTGTGCTGGTCGGCGATGTGCCCGACGGGCCAGAAGTTCCCGCCGCTCGCGATATTCACCAATCGGCTAGGATCGTATGCGACCGTCCACTTGCCCACTTCCATCGTGCGATGTTGCCCCCAGGCTTCGTTGAATGGGGTCCAGACGACGATGC
Organism: Verrucomicrobiota bacterium; assembly: GCA_041179105.1. Taxonomy (GTDB): domain Bacteria; phylum Verrucomicrobiota; class Verrucomicrobiia; order Verrucomicrobiales; family Akkermansiaceae; genus Luteolibacter. The sequence goes on along the minus strand of JBEGUC010000029.1, from coordinate 6,681 downwards.
TTGGCACGTTGTGCAGGGTGTCCATCATGGTTTTGAGTTCAGTCATCCACTGGCTGTGATCGGCGTCTGGCCAGATGGCATCGGTGGTTTCGGGACTCAAGTAGGTCCACTTCGGGCTGAGACCACCGCTGACTTGGTCTTGCCAGAGGAGGATTCCGACACGGTCGCAATAATGATAGTAGCGAAGGGGCTCCACCTTGATGTGTTTGCGGATCATGTTGAAACCCGCCTGTTTGAGGAAATCCACGTCGGAGCGCATGGCGGCATCCGAGGGGGGAGTGAGCAGTCCATCCGGCCACCAACCTTGATCGAGTGGTCCCCAGTGGAAGATTTCTTCGCCATTGAGGGTGAATTTCAGGTTGCCGTTCGCATCGCGTTTTTGGCCGACTTCGCGAACGCCGGCATAGGATTTCACCGAGTCGATCACCGCTCCCTGTGGGTCGAGCAATTCCAAAGTTAGATCATAGAGGTTTGGAGAGGCGGGCGACCACAATTTCGCGTCTGGCAGGTTGATTTTCAACTCACCGGAGGCTTCGGCACTTGCAACTTTTTGGCCCTTGAAGGACGCGCTGACTCGCAATTTTTCGCCGGGGCGTGGTGTGCCTTTGAATTGGGGAGTGATCGTGATGGAGGCGGGCTTGATCGCGGTTTGCAGCTTAATCTCCGCGATGTGGCGATCCGGGACTTCCTCGAGCCAAACGGTCTGCCAGATGCCGGAGACACGGGTGTAATAGATGCTTGATGGGGAGAATGTTTGCTTACCTCGTAACTGGAATCCCTCGGTGGCGTCCTCGATGCGGACGATGATTTCGTTCGAGCCGGGTTTGAGCGCATCCGTGACGTCGAATGAAAATGGCGTATTTCCGCCGATGTGAGCTCCAACCTGTTGGCCATTTATCCAAACGGTGGATCGATAGTCCACGGCTCCGAAATTGAGCAAGTTCCGGCGGCCGGGTTTCGGAGTTAGGGAAATCGTTTGACGATACCACAACGCCTGCTCGGGAGTGAGTAACTTACCGACACCGGAGAGGGTGGACTCGATGGCGAAGGGCACGAGAATTTTGCCTTGCCACTCCGTGGGCTTGTCCGCGCCTTTGGCGGTGATCGCGTAGTCCCACAGACCGTTGAGGTTCTGCCAATTCGCGCGCTCGAACTGAGGACGTGGATATTCGCGCCAAGCGTTCTCCGGGCTGACCTCGCTGCCCCAAGTGGTCATCATCTTGTCCGGCACCGGCTTCCATCCGGGTGCCGATTCGGCGGAGGAGGTAACGGGAAATGAGGCGATGAGACTGACTAGCAGAAATGATAAACGCTTGATTTTCATGGACTTTTGAATGATTTTAAATGGAGCCGAAGGTAAGTTTACGCGGGCAGCTTGGCTATTATTACTAATATCTCAAAAAAATGAGCTCATAGCTTCATCATCAAGATTGGAGTGGCAAGACCAAGGATTCCGAAACCGTTCTTGAGGCGGCTGCCCGAATGGTTGAAAACACGGAGCTAGACAACGGTTTTGAGTGATTTTAGCTGGAGGCGCGGAAGAATCAGTGAGCCGCGAGCCAGTTCGGCCCGGTGCCGGAGCTGACTTCGACGGGGACGCCGTGAGGAAGCGGCAGCGCGGTTTTCATGGCGGCGAGGATTTGCGGGACGAGTTCCTCCCGTTCGTCGTGCGCGAGGTCGAAGACGAGCTCGTCATGCACCTGGAGTAGCATTTTGGACTGATAGGAATTCTCCCGTAGCAGCGCGGCGATGCGGATCATGGCGAGTTTGATCATGTCCGCAGCGGTGCCTTGGATGGGCATGTTGATGGCAGCGCGCTCGGCGATGCCGCGGAGGTTCTGGTTGCCGGAATTGAGGTCGGGGAAATAACGGCGGCGACCGCTGAGGGTCTCGACGTAGCCGGCCTCGCGGGCCTCGTTGACCGTGCGGTCCATGAACTGGCGGATGGCGGGATACTCGCGGAAATAGGCTTCGATCGTATTCGCCGCTTCCGCGCGTGGGATGGCGAGGCGCTGGCTGAGGCCGAAGGCAGAGATGCCGTAAATGATGCCGAAGTTCACCATCTTCGCGGTGCGGCGCATGTCGGAGGTGACATTTTCCGGCTCGACGACAAAGACCTTGGCGGCGGTGATCGTATGGATGTCGGCGTCGTTTTGGAACGCCTCGATCATGGTCGCGTCCTGTGAGATCGCGGCCATCACGCGGAGCTCGATCTGTGAGTAGTCGCAGGAAAGTAGCGTGAAGCCCTCGCGCGGGACGAAGGCCTTGCGGATCTTGCGGCCGGCCTCGGAGCGGACCGGGATGTTCTGCAAGTTAGGATCCGACGAGGCGAGCCGGCCGGTGGCGGCGACGAGCTGATGGAAATGGGTGTGGATGCGCCCGGTCTCGGCGACGATGTGGGTGGGCAGCGCGTCGAGGTAAGTGCCCTTGAGCTTGGTGGCCTCGCGCCAGGCGAGGATGTCGCTGATGATCGGGTGTTTGCCTTCGAGCGTGGTGAGCGTTTGCTCGTCGGTTTTGTATTGGCCGGTTTTGGTCTTTTTGGCTTTTTCGGCTAGGCCGAGTTGGTCGAAGAGGATTTCTCCTAACTGCTTGGGCGAGGCAATGTTGAACGAGCGGTCGGCGTGGAGGTGGATGGATTTCGCGAGCTCGTCGATCTGAATTTGCAGCTCGTCGCCGATGATGCCGAGTGCGGCGGGATCGATGGCAATGCCCTCCATTTCCATGCCAACGAGGACCGGGAGCAGCGGGCTTTCGATTTGTTTGAGGATGGATTCCTGACCGGACTCGGCGAGCAGTGGGCGGATTTTTTGTGCGAGCTGGAAGGTAACGTCGGCATCCTCGGCGGCGTATTCCGCGAGAATGGTTAGTGGGATGGCGCTGATGTCGAGGTCTTTGGTGGCTTTGGTTTTTTCCGCGTGGGAGAAGAGATCGAGCGCGGCCTCGGGCTTGGCGGCGGGTTTCGAGATATCGGCAAGCTTGACAGGAGTATAGCCTAGCAGGATTTCTGAAAGGTAGTCCATCGAGTGCCGACGCTCGGGGGCGATCAAGGTGTCCGCGAGCAGGGTGTCGAAGAACGGACCAGCGACTTCGATGCCGTGGTGATAGAGAATGGAGAGGTCGAACTTGAGGTTGTGGCCAATTTTTTCCGCAGGCGAAGCGAGGATGGATTTGAGATCTGAAATTTGAGATTTGAGATCGTTGATCGGGAGGTACCAGCCTTCGTGGGCTTTCCAGGAGAAGGCGACGCCGAGCAGCTTGGAGCTGAAGCGGTCGAGGCCGGTGGTCTCGATGTCGAAGCAGAAGGAGTTCTGTTGGGCGAGCGCGGTGAAGAGTTGGGACTGGAGTTCCGGGGTGTCCGCGAGGTGATAGGAGTGCGGGACGTCGCGGATGGTTTTGAAGGTCTCGAAGAGGGTGGGGGTCGGGACTTCAGCGGAAGCATGGTGGTTGGAAAACGCCGCCACGTCGGGGAAAAGCCGCTTGGTGAGGGTGCGGAATTCGAACTCGTTGAAGAGCGTTTTCAAGGCCTCCTCGTCGCGCTCGGAAATGATGAGATCCTCCCAAGTCACGTCCACTGGCACGTCGAGAATGATGGTGGCGAGCTCTTTGGAAAGCAGCGCTTGGTCGGCGTGGGCCACGACGTTTTCCTTCAGCTTGCCTTTGAGCTTCGCGGAATTGGCGATGAGGTTTTCGATAGAGCCGAACTCCGCGATGAGCTTTTTCGCCGTTTTCTCGCCGACGCCGGGGATGCCGGGGATGTTGTCCGCGACGTCGCCCCACAGGCCGAGGATGTCGATGACTTGGGCCGGACGCTCGATTTCCCAGTGCTTGAGCATGGTGGGCAGGTCGATGATTTCGTGGTCGGAGCCCTTGCGGCCCGGCTTCCACATGCAGGTGTTTTCCGAAATGAGCTGCGCGAAATCCTTGTCCGGCGTGACCATGAACGACTCGAACGCGTCCAGCTCCGCGCGCTTCACCAACGTGCCGATGATGTCATCCGCCTCGAAGCCATCGACCACTAACACGGGAATCCCGAACGCCCGGCAAAGCGCCTTCACATGCGGAATCGCGGCGGCGAGTTCCTCCGGCATCTCGTCGCGCTGGGCTTTGTAAGCGGGGAAAAGAATGTGCCGCGGCGTGGGCGCGGAGGTGTCGAAGGCGACGCCGAGGTGGGTGGGATTTTCCTTTTCGAGAATCGACAGCAGCGTGTTGATGAAGCCGTAGAGCGCGGAGGTGTTGGTGCCCTTGGAGTTACGGATAGGATTGTGGATGAAGGCGAAATGGGCCCGATAAATCAGAGCCATGCCGTCGAGCAGGAAAAGGCGTTTCATGGCCGGAGCTTGGGCGGGCTTTCCCGGCGAGTCCAGAAGAGTGCGCGGCTTGAATCAGAGGAAGAGTTTCAGCCGCAAAAAGGCGCAAGAAAACGCAAAAATCAAGATGATGCCCAAACGCTGCCACCGCTTCACTCCCGCTCCAGCGCCGGGCAGCTCCCACCGGGCCGACGCATCTCAATTTCCTTAACCGCAAAAAAGTGAAAATCGGGCGCAAAAAAGACTGCTTCGATGAACCCTGTCGCCTAACATATTTTAATTTCGCTGCGATCTTGCATTTGTTTGCAACCCAGCCTGCCGCTGGTCAGCTTTGATCTCCTCTCCCGCACAGTAGATCGCATGAGTCCGATTGCGCTCGGGACGGTGCGCCTATAGGCATACCTGCCGCTGCGAAGCGACAAAACAAGTCCTTTCCCGGGTTGATACGAGAGAAGTAACTCAGCAGCTAACAGAAATTTTCGGAATCACCTGCGGCTGTGCCGCCGTCGATGACGTCTCATTTGTATTATTGGCCTCCCAGCGCGTGCTCGAAAATAGCAAAACTGGGCGCGATTTCATCAAGACCCACGGCATCCCCACCGCCCGTGGCATCGAACACGAAATCACCACCCTCAAACGCCAGGACAAGGAAGACCTCCGGTGCGGAGCCGCCAAAGGGCGCTCCACTCTCCTCGTTTACGACGCCGCGATCATCGATTTCCAAGACGCCTACAACCTCAAACAATCCAAAAGCATCTATATCATCACCGCCTGGAAAGACAACTTCGCCCCTTATGCTGACCTATTTTTAGATTGTTAGACGACAGGGTTCGCTGGAGCAGCTATGGCGAAGCGGTCGGCGGAGGAAAGAAGGGCAATGGTGAAAAGGCGCGGGAAGGCTTGGTGCGCGCGTATTTTTGCGATCAGGGCGTGGGATTTGAGGCGGGGAAATGGGAGGAAGTTTCGCGGTTGTATCGGCGCTTGATGGGCCTCGCGGTCAGTCGGAAACCCGGGCGGGCAGAGATTCAGCGACGCTCGCAGACCGCCGCTACAGTGACCCAGAACACGGCGGAGTTGCTGGAGAGCGAAGACAACGAAACAGTTTTAAAGGATCTGGGAACCGCGAAGATGTTACGCTGCCGGATTCGGTATTTCACCGATGGTGCCGTGATCGGCAGCAAGGCGTTTGTGAACGAGGCATTCGCGAGTGCGCGAGATCGATTCGGGCCGAAGCGGAAGGACGGTGCGAGGAAGCTGAAGGGCGCCGGCGCGGCGGCAAGTGGGAAGCTTTGGAGCTTGAGAGACTTGCAGAAGGGAATCGCTTGAATGCGATGGATCATAGATGCCCGCAGAAAGTCCTTATATTAAATCAGTTAGGCCTTTTTTTACGGACCTCATCCGAGGCCTCCCGCTTCTTCGCAGGTTTCGGGTTTCCGAGTAGCATTTGAATTTCCAAAGCGTTCAGGGCGGCCCAAGCACCGGGTTCCAAATCGCCGAGCCACAGCGCGCCGATGCGGACGCGCAGCAGCTTGGTCACTTGATAGCCGAGCGTGTCGAACATCACCCGAATCTGGCGTTTCGCGCCGTGGTCGAGCACGACCTTGAGGCGGCGGGACGAAAGCCGCTCGATGGATTTTGCCTTTAATTTCCCCTCGGTGGTGAAGACGCCTTCGAGAAATTGGTCGAGGTGGGAGTTTTCGAACGCTTGATTCGAGGTGACGAGATATTCCTTTTCGATGGATTTCGACGGATGCATCAACTGCTGCGAGAGGTCGCCGTCGTTGGTCAAAATCAGCAGGCCTTCCGAGTCCATGTCCAGCCGCCCGACGTGGTGGAGCGAGTGGAGCGAGGCGGGCAGCATCGAGTAAATCGTGTGGCGGCCCAGCTCGTCCTCGCGGGTGCAGACGAAGCCGCGCGGCTTGTGGAAGGCGATGATCATCGTCTCGCGCTGAGCGACGCGCTTGCCGTCCACCTTCACATGGTCGCCGGCTGAAATGCGGGTTCCCATGTTGATGCACGGGCTGCCATTGACCTCGACGCGTCCGCCCTTGATGAGCTCGTCGCAGGCGCGGCGGGAGCCGACCGCGCAGGAGGCGAGGTATTTATTGAGGCGGGTGCCGTCGTGGGTTGCCATGGGAATCAATACAAAATGCGCGAGACCCGATGGGGTCCGCGCGTTTTAAAAAGGTTTGAAAGTCAAGGGATTAACCCTCGTGCTTGGTCTTGGGAAGTCCGACTGGGGACTTGCCGGCTTTCCATTCGCCGCGCTCCTTGAGGAGTTTGACGCGCTCGAAGCGCTTGAGAACGGAACGTTTGCCGCCGACGGTGGCATTGGACTTGAGGCTATTGTGCTTGGACATCTCGGAGTGAGGTT
>JBEGUC010000028.1:0-26650 GCA_041179105.1 Verrucomicrobiota bacterium | reverse complement strand
GCGCAAGCTGCACGGCATCCACTGCGGTGGCAAGCATGTTTTCGAGATGTGGCCGCTCGTCGGGGGAAAATTTCCCGAGCACGTGGCCGGTCATTTCGCCGGGTTCGCTGGCACCGATGCCGAGCTTAAGGCGGGGAAATGTATCGGTGCCGAGGTGCTGGATGATGGATTTGATGCCGTTGTGGCCCCCGGCGGAGCCTTTTTCGCGGAAGCGCAGGGTGCCGAGCTGCAGGGCGACGTCGTCGTAAACGACCAGCATTTGCTCGGGCAGCCATTTGTGGAATGAGAGGATTTGCTGCACCGCGCGGCCGCTGAGGTTCATGAATGTCTGCGGTTTGAAGAGGATTGTGCCGTCGCCGGGGATTTTGGCGAGGTGGCTCTGCCATTTTGGGGTGGACTGAAAGGTGGCTCCGGAGGATGCGGCGAGGTGGTCGAGCACCATGAAGCCGACGTTGTGGCGGGTCTGCTCATATTGTTTCCCGGGATTTCCCAAGCCGATGATGAGGGTGAAGGACATGGTGGGGTAAAAGCGGAAAGGCTGAAAACTGAAAAGCCGAAATTACAAAAAACGCCCGGGCCGCGTGAGCAGACCGGGCGTTTGAGAAGCAAATAAGAGTCGGAAGCTTACTTGGCGGGAGTGCCGGCAGCTGCTTCTGACACGGCGGCGGCGGGTTTACCAAGGTGGGCGACGACGACTTCCGCCGCGTGGGTGGCGCGGACGCCGGACGGGAAGGTGATGTCGCCGATGTGCAGCGAGTCGCCGACTTGCAGGTGGGTGATATCGACCTCAATGGTCTCCGGAAGGTCATTCGGAAGGCAGGTGATTTCGATAGCGTGGACGTATTGTTCGACAAGACCACCGGCTTTGACGCCTGCGGATTCACCGTTGAGGTGAGTCGGGATGTGGGCGGTGATGGCGGTGTTTTCGTCGATGGCGCGGAAGTCTGCGTGCAGTGTGATGCCGGAAAGCGAGTCGTGCTGGATGGATTGAAGGAAGGCGAGGCGGGTGCCGTGGCCTTCGATTTCCAGGTTGACGAGGATGTTTTCCGAGCTGCTGTGGGCGAGGAGGTCGGCGAAGGTCTTGGCGTTGACCTTGAGGTTGATGTTTTCGGTGCCTTTTCCGTAAATGACGGAGGGAACCCAGCCTTCACGGCGCATTTGTTTGAGGCGGCCGGTGCCGCTGCGGTTGCGTGGTGCTGCTTGGAGTGTGGTCTTCTTGGCCATGACGTGAGGTCGTTTTGTGGTTAGTTCCGCCGGGGATTACTGCACCCAGTGCGGTGGACGGCGGTTGTAGCGGGGGAACCGGGACTTGTCAAAAATTTGTTCGAGAATCGCCGGAACGACGTCTCAGACGGAGAACAGCGAGGTGATCGACTGGCCGCCGTGAATCCGCCGGATCGCCTCGGCGAGCATCGGGGCGATGCTCACGACTTGGACTTTCGGCCCGGCGGCTTGTGGCACGGAATCGGTGGTGATGATTTCCTCGATCTTGGAATCCCGGATGCGCTGGTGGCCGAGCTCGGCGAGAATGGCGTGGGAAACTCCGGCGTAAATGCGTTTGGCACCGTGTTTGTGGAGGATTTCTGCGGCGGCGGTGAGGGTGCCGGCGGTCTCGGTCATGTCGTCCACGAGCAAGACATCGCGGCCTTTGACCTCGCCGATGACGTTCATCGCCTCGACGCGGGTGGCGCTGACTCGGTGTTTGGCGACGATGGCGAGCTCGGCACCGAGGGCGTCGGCGTAGGCGCGGGCCATTTTGACGCCGCCGACGTCGGGCGAGACGACGGTGAGATTGGAGGTATCCGGGTGGCGCTCGCGGAGGTAGCCGATGAGCACGGATTTGGCGTAGAGATGATCGACTGGGATGTCGAAAAATCCTTGGATCTGCGGCGCGTGGAGGTCCATGGTGAGGACGCGGTTGACGCCGGCGGAGGTGAGTAAGTTGGCGACCAACTTGGCGGTGATGGGCACGCGCGGTTGGTCTTTCCGGTCTTGGCGGGCGTAGCCAAAGAATGGCATCACGGCGGTGATCCGCTCGGCGCTGGCGCGGCGGGCGGCGTCCACCATGATCAGGAGTTCCATGATGTTGTGGTTGGTCGGCGGGCAGCTCGGCTGGACGATGAAGACATCGGCACCGCGGACGTTTTCGTTGATTTTCACCTCAGTTTCCCCATCGGGAAAAGCGGAGACGTGGACGTCGGCTAAGGGTTGGCCGAGGCTATCGGCGATACGTTCGGCAAGGGCTCGGTGAGCGGTTCCACTGATGATTTTCATGAGAAAAATGAGCGATAATCGGGCAGGCGGCGGGATTGTTGACAGTGGAGAGGGTGTCGGCAATACTTTGCTCGTAAATCGTCCAACCCGTTCCTCCCTGATGCCATCCAACTCACCCGAGGCGCTCGCCGCCCTCCCGAAATCCTGCTCTCAAGTTGCGGGGAAATTGGTTTTATGGGCTTCGATTTTGTTGTCGGTGGCGTTGGTGGTTTGGTTTTACGGCTTTGAAACGCGCTACGATTCCGGCCGCGGGCAGTCGGCATTTCGGTGGATTTACAGCGCTTGGAATGGCGAGACCGACTACGAGCACGGGTTGTTGTTTCCTTTCGTGATCGCGGGTCTGATTTTCTATAGGCTCAAGGATCTCAAGGCGGCGGTCGGCAAGGAGAGTGGCTGGGGCTTGTTGGTGGTGTTGGTGGGAGTGTTGTTTTACGTGGCGGCTTATCGGACGCTTCAGCCACGGATCGCGATGGCGGGGCTGCCGTTCATTGTCTGGGGGGGCGCGTGGTATTTGTGGGGGTGGCGGGTGGCGAAGCTGCTGACGTTCCCGCTGTTCTTTTTCTGGCTGGCCATCCCGCTGCCGAGCTTCCAACAGGCGACCACGCACTTGCAGTTGATCGCCACTTCGATGGCGCATCACGGCTCGGGCTTATTCGGCGTGGAAACCTATGTGGAGGGCACCAAGGTGCTGCCGCTCAAGGGGAATTGGAAGCCATTGGATATTGCCGCCGGATGCAGCGGCATTCGTTCGTTGATGGCTTTGTTGATGATTTCTGCGGCTTGGGCCTACATGGCGAAGATGGCGCTTTGGAAAAAAGCGTTGTTGTTTCTATCGGCCTTTCCGCTGGCGATTCTCGGCAACGCGCTGCGGGTGACTTCTATTTTCGTGATCGCCGAATACGGCGACGCGGAGTGGGCGAGAGGCACTTGGCATGATTGGTCCGGGCTGCTGCTGTTCTATCCGTTTTCGCTGCTGCTGCTGCTCGTCATCCATTCACTGCTCGAGGGCGGCCTGCCATGGAAGAAGCACCAGCAGCGTCAGCTCCGCCGGGTGGTCGTCACCCGCAGCGAAGAATCCAAGCCCTTTCAGTCTGAATCATGAAATATAAATCCTGGCTTTTACCGTTGTTTTTGGGCGGCTCCTTCAGCGCGATCTATTTCCTGCCGAAGGTGGGGGCGGTGGCTCCGTCCGCAGTGAAAATGGAATTGCCCACCACTTCCGGAAGTTGGACGCTGGAAGGCCAGTCGCCCAGCGAGGCGGAGATCGGCACACTCAAAAGCGACACCCAGTTCTCCAAGGCGGTTTGCTTAACGGCAAGGCCCGGCGAGGTGAACGCGCAGGGGTATCTCGTCCCGGATCGGGTGGATCTCGCCATCGTCCTCTCGGGCGCGGACATCAATAACTCGATCCACCGCCCGGAGCGCTGCATGCCCGCGCAGGGGCACAATATCATGTCCTCCGGCGACCGGATCCTGAAGCTCCCCAACGGCCGCGAGTTTGCCACCAAACGGCTGGTTTCAATCCAAGCGCAACAGATTAAGTCCAATAAAGATCGCGAGGAGTATTTGAAATTCAACTGCCTGACATATTACTTTTTCGTCGGTCACGATCATGTGACCAACGACCACCTCGCGCGAACCTTCATCGACATGAAGGACCGCTTGGTGCGTGGCATGGACCAGCGCTGGGCGTACACCTCAGTTTCTATGTGGTATGGCAAGGTGCCGTGGATCGAAAAGGAAGTGAGCGAGGCCGAGGCCGATGGCAAGTTGCAGAAATTCCTCGTGGAGTTTGCCGAAAATCAGATCGATTGGAATCAAGTGAAGCGCTGAGTCGGGGGTTCAATTTCCCAACTTCGCCGGCTCGATTTTCGCACCTTTGAGAAACGCGATCGACCGGTCGAGGTGGGCGAGGTAATCGGCGCGCTGGCTGGGAGAGACGCCTTGCGGGAGTTCGGGGGTCCGGCCGATGCGGTTTTTCGCCTCGATGAAATGCGCGAGCGCTTCTGCGGGGCGGCGGGCGTTCCAAGCGGTGGTCGCCATTTTTCCATGGAGCCGCCCGGCGCGGTAATGGGCGCGGGAGCCGAGAGTCAGCGTGACGGCGAAATCATAGGCCGCCATGGCTCCCTGATAGTCGCCGTTGGCCTCGCGCGCCGCACCGAGGCTTTCGTGGATCGAGACTCGCGGATCGTTCATATCCTGGACGATCCAATGCATCTGCGTGATGGCTTCCTCGATCTGTTGGGCGGCGATTTCCACGGACGCGAGGGCGGGGGAGGGGTCCTGCGGATCGAACTGGCGGTTGCTTTTACGCAGGAGGTGATTGGCCAGGAAGAAGCGACTGCGGAATCCGGGCTCCATCCCGCCCTGCAGCTGGATCGCCCGGTTGTAGGCGTCCTCCGCCTCGGCATTCCGATCCAGTTGGCTGAGTAAATTGGCGCGGTTGATCACGGGGCTTGGATCGTGCGGGTGCAAGCGCTCGGTGGTTTCGAAATCGTGGATTGCCTGTTCGGCGGCGGCTCGGGTTTGCGGCCCCGCGCCCGCAGCGGCGGCTTCTTGGAACAAAAATGCGCGCTCTTGATAGAAAGTGGGTTGGGGCCACCTCCGGATGGCTTCCGTGAGAGCCTCGATGCGGGCCTCGTTCGATGTCGCCGCCACTTTGCCCAAATAGCTGGGCCACAGGATTTGGGTGATCTGGGTTCCCTTCCAGCCGGCCGGAAGGAGGAGTGTCGTGCAGGCGAGTGCCGACAGGGAAAGCAGGATTTTCGAGCCCACGCGCTTGGCGGTCCCGACCGGATTGGCCGCCGTGCGGGACAATTGGCCGAGGCAAATTCCTAGCAGGAGGATTCCCGGCAACAGGTGGAACACGAAGCTGAAGCAGGATTGGACGAACATTCCCGCCAGCGCCGCGAGGCCGCCGAGACGCCACGCATCTCCCGCGCCGCTTTCCCGCGAAGGCTCGGTAAATAGAATTCGAATCACCGCGATGATCGCCAGTGTGCCTAGCAGCACGGTCAGCAGGCCCGCGCCGATGATCCCGTAGTCGGTCGCGGACTGGAGCCATTCATGATGCACCTGCTCGGGGATGCTGGAGGCCATGTCACCCTGGAGCGTCTTGTCCGCGAACTGGAAACCCTCCCAACTGAAGCTCCGGCTGCCACCGCCGGCCAGCGGATGCAGGCCGATGCAGGACAGCGCGACGCCCAGAAAATACAGCCGGCAGTTGTTATCCCATATTCCGTCGATCCCACTTCCGGCGCGCCTGAGCTCTTGGGAGTCCTCCCAGCCGGTGAGTAGAAATCCTCCGATGGCTAGCCCGATGATCGGAATTGCGATCAACGCGGGCGCGAACCATCGCGCTTTTCGGCGCTGGGCGATGGCCAAGGCGGCACCTGCGAAAACTCCGCCGCCGACCGCCGCCCCCAGAATGCCGCCGCGCGAGCGGGTAAAATACACGGCCGCCAATCCGGCGATCGCGATCAACCCCCACAAAATCCGCGTCGGTAAGCCTTGCCGCCCGAACAGGGCCGCGCCCGCCACTAGCCATGACGAGGCGATGAGGTAGTTGGCTGCCTCGTTGTAATGAGCGTAAAACCCCGAGGGAAATCCTGCCGCGCGCGAGCGAAACACCGGGGTGAAAGTCGGATCCGCCACCTGCTTGCCGATCACCACCACGTTCGCCAGCAGCAGGAGCGCGACGCCCCAGAGCAGAATTCGCTCGGCAAGCGCGTTGCCCTCGATCGCCCGGATGCTGATGAAACTGCCGACGGCGCCTGCCAGCAATAAAAGGTCTGCCTCCCCCAGTTCTGCGACCGGGGAAATCCACGCCCGCCAGGCAAACCAAGCTGCCGTGATCGCACCCACGGCAAGCAGCCCGAAGTCTCCGGTGAAGCGGCCTTTTCTCCAAAACACCGGCAGTGCCGCCGTGACGGAAAAGCTCAATGCCAGCATCGCCGGCCCCCAAGTCCAAGGCCGCGTCTGTGGGCCGATGACCACCGCGAGAATCAAAGCGGCGACGAGAAAGATGGCGGATACAGCAGGCACTTGGGGAATAAATGCGGAAATTTTTAAAGCGTTTTTCTCAAGCCGCGCCCTTGCCGAACAACACCGCCGGGATGGTCCGGGCGAGGATTTTGAAATCCAGCCACAGCGACCAGTTGTCGATGTATTTGAGGTCCATTTCCACCCATTCCTCGAAGCTGGTGATGGTGTTGCGGCCGCCAGCTTGCCATTCGCAGGTGATGCCGGGTTTCACGCTCAATCTGCGGCGGTGGGAAAGCTCGCAAAACGCCTCCACTTCGTAGAGCGGCAGCGGCCGCGGACCCACCAAGCTTATTTCCCCGCTGACCACGTTGAGAAGTTGAGGGAGCTCGTCGATGCTGAATTTCCGGAGAAACGCCCCAAAGGCGAAAATCCGCGGGTCGTTGTGGAGCTTGAAAACTGGCCCGTCCATCTGGTTGCCGTGGTCCTCCTTGATCTGATCGAGCATTTTCTCGGCGTTGGCCACCATCGTCCGGAATTTCCACATCCGGAACGGCTGGCCATAGCGACCGGCCCGCATCTGTGAGAAAAAAATCGGCGCGCCCGGGCTTTTGAGCGCGATCCCGGCCGCCGCGAAAATCCACAGCGGCAGGGTGATCAGGATGATCGCCGCCGAGGCGACCCGGTCGAAAATCTCCTTGCACAAAAGCTCCCACGACAGCTCGGGCGTCGAACGCAGCACCAACATCGGTTTACTCCCGATCACGTCGAAAACCGGCCGCGCGATCTGCGCACGGATGAATGAGGCGGCGATCCATGCCTCCACCCCCTGCAGCTCGCAGGCTTCCACCGCGCGGGCGACTTTTTCAAACTCGGTGTTCTTCGCGGCGAAAATCACCCGGCTCACCGACTGTTCCTTCAGTAGGCGGAAGAGCTCGGACACCTCGCGGGTGCCTAGATCGAAATGCTCCACCACCTTCCAGCTGGAGACGATTTCCGGATCGAATTCCGCGAGTAGATCCTTCATTTCCTCACCCGAGCCGGCCACCACGATCCGCTCCTTGGAAGCGTCCGTTTCCGTCTGGCGCTTCAACCATGCGGCCGTGAGGCGGTCCCGCACGAGGAGCAGGAAAAACACAAAAACCAAGCCGAGTCCCAGCACCAGGCGCCGCGTGTCCGCTTGTTTCGCGAAGACCGCGAACACTCCGAGAATGAGCACGATCACCACGATCGAGCGGATCAGTTGCCACATGGCGGAGCTGGTATTCTTGTGCCTCAGGCGCTCGTAAAAACCGAATCGTTCCAGGACCAGTGGGGTGAATGGTACCGCGATGTAGAGCACCCAGTTCATGCCCTTCCACAGTGCCTCCTCCTCGTTCCCAATCCCGAACCAGCCACGGACTTCTCCCGCGAGCCAAAAAGATAGCCACACCAACAGGGCGTCCGTCAGTTGGAGGACTTGGAGGGTGAAAGAATCTTTGCGGCTGATAGCCATTAGTTGGTAAAATGAGTGACGGAAACCGGCTGTACCGGGGGCGAAACAATCTCTAAAAATCCCCCTTCTGCAACCGTAGATTTTCAAACTGGCCGATTGGCTCACCGCCCGTCAGATTCACGGATGCCGGGGGGAATTTAGTTGGAAATTCGGTCTTGAAGTGTTTTCTCGCGCCAGAAATGCGCCGCCTTATTTTACCAGGAACCTTCTTGCTCCTTCTGGCGGCGCTTTATGTTCTTTGGCAGCATCGCTTTGAGCGCTCGCCGGAATTTCCGAGTTGCCATCTCGCGGATCTGCGAGCGGGAAATCCGCCTTTTCCCGGCGTGGAGTGGCGCGGCACGGCATCCCAACCGACCCTGACCCTGCGGGCGGACCCCGCCCGGATGGGAGTCGCGACGCGCTTGGCTCTACCGATCGGAAAACCCGTGGATTTCCTGCGACTTCGGTTTCAAGTCTCCGCACAGCAACTGGTTCCCGGCGAGGAACGCTGGCAAGATGGCCGTGCCATGATCGAGTGGCATTCCCCAGTCGCCGGCTCCGCATGGGAAAATGACCCGTTTACTTCCGCCCAGTTCGACCAAGCAGGTGGGATCACCGAATTCATCATGAGGCCCGAGCGGCCGCCGGCGATTCCGGTTTTGCGCGTCGAAAATCTCGGAACAAGCGGCGAGTTCACGGTCTCAACTTTTGAGGCCACCGTGGTGAGGGAGCGCATGATTTGGAAAATCGGCCGTTGGATTCTGATGGCGGGTTGGCTGGCATGGGCGCTCGCTTGGATTCGATCCAATGGCAAGCCCGGTGCCTTGCGCTCCTTACTCGCCGCCACGATCTGGCTTCTGGCGGGGATTTATTTTGTCGTCCCGGGGCCGTGGAAATGTCTCAAATCGTTCGGCGCTCCCTTTCAGATCGGTGAGCTTGTCACGCCCCGTCCGGGTTTTTCCCGTCCGGATTCACCGCTCCAGACCCTGCCTGAGAATTCTCAAAACCTCAGCCCGGTGCCCGTGAAATCCGTGGGTAAAATTCCAGAAAAGGGGGATTTTACACTCCGGCTCAAGCACTACGCGAAAAACGCGCGCTCGGTGCTCCATGCCTTCCTGTTATTCGGCCCGACCTTGGCGATGGCTTGCCTGGTCGGGCGGAAATCCGCTGGCTCGCTCGCCGTCGTTCTCGCCCTCGCCATCGAGGCCGCGCAATTGGCCTTCGGCTATGGCTTCGACCGGGTGGATGTGTTCGATCTCGTCAGCGACATCGTCGGCATCACGCTGGGACTGATGGCACACCATCAACTTAAGCGTCGTTCGCAGTTGGTTGGGTGAGTGGAAGGACTTTCGTCCGTTCCCACACTCGGGTGGTCGCGGGCGAAGACTTTGTCGATCCGTGTGAAATGGCCACTGTGCCCATAAAATGCCTTTACAAGATGGACTCGGAGACAACGCTGAAGATGTATGATTTTTCCCGAACAATCCCCTGGCCTCATTGCCCCCGCGACGGACTGTTTGCTTGAGGATTCTAGCCTTGTTTTCGCGCTCTTAGCCCGTTTCACCGGGCTTTGCAAAAAGCGGCTTCGTAGCAAATCCGCCCCCTTGTCAATTGGCTTCCGCCTGATGATTGCCGGCATTGGCCTCTTCGCAATGCAAGCTGCTCATGGGCGCACCGGAAACACCAACCTCAAGGTCCCATCTAGTCCGCCCCAGACCGCAGTCCAGGTCGTGGACGCTTTCCCCGGTCTCGTTTTTACCAAACCCGTCGTCTTCGCCAGTCCGCGGGGGGACGCCAAGCGGCTTTTCATCGGGGAACTCGGCGGTAAAATCAAGGTGATCCCCGATGCAGGCGCGACCGCACCGGCTTCTTCCCTGCTGATCGATCTGGCCACAGCCATCACGACCCCGTCCCGCGCTCCGGCGGAAAGTTGGAATCTCGGGCCAAACCTTGAATGTGGCCTGCTGGGTTTGGATTTCCATCCGAACTACGCGGCAAATGGTTACTTCTACGTGGCCTATTCGGTCGTGAAGTCAAATGATCCCAAGGTCTGGTATCAACGGTTGTCACGCTTCACCATCCCTTCAGGGCAGATCGGCCAACCCGCTCCGGTGGCGGATCCCGGGTCGGAATTGATCCTCTTCGAGCAACGCGATCGGGGTCCCAATCACAATGGTGGAGATGTGCATTTCGGTAACGACGGATACCTTTATATGTCTATCGGTGATGAGGACAATCCCAGTGATCACTATAACAATTCCCAGAGGATCGACATGAATTTCTTTGGCGTGGTGCTGCGGATCGACGTGGACAAAAAGCCCGAAAATCTGGAACCGAATTCCCACGCGAACCCTGCCGCTTCCGTACAGGGGTTCAGCGCGGTGAATGGCATTCCTCGTGACGAAGTGCCGGCGGGATCCGGAATATTCAAAGCGCGCTACAGTGTTCCAATCGATAATCCCTATGTCTCGGTCGCCCAGGGTGGCGATTGGGACGGCACGTTGAACGGAGTCACCATTAATGCTGCAAGCCTTCCCTATATCCGATCAGAGTTCTGGGCCATCGGCTTGCGAAGCCCGTGGCGGTTCTCCATCGATGCCCCTACCGGCGAAGTCTGGCTCGCGGACGTCGGACAAAGCCTTGGCTACCCGATCTCATCGCACGCCGCCGAGGAATTGAATCTCATCACTCGCGGAGGTAACTATGGATGGGCCTACCGCGAAGGAACTCAAGCTGGACATAAATCCGCTCCTTTGGGTTTCACTTCGATCGCCCCCCTCTACCAAATCGTCCACAATCCCGCAGCACCGTCTGCCTACAACGCGCGGTGCTTCATTGGTGGCGTGGTTTATCGAGGCAGCCGGTTTGCGAGCCTGAGCGGTGCCTATATTTTCGGCGACTATATCTACGGTAATATATGGGCCCTCACCCGACCCGGCGGCGTGCCCACCGTGCAACGGATCGCCGGATTGGCATCCCTGACCAGCTTTGGGGTGGATCCATCGAATGGTGATGTCTTGGTTTCTGACGACAATAGCGGAAGTATCAGAAGAATCATAACGACAACTCCAGGTTCGGCATTTCCAAACACACTTGGCGCGACAGGATTATTCACGGATCTAGCGGCTCTCACGCCAGCTCCCGCCGTTTTGCCATATTCGGTCAATCTGGCATTTTGGAGTGACCATGCGGTGAAGCGCCGTTGGTTCAGTATTCCCGACGGGACGAGTCGGATGACATGGTCGCGGGATGGTGCCTGGAGCTTTCCGTCCGGACAGTTGTGGGTGAAACATTTCGAATTGGAAACCGAGCGGGGAAATCCGGCATCCGCCAAAAAGCGCATCGAAACCCGCCTGCTGGTGAAAAATGACAACGGGGTTTACGGCGTCAGCTACCGTTGGAATGAAGCGGGCACGGACGCTGTGCTTGCTGCGGACGGTGGTGAAACATTTCCGGTGAACATCACCGTGGGTGGCGCGCCCTACTCCCAGCAATGGAGCATTCCAAGCCGCGCCCAGTGCAACGCCTGCCACAGTCCTCAAGCGGGCCATGCGCTCTCGTTCAATACCCGCCAACTCAATCTGGAAAACACCATCGCCGGATACACCGGCAACCAGATCGATTTTTTGGATATCCACGAATATCTTTCCAACTCTCCCGAGTCCCCCAATGTCTTGCCCCGGCATCTGAGGCCGGAGGAAACCGGGTTTCCAAGTGAGGCGAGAGTTCGCTCTTACCTAGCAGTCAACTGCGGGTATTGCCATGCCGGAGCGAACGGCACAGCTCCCTCCGCATGGGACGGTCGGCATGAGCCTTCCCTCAATGAAACCGGCCTAATCATGGGTGAAGCGACCACTTCAATCGCTCCATACAAGCTCGTGGTTCCCGGCGATACCACCCACTCCGTGGTATTGCAACGCATCGCGGGAAGCAATGGCTTCAGCCGGATGCCACCACTCGCAACCCATGAAGTGGACCACGCCAGCATCACATTGGTCACCGACTGGATCAATCAATCGCTTGCTAACCGAAAATCTTACAATCAATGGCGACTGGAGAACTTCGCGTCCACCACTTCGCTAGAGGGTGTCGGGAACATGGATCCCGATGGCGATGGCGTTTCGAACCATTCGGAGTTCCTGGGCGGGACACTCCCGCTGAATGGTGCGAGTTTGCTGATTCCTCAAATGAATCTTCTATCCGGGCAGGCATCTCTCAATTTTACCATTCCCGCGAACCGCTCCGTCCAAGTCGAGAAATCCACGGATCTGAGCCATTGGTCGCTATGGGATATTCCAGCGAACAACGGTCTGGTCCAACCCGGAGGTGCTTCGACGATCAGCGGTTCGGCGGAAAGCGGTAGTCAGTTCTATCGGCTTAAAATCCTGGAGCGCTGAGCGATCGTCATTGGAGTCACATTCTTCCCAAGTGCCCGTTCCACCCGTCGCGGATGGCCCGGCAGAGCAGGGGAATCCGCCGTGGCCCGTCAATGAGCGTGGCGGCGAAAGCATAGGTGGCCGCCATTTGAATGGCCCGAAGATTTCCGATTTGCTGGCGTTTCAGCCAGACCATGTTGCGAACCTTGTAATAAAGTTTCCAGTCCGCCAGCCCTCGCTCGAAGAAGAAGCTTTTCCCGAAAAGCTGCCAGTGGACGACATTCTTCGGTCCTGGATGATCCATCACCGCGCCGCAGATTGCCTCCTGCGGGAATCCTGCCTGCTCGATCCGCCAAGGATATTCTTCGTCCTCGCCACGGATGAATAAATCGCCATTCACGGGGCCGACGATTTCACGGACCTCCTTTGGCAACAACGCGCCGGTCCAGGTGATCCGACTGCGCACCCGCGGACCTTCCGGTAAATCCTGCTCACTCCAGGCCAAGCGCCAGCCGCCCATTCCGTCGGTGATTTGCAGCGGCCAAGTGAACCGGTCGGTATCTGGGTCGATCTGAAGTGGGTGGCGCACCATCCGGGGATCCCACGGCCCCTCCAGCATCGCTGCCAGCGCCGCCTGCCGCGGCCACGAATCGTCATCCAAAATCCAAACCGCGTCCGCCCCATCGGCGAACGCCTGGTCCATCGTCTCCTCCACGCCGCCGGCGTTCCCCCGGTTTTCGGGCATCCGCCGCACCAATAGCTTGAAGGGCAAATCCGCCAAATTTTCTAAGACCTCCACCGTGTCATCCGTCGAGCAATTGTCCGCCACCACCACCAGGTCCGGCGGTCGCGTCTGCCGCGCCAATGCCAGCACGCACGCCTTCGCGGTTTCCGCGCGGTTCATCGTTGCAAACACGGCGGCGATTTTGAGTGGCTCAGTCATGATCAATTGGTCTGCGGCGAAGCCGCAAGGTAGGGCGGCACCGCCGGGGCCGCCAGCGAAAGAGATGCGAACCCGCAGCCCAATGAAATGCCGGAACGTCCACCCTTGGTCAAATCGTTCCCCCCCTTTCGCCAGTTCCCCCGGTGGTGGAACCCTACCTGCATAACAACTTCCTCACGATTCTTTCCGATCCCTGCGGTAAGACCACAGGGCTGGATCCTCGACCAATCCCGCACGCACCGGATTCATCCGGATGTAATTTGCTTTTTCCTCGGCGCTTTCCACCGATCTCAGGCGATGATCGAAGAATCCGTCTTGCCAGCGAATGCCCGCTTGGGTGGCGAGCCAGCGTTTCCAGTCGGCGACCACTTTCCGCATCTGGAACTGCCCGGGGAAGGTGACAATCCCGTGAAGATGGTCCGGCATGGCGAGGATCAACCTCCACTGCCAGTCTCCGCGCTGCTCGCGGAAGGTAATGGAATCAAGGATCGCGGCCCACGCCTCGGGTTTGGCGAGTTGGTTCGTTCCCCGGGGCTGGCAGTTGATAGTGATAAAAAATGCCTCCTGGGTCGGATCGATCCAACATGGCACTTCATGGGGAAGGTGTTTCCGGGATGGCTTCATGATGATTCGATAGGCGAACCCGCAGCCAGGTAGGGCGGCACCGCCGGGGCCGCCAGCGAAAGAGATGCGAACCCGCAGCCCAATGAAATGCCGGAACGTCCACCCTTGGTCAAATCGTTCCCCCCCTTTCGCCAGTTCCCCCGGCGGTGGAACCCTACCTCGCCCCTCTTTCACCCGTTCCCCCGTTCTCTCGGCGGAGGAACCCTACCTTCTTCACCACCTTCCAAGCGCGTGCCGCGATCCACAACACTCCGTCCACCAGTCCGTTCAGATAGGGATCGTCAAACAGCGTGATCCCGTAAGCCCGGCGGATCGCCCGCGATTCGACGTGCTGCCGCTCTGCGGATAGAATGACCTCCAGGTCGCGGGTTTTTCCCAGATGGCGCTGCGAGGCGTTCGCCCCATGCAGTCGGAAATCCGCCACTGTCACCGGCACGCGCTCGAAGCGTTTCCCTGCCGCATCCAGCCGCGCGTAAAACTCGCCATCCATCACATAACGGAAATCCTCACGCAGCCGGTGACCTTCCCCAGTCACCGTCGCCCGCCGATAGAACGCCGCAGTCGAGCCGATGAAACAATGGTGATGCACATTCACAAACCGCGACCATTTCGGAGCTTTCACATGCCGCAGGAAATGTCCCGCTTCATCCGTGAAATCCCAGTCGCCGTAAACCACATCTGCCGGTGATTTTTCCAGCAGAGTGAGGATTTCCGCCAGCGCTCCCGGCTTCAGTCGGTCGTCCGCATTCAGCCACATCACCCAGTTGCCCCGCGCCCGCTCAAATCCCTTGTTGATCGCGTCGGACATCCCCAGGTCCGGTTCCTGCGTCCACACCGCATGGGGAAACCGCGCCGCCACCGTCGCGCTATCATCAGTCGAGCCGCCGTCGATCACGAGGTGCTCTAACGTCACACCCGTCTGCGCCGCGACGCTCTCGATGCAGTCGCCGAGAAATCTCCCGTAGTTTAAACTCGGAGTGATGATGGTGAAGTCCATAAGCCTGATCGGATTCCAAATCCAAAATTCAAAATCGAAAGTCTAAAATTTTTCCCGCCACCCGCTCCGCGTGCAATCGTTCGCACCACACCTTGGAAATTCCGCCGCCGTCCCGCCGACCGTCCCGCCACGCCGCCAGCTCGTCCTGCAAGGCACTCACATGGCCCTTGTGATCGTCCATCGCCGCGAGCGTCCCGGATTGTTCCGAGACAAACCACTCGAAGCTCGCCATCGACATCGAGCGCCCCGCCACCACCGAGCAACCCGCGCACAAAGCTTCCGCCGCCGCGATCCCAAAACTTTCGAACGCGGACGGACTGTAAAATACCTGCGATTCCGCTAGGATTTTCGCGAGCTCGTAGCGATCCACTCGGCCCCGGATTTGGACTCGGCCGCGCTGGAGTACCGGCAAGGCACGATGCCAAGTTTCAAGTTCGGCAGTCGGATTTCCCGCGATCACCACCGAAACTTCATCGTCCGTGGCGACCAAGGCACCGATGACTTCCATCAGCAGCCAAGGGCGTTTCTGCACGACATCCTGCCAGCGGCCGACACAGGCCACCTGGCGGGGTTTCGGCGCGCCGGAGAAACGGAATCGCGACTCCACCGCATGCGGGACCACCCGCACTCGGTCTGCCAGATTCATTCCGCCATAGATCCGGCACAGCTTCCGATAGTGCTCCGCCGCCTTGGGCGACACGCAGGCGATCACGTCGCCCTGTTTCAAATGCGCGGCGCGCAGCGGATCGGTTATTACCAATCCGGCGCTCAATCCCCTCAGCGAGAGTTTGAGAAACCGCAGCCATGCCCCCGCCCCGCGACCTTGGCCGGCGAGGACCCACTGCTCCTCAAGCCAGTCCCGGAATCCCGCTAAGGGACTCACCAGTCCGCCGTTGTCCTGGTTGAGCACCAGGAAGATCCCCGCCTGGTGAATCGCCGCCGCCACCTTGCGAAACTTCGGCCGCCCCCACGCATACAGCACCACGCCATCGAGGTTTTGCGCGCGCCACCACTCTACGGATTCCAGGTTGGCGAACTCCGTCCGGATCAAATCCGCCTCATCCTCGGCCTTCCGCTCGCCCGGCATCACCGCCCGGCATTCAATCCCTAACGCCTGAAACCCACGGCACAACAACCCGCTGTCCCGCGCGAAAAAATCTGGCCCACCCCCGAAGGCGACTGGCGTGCAAGTGAAGATGCGCATGAGTGGAAGTCAATGAGGAGGTGGCGCGCTACCGCCGGGAGCGCAGTCAAAGAGGTGAGAAATCGAAGCCCAAGAAAAAGCCAGAATGTCTCCCCACGGCCTGCTCTTTCGCATCCCTTTGGCCTGCTGCCCCGGCGGTGCAGCGCTACCTGCGCAAGACCTCAGATAGACGGCTCTCTGCACTCCGCAAAATCCCTCCCCAACCCAATAGTGCGAAAAATAAATACATCAATCCGTAGCGGTCACGGTTGAAGCCGAAATCCAGGTGCTGATTGATCACGCTGAATGAGGCGACCGCGCAGACCATCGGGCAGAGAGTCACCCACGCGCACCAACGGAAGAATGCCTGATTCAGCCCGGACGAAGGATGCCGCAGCAAGGCCAGCCCGCCGGTTGATAGAGCCCGGAAGTCAGTAGGTAGAGGCTCAGGGAAAGACCGTGGTCGGTGCTCCAACCGAGAGCTTGGATCGCCGCGCTGGGTGATTCCAGGCCAGGGTTTCTGGGGTCAATGATCCGCCACAAGGGCAACCACGAGTCATTGACCGCTTCCGCTTGTCCGGGCGTGCCGTGGGAAATTACCGTTAGCAGAAAGCATCCGGCGGCGGGCAGCAGACCTAGGCCGCGGCGGACGATCTCGATGACGTGCGGGGGCTTCTCATCCCCGCATCGGAAGAGAATCAAACCCGCTAGGCAATAGAATACAAAAGTCTCATGGGAAAGGATCGCCACTCCCGCCAGCAAGTTGAGTGCAAGGATGATAGCGGGCCGGGGAAGGCGACTGCGATCCGCCGCAAGGCATCCAATTAGCAGCAACAGCCCGAGGCAGTCTTTTCGCACGATCGAATCCTGATAAGCAGGGAATCCAATCACGATGCAGGAGAGGATCAGAATGGTCGGAAACGCACGGGTGGAGCGGCGCAGAAACCAAATCGCTAGCAGCAAATAGCAGATTGCTGAGAACCCGATGATCAAGTGGTTGGCCTGCACTCCGCTGGCGTCGGCGCAAATCTCGATCAACCAACCGGGCAGCCCTCTACGGACAAAGCCTCCCGAGTAGTTGATCAGCCATTCCGTCAGTTGATAGCTGTCATGCCCCCACGAAAGCGCTGCTACCCACTGGCTTCCAATCGCCCAAAGCAATAGCCCGCTCAGGATGACGAGGGTGGGGGAGGGGCGGGAGATGTTGGATGTTGAATGTTTGATGTTGGATGGGGGTAGCGCGGTCTCGCTGAGACCGCAGAGAATGGGATGTGAATGGGTGATTCCAAGAGGGGACGGAACGGCTTTTCATGGGCGGATCATTCGCCCTTCATTCGCGTGCGGTTTTATCAAAACCGCGCTACCTTCCACCGCTTCTCCGCCATCGGCGCCTTGATCCCGTGCGCATACCAGCGCTCCGGCATGATCACTCGCTGCCCGGGCTTGTCACCCAGCCACGCCGCCCACCAAGAATAGGTGCTGTTGGCGATGATATGATGGCTCGCCAGACTCATCAGGTGCAGGTCGTAGAGAGGATTGGCGGCTTTGTAGCGGCGATCACCGGTCGCCGTCTCCGCCGCTCCATGACTGCGGCGACCCGTGATCGCCGCTACAGGGCCGGAATCGACCACCTCGGTGTCGGAATCGGTGAAATGTCCACGACACCACTCCGGATCATCCGAGAAAATGTAAAATCGTGCATCCGGAATGTAGGAACGCATCTCGCCCATGGCATCCTGATAGTAGGCGGAATCGCAGACTTGGAAAATGGGTAGATCCAGATAGTCCTTTCTCCGCACATGGACCGCCACCGAATTGGGATGCACCAGCATGGCGCGGAGCTCCCCGGAAATTCGCAGCGCGTCCTTAAGCATCCCATTCAACTCCGCCCGCAGCGGACCGGCGATTTCCTCGAAATACCGTGGCGACTGGAAATACCCGAACAACATGCAATCCGCCTGAGCATTCAGAAATCGTGCGTCGAACGATTGGTCGTCGCCCGCTTCCCGCAGAATTGGCACGTCGCGATATTCCCAGTAATGTTTGCCCGTGAACTTACGCAGCGCCCGTGCGCCCAGCGAGCAACGCCGCACCACCTTCGCTTTCAACGGCAGCTTGAGGAAATGCGAAACCTCCGCCCAGCCCTCCGCATTGAACCACGACGCATCCATCACCAACGGTACGCCGTGCTTCTCCGCCAGCACCCGCCCCAGTGCATACTGGAAAAGGTGGTTGCCGGTCCGGCCGAGGAGGACGATGCGGAGCATGGGGGAAGAGGTGTTTCGGTTGCGGCTGTGCCGCTCGGTTGCGCTTGCGGCGCTCGGTGTTTCGGTAGGATGGTAAGAGTCGCTACCCTTGCGCTTTGCTGTCGCGTTTCCCACTGATGCACCATCTCACACCGGGCCACCGCACATCGATTAAAAACAGAAAGATTCGTGCTTGTTAATCATGCTGCCGAGTTGGCGTCCGACGATTGAGGTCCGGCTTTGGAGATCCTCGGACTGTTTTCTGCCGATGTATTCACAAGCTTCCGCAGTTGATAGTCAATGCAAAGTCTCTTGAAGTTCTCCGTCCGCATCCGTGAGTTTTGATAGAAAGTGCGCGGGATAACGTCTCTTTGCCCATGCCTCTGAAAGATTGGCCCCAATGGATCTCGATGAGCGCCTGATCTGATCCGTCAGTGAGTAGATCTCCTCCCTTGGAAATGACTTCGAAATCGCAAAAATCTCCTGTTGGAGTGAAAACGCGGATTGATACACATCCAGTTCCCGGACGCTGTCGACCTTGTTCATGATTAGTTGGTGTTTCGGCTGCGCTACGCGCCCGGTGCTTCGGTTGCCTACGGTCCCGTTCAGCTACGCGGTCGGTGTTTCGGTGTTTCAGTAAGAGAGAATGAATCGGTCGCTACGCACCGCCCATTCGCCTTTCTTACCGAAACACCGAAACACCGTGCGCCGCCGGCGCTCTACCAAACTCTCCTCGCCGCAACGATAGCCACGCCGGTTTTGCAACCGAAGTGGTCTGCCAGATCCGGTCCTGTCCAATCGACGGATTCCCGGACGCGGTTGTTGTCATCGATCACCGCAAATCGCTCGATTTCCCATCCGGTGCCGAACCAGCCCAGCAAGGTTTCCGCTGCGAAAATCCGGTGCGCGTTGAATTCGATCCGCTGGGGTCCGATGGGCGTGGATAGATAGAGCCGTCCTCCGGGGGCGACCATTTTTTGAAGTTGCGCGAGTCCCTTCAAGTAACCGTCCGGATCAATGGAGTCCCCATAGCGTCCGAGTCCGAAGTGCTCGATGGTATGAAGGCACGAAAGAGAGTCCGTCGCTTCCAACCAATTGCCGGGCAGATTGGACATGAGATCGAGTTGATGGAACTTCACTCGGGCAACCGCCTCGGGCTGGGGCCGGATGTCGATGACTTCCACCTCGCGAAATATTGATAGACTGCCAATGAATCCGTCGATCCTTGATCCCACATCCACATGTCGGGTGGGCGCGGCATCATAAATCCAGCGTGCCACTAACTGGTCTTGGAAAAAGTAAGCTCCCAACGAACCGGATGACTCATCCCACTCACTGAGGATGGGCAGTTCCTTGCCCCAAGTGAACAAGCCTTGCTTGTCGATTCGTTGAAATAGCGCCCGGTCCCGCACATAGCGCCGCCAGCCACGCACTGCGGATATCAGACGCCGTGGATCGATACCTGCATTTCTTAGAATAGCGCGGAGCATGGGGTGAGGTTGAATGTTGGATGGGAGAGACCGGAGGTGGGATCTGAGGTGGGATCTGAGGTGGTGCGCTACCGCCGGGAGCGCAGTCAAAGAGGTGAGAAAGCGAAGTCTAAGAAAAAGTCGGAACGTCTTCGCTTGGTCAGACTTTCGCTTCCCTTTGGCCGGCTGCCCCGGCGGTGCAGCCCTACCTTTTGGATGTCAAAGAGGTGAGAAAGCGAAGTCCAAGAAAAAGCCGGAACGTCTTCGCTTGGTCAGACTTTCACGTCCCTTTGGCCGGTTGCCCCGGCGGTGCAGCCCTACCAGACTTCCACAACTTCGACACCCGGATCGGAATCCAACTCCTGAATTCGATCAACCGCGTTGCGAAGCTTGGAATGGATTTGATCTGCCGATGCATTGCCGCATCGGAGCCAGATGATTTTGGGAGGTGCTCCGCGGAGCTTGTTCCAATCGGAGTAATCGGAATCTTGAGTGACAATGATCAGTTGGTGGTCTTTCGCGTAATTCCAGATCAATAAATCGTCTGCTTCGGCAAGACCCAGAAAGCGGACATGGCGCGAACCCGGGAAGAAATCCTCCAAAGCAGGGAGCAATCGATGGCTCAAATTTTGGTCGAAGAGCAATCTCATGCGGAGGCAGCCACCAAGTGATGTTCACGATCGGCAGCGAAGGCTAGGGCGGCTTGGATATCCTCGGTGGTGAGCTCCGGGAAATCGGCAAGGATTTCTGGATAGCTCGTGCCAGCTGCCAACCAGCCAAGAATATCATACACTGTGATCCGCATGTGTCGGATGCAGGGTTTGCCACCACGTTTACCGGGTTCGATCGTGATACGCTGGCGATAGTCGTTCGTCGTCATACGAGTAAACTAGTTCGTTTTAAACGGTCAGCCAAGAGGGAACTTCGGCCTGAGAAGATGAAGGATAAGCACGAATCGTTGGTTTTTCAGAAGCACCACGCCCTTAAGGGCAATCATTGCGGATCATGCCAAAAAGGGTAGGGCGGCCTCGCTGAGGCCGCTGTCAAAGTTCGGAGAAATAAAAATCCAATGAGAGCCGGAACGTCTTCGCTTGGTCGGTTCTTTCGCTTCCCTTTGGCCGGCTGCCCCGGCGGTGCAGCCCTACCTTTTGGTAGGAGTCGCCTTCAGCCTCCGGCGGGCTGGGGCGATCTTCTCTCATTCAAAATCCAACATCAAAAATTCAACATTCTCAGTTTTTGACCTCGTCAAAAACTGAGACCATCCTCTCCGCCACTTTCTCCGTAGCGTAGGTTTCCCGGAGTTTTAAGCCGCACTCGCGAACTTCCTCCGCAGGCATCGCCATCACCTCGTCGAGCGCGTGCCAGAGAGAATCGGCGCTATCCAGCGAAAATCCGCCCTTGTCGGTGGCAACGCCGAGAATTTCCTCCACCGAGGTTCCCCTCACAAAGCACACCGGCGTCCCGAGATAATAGGCTTCTAACGCCGGTAGGCCGAATCCTTCGATCTCCGAGGGCAGGATCAACGCACGCGCGGATCGGTAAGCCGCTTGCAGGGTCGTTTCTTCGAGAAATGGACTCTTCACGATGCAGTGCGAGCTTGCCAGCAGCGACTCCACTTCCGGCGGCACCGTGCCTATCAGGTGTAGCATCGGCAAGTTGCGTCCCTGCGATTCCGCCTCGTGCCACCAGCGGATGAGGTGGGCCGTGCGTTTGTGCGGCTCGCAGGAAGCAAGGTGGATCACATAGTGATCCTTCACCGCGTCCAGCGGTTGGGGGATTCGTTCATACAAACACGGTTCGTAGGTGACGGTGATTTCATTCCGGGGAATTCCATGGCGCTCCATGAATTCCTCAATCTGCGCTTTGGAAGACTCCGAGACCGTCAGGATCCGGTCAGCGTTCCGGAGCGTGTGTTTCAGCATCGTGGCCCAATAAGCATACTCCCGTGGCTTTCTCCACTCGGGATAGTGGTCCTCGTCATACTGAATGATGGTGTCATGGATCGTCACCACCGACGGCTTGCAAAACCGGTTGAGCAGTGGCAGGTAGCCTTTCGGGAAATAACAGACGTCCGACAGCGAAGTGCGCGGGAAAACTAGCGGGTGCAAGTGATCGGTTAAAAACCGCACCGACTTCCGCCGCGTTCCCCAGGGCAGAACGCGGGCGGACGCGACCCCAGCGGGTGCCTGCTGCGAGGTCTTGGAGGCGATCGTCTCGAGGGTCACCCGGCCGTCGGCTTGCAGTGCTTCCAGCACCACCTGCGACATCCGGGAGATGCCGAAGCTCCGGTCGTGACCGGGGTTCTGGTCCGCCAGATAGACGGTGATGGCGATACGGCGAGCGTCTGAGGAACGGAGTGCTTGGGACATGTCCCCGCTTTCCACACGCTGACATGTCGGCGTGTGGGAAAGCTCCGACATGTCGGGAGCAGTCCTAGAGGAAGATTCGGTGGCTTCGACCTCTGATTCTCTCTCTTCTCTTGCCGATACACCGAAACGCCGAGCCGAAGTCGACTGAAGCACCGACCTCCCTGCCACCGCGAACGCCTTCCCCACCCGCTCGATGAAGCGCTCTGGCAGGAAGTTTTTTTGATAGAACGCGCGCGAGATATCATGCATTTCCCCCAGTTCATGCCTGCGGGTGTGGAGCTCTGCGAGTGCGGTCGCGTATGGGGCCGGCGAGCGGACCGGTAGCAAGCACGCCGTCTTGCAGCCATCGAGCATGGCAGGAATCCCCGCCCATTGCGTGGTCACGAGCGGCAGTCCCATCCCGAGCGCCTCCATCAGCACGATCGGCGTCGCTTCTGAGGCGTAATGGGTGGGGAAGAAAAATACGTCCGCCGTGGCGTAAGCGCGCCACTTGTCGTCGCCCGTTAGCTGGCCGGCGAGCTCGACCATTTCCTCCAGCTTCAACTCCCCCCGCAAATGGCGGATGTTGTTTTCAAACTCCTGCGAGAGCCACTTGCCCACGATGCGGAAGCGGAAATCGTGCTCGCGGCCCTGTTCTTTCAGTAAGGCCGCCGTCTTGAAAATCTCGACCACCCCCTTGCCCTCTTGCAGGCTCCCGACGAACAAAACGGTAAGCGGGGCATGGTCCGGACGGGCTTCATGAGCCACGTCCGGTACCGCGATCGCGCAGGGGCACCATTGCCAACTCTTGGCGGAGAAAACTTCGTGCGGCGTGACGACTTCCAGCGCGACTTCCAGCGCCACATCCGCGCCGTGATAGGCCGCGCGGCCCATCAGCCGCCGGAGTGGGTCACTCTTCACGAAGACTGGCAGGCCACTGGCATGGAAGATGAAGACCGTGCTACCCGCCAGATGCCGGACGCTCGTTAGGAGCGCGACGTCGCGCAAAAAGGGAATCCACTTCGCACTTGCCGGTGGATAGAACAAGATGCAGCCCGGATTCGCTTTGAGGATTTCCCTCGCCCTGCGGATCAAATGAAATAAATGCTTGATTTTCTTCCACTGGAAGCGCCCCACCTCCAGCATCTCCTCGCTGAATTCCATCCGCAGCCGGTGGACTTCGAATTCTTGCCAGTCATGTTTGAATAATATTTCGGTTGCCACCGCCTGCCCGTGCCACGGCGGTGGTGTCTGGCCCATCAGTAGGATGTGGGTTTTTTGCTGAGACATAGATAAGAAGAGGTCGAAAAACCAAGATGATTGGCTTTAGGGGAGCTAGCGCGTAATCCTAATATTTTAAGAATCGAAACTTTCACTGAGGGCGACCACGCGCGCCCTCGCGGCGCTGCCGCGAGCGGCTACCGGAACCACTCACTCCTCGTCCGCCGACTTCAGCATGAACGCGTAGAAGCGATAGCGGCCCTGACCCACCACAAAGACGTTGGCATTGCCAAGGGGCTCTTGGGTATCGCCCTCAAGTCCCAGCTCCAGCAAGCCTAGGGGCGGGCGTTCACCCCAATCCCGGACCGCCGAGAGCATCGCACCTTGCTTGTCGCTCCCGGCCGGCACCCCATGCAATTCCTTGTTGAGAAGACTTTGCTCGGTGCGCTGGAACCAAGAGCAGGCCGCGTTATTGACCAAGATGATTTGGCCTAGGCGGTCAGTCAGGATCAATGGCACGGGAATCCGCCGGATTAGTGTTACCGTGCCGCTGATCCAAGCCTGAAGGTTTCGCAAGCTTGCCGACCAGAAAATCGCTAGGATCGCTCCGATGCTAAACGTTCCCAGCCGGACGATTAGAACGTCCACGGGTCTCTCGCTGAGTAAATACCAAGAAGTGAGGAAATAAAAGAAGGCAATCTTGATTATGTCGTCGAATCGAGCCCGAAAGGAGAGAAATAACAGAGACAACAAGAGGATAAACGGCCCCTTAACCGCATCTCCCTGTGTCAAGCGATCTAAGCTGATGGCGATGGCGAGAAAACAGACGGCGTGGAGGAATGACCATATTCTCCGCTGTTGGCGTGTTGTGCCTCCCCCCATCGTCCCATCGCGCCATGACCGGAGATTATCCGCTTGGTTTTTTGCTACCTTCCATTGTCCGGCCACCCAGTGCGTTTTAGTTAAGCGTTTCTGTTCGCCCGGAGCGTAGGCAGATACCGCCACCTTGCGCAGCCAGTAAGCGCCCACCCACAGTCTCGCCAGCCGGTATTTCATGATATACCACTGTCGTCGCCAGCGGTTGGTTGTCCCCAGTTCGGTTTCCCACTCCCGCCGCTCCTGGAAGAGCAATGGCGACTGTCCCAGATTGGACCCCAGCATGCAGAAGATCGCCAGAGGTTCATGCAGCGCCGCAGCCTGATAGCCCGCCGTTAGTAATTCCTCGATCCAGACCGCGTCGGCAATCGTTTTCCAGCGGGTGTGCAAATAATGCCCCTCGTCCAGCACTCGTCTGCGGACAAAGGTGGCCGCGGAAAATGTGCTCAGGTGACTGTGGCGGATATGCCCTAGGCTCGGCATCACTGCCCGCCGATAGGCCAGCGGAGTCATCAGCTCATCCACCAGAATCACGTCGCCAAATAGAATATCCGTTTCCGGATGCGCTTCAAAATAGCGCGCCACCCGCTCCAAGGTGCCGGGTAAATATTGCTCGTCACAATTCAGCCACGCGATGATGTCACCACTGGATTTACGGAAGCCGCGGTTGATCGCGTCATACATCCCGTCGTCGGTCTCCGAGACACAGACCGCTCCCCGCTGGGAGGCCGCCCATTGCTCGAACTCTTCGCCGCTGCCACCGTCATGAATCAAATGCTCCACTTCGAACTCTCCTGTTTGATCCCGCACACTCGCCGAACAAAATTTAAGGAAGTTCAACTGCTTGAAACTCGGTGTGATCACCGAAATCGATAGCTTCCTCAGGCCTGTCCGAGATTTATCCGGCAGACAATTCTCAATCGTTTGCTGCCAGGCATCGTCCAATGACTTGAGGATCTCCTGTCCGGCATGATCGATATGTTTCAGTAATTCTTGCCTGTCACAACGGGTTGATAGGCTTTGTAATTGAGTCGCGACCTCGTGCGGACAAAAGCGGTCGATCAAATAGCTGCGATTCGGCCATCCAAGTTGTGTGAACAATTCGCGGAATTTGGGCTGGTAGCCCAAGCCGACAGTTGGAACGCCGCATACCATGGCAAAGATGCAGGAGTGCATGCGGCATCCCAAGAATACTTCCTGAGCAGCAATCTCACTCCAATAGGGGTTCCATTCCAGGTTTTCGGCAATTTCACAGGGCAGTCCCGCATCCCGAAGTAATGCAATTAGACGGCGCGCTACGATCCGGTCATCGTCCGTTCC
This sequence comes from Verrucomicrobiota bacterium, assembly GCA_041179105.1. Lineage (GTDB taxonomy): Bacteria > Verrucomicrobiota > Verrucomicrobiia > Verrucomicrobiales > Akkermansiaceae > Luteolibacter. Next base: position 1,318 of record JBEGUC010000028.1, on the reverse strand, counting down.
ATTCACCTCGACCTGCGGGAAGACGGTAATGAAGCGGCCTTGGCCTCGACACCATTCTTTGCCAAGAGTCACCAATTTACTGAGATAGCTTTCCATGTCCTTAGGACTGACCACCCGGTCAAAACTCCAATCAATCGGAGCGATCCCCAATGATCCGACTCGCTGCGGTGTCTTTCTCCACACTTTCACCTCGGGTAAAAGCTCAGCTGCTGCGATCACCACGTCTGGCAGAGCCATGACCTTTTCTCCAAAACCCCAGGAAGAGAGCAACTCATTGGATTCGCTGCCCCGGGTCACCAATATCGGAAGGGCTGATGCCAGCCGTTTACAGATCCATTCATCCGTTTTTTTACGGATTGGACCCCATGACATCGGAAAAGATAGAACCGGCTTTCCTGTTTTCAGAGCCGCTAGGACGTTGGCCGCGTGCAAGAACAACTGACGGCTTGCCACCGGGGATGGGGACGAATAAAGATATCCTCCACCACAGACGAAAAATGCTTCGCATAAATGGAATTCGACGGAGGTACTGTCAATTCGTTTTTCCAAGTGGTGCATTGCGATATCCACTAAGGGTTTCGTCAACCGTCTGATGATATTGCCTCGTCGCGGTGTCCCGATCAGTGGTTTCTGGCTGGATGCTGAAGTGAAAATTGTCCGGTTGTAATTGTGGTGAGGTGAAAAAATCGTCACGCTTGCCCCCGGTATGGTTCTCTCGATCCACCCCAGCTGGGCCTCTACGATTGCTCGGTCCCCGCGATTGCGCGCGTCATAGGCGTTGAGGATTCCTACGTGTTTGATATTAGTCATTTTCTAACTTGATTAAAGATTGAATCATCCCTTCTTTCGGGAATTTTCCTTCGTATTCGCGGCAAACTGCCCTTAGACGGGATTCGCGTGCCATGATTAGCCCGAGCCAATGCCCGGAGACAATTTCCCTAAACACATTGAGCATAGATGCCAGGTAAGCGAAGGGCGCGACAAGGCATCCTCGAAACGCCACCGCATCATAGTACTTGATCGACCAGTGATACTGCGATTTTCTTGAGAGATAGTAGTAGCAGAATTTGGTGGAGAGCGGCTTTTTCCAAAAAGCGCAGCGCCATTTCACGCTCACGCAGCGGTCGTATTCTCGCTCCAATAACGCGCTGGCGGAAGTGAGAACCATGTTACGGAAGCCGGCTTTGTGAAGCTGGTAAGTATAAGGGCCATCGCCGTAATGCGGATGTTTCTCCGCGTCTGGAAGTCCCGTTGCACGAATCGCTGCGGCATTGATGGCCACACAGTTTCCGTTCACGCCGTCAGCAGCGACAAGTTC
>JBEGUC010000027.1:0-26653 GCA_041179105.1 Verrucomicrobiota bacterium | reverse complement strand
GAATGGCAGCGAGGCGACATGGCACCCAAGTTGGAAAAACTGGGGCTGCCTGCCGCCGCATCCGCCGTGGTGGCAGGGAAATCGCTGGACGCCGGATGAACTCGTGCTCAAGCGCAATTTACCGATCAGCCCGGATGGCACGGCGAAGATCGAAATCGACACTGCGCCTGCCAAGGAAATCCATGGCGACATGGATGCGAAATACACCATCGAGGCCCGCGTGGTTGATGCCTCCCGCCGCGAAGAACGTGGCACCGGCTCGGTCATCGCCGCGCGCAAATCGTTCGAAGTCGTGCTGTGGACGGACCGTGGTCACACCCGTGCCGGGGAGATGGTTGAAGCGACAATTTCCGCTGCGACTCTGGCAGGAAATCCAGTCGTCGGCGCAAAAGGAAAGTTGGTTATTTTCAAACTCACCCGCGGGAAAGATGGACGCATCGAGGAGCAGGAAATTCAGGAGTATCCGGTAGTGACTGACGCGCAGGGTGAGGTGAAGCAGCGCTTCGCCGCGCCCACCACGGGTCAATATCGGCTCGCAGCGAGCCTCTCCATCAAGGAAGGCGACCCGGCAGAAGGCGCGGCGATTCTCAACGTCCACGGCCCGGGTCGCGCCGATCCTGGAGATTGGCATTTCGGGCCCTTGGAAATCATCGCCGACAATTCATCTTACGCTTCTGGCGAGACGGTGAAACTCCGCGTGAATAGCGACAAGGAAAACGCCAAGGTCTGGCTTTTTCTACACATCGCAGGCTCCGCCGGACGCGAAGCCCGCTGCATCCAGCTCGATGGGAAAAGTCTCGAAGTCGATGTCCCGCTGGATCTGCGCGACATGCCAAATATGTTTGTCGAGGGCGTCAGCGTCCATGGCGCGAAGGTTCACACCGCCGTTCGGCAAATTTTGTTGCCGCCTGTGAGCAAGTTGATCGAGGTGACGTTGGAGCCCGCGAAGAACCGGGTGAAGCCGCGCGAAAACTCTTCGCTGCGAGTGACCTTGAAGGACGCAGAGGGCAAACCGGTGACAGGTATCGCCGTTCTATCAATTTATGACAAATCCCTAGAAGCGATCACCGGCGGCTCGAACGTCGGGAAGATCCATGAGAATTTCTGGATGTGGAAAAAAAACTATTATCCGGGCGTTCGAGGCGATTCGATCCCGGACTCGCCGGGGAATTTGCTTCGTCCGAAAGTCATCGGAATGCAGTCGCTCGGGCGTTTCGGGGATGAGGGTTTTTCTGTGGGAAGAGGCAGTGGCGGCTTTCGTGGCGCAGCACGGTCTGAAATGATGAAGAGCGATCCTTTTAGCGATTCTTCTGGTGGAGTGCCGCTGATGGCGATGTCCGCGATAGCTGGTCTCCGGTCTGGCGATGCGAAGGTTAAGAAAGGCAATATTGATGCGATTTTAAATAATCCAAACGCCGCTCCTATTCTTGTCCGCAAGGATTTCGCCGATCTCTTAAAATGGTCTGGCGCGATTCAGACTGACGCTGATGGCCACGCCGAGATTCCGCTGGAATTCCCGGACAATCTCACCACTTGGAAAGCCCGCGTCTGGGTGCTTGGCAAGGGCACGCAAGTCGGCGAGGGAAGCGCGGAAATCATCACTTCCAAGGAGTTGCTTGTCCGCCTGCAAGCCCCGAGATTTCTGGTGGAACGCGATGAATCGGTCTTCAGCGCGGTCGTCCAGAACGACCACGACGCGCCGAAGACGGTGAAGGTTTCCCTCGAACTGGATACCAAAAATCTAGAAGCCATCGACGGCGCACCGCAGACTGTGGAAATCGCCGCACGCTCGGAAGCCCGGGTCGATTGGCGGGTCAAAGCGCTGCACGAAGGCGAAGCGATCTTCCGGATGAGGGCGGATTCCGGCGACGATGGGGATGCGGTGGAGCGCAAGTTACCAGTGCTCGTCCATGGCATGTCGCGGCAGGACGCGTGGAGCCGCGTCGTCGAGCCGAGTGCGGATTCGGCGAAGATTCAAATCGAAGTGCCTGAGCAACGTCGGCCGGATCAATCGAAGCTCACCGTCCGTTTTTCACCCACCATCGCCGGCGCGGTGGTGGATGCGATTCCCTACTTGGCGAGCTATCCATACGGCTGCACCGAGCAGACGCTGAACCGCTTCGTGCCCGCCGTGATCGCCCAGAAAATGCTGCGCGATCTCAAGATCAACCTCGCCGAGGTGAAGGCGAAGCGCACCAATCTCAATCCGCAGGAGTTAGGCGACTCCACCGACCGCGCGGCGCAGTGGAAGCAATGGCAGACGAACCCGGTCTTCGACGAAGTGGAGATGGAGAAAATGGTCGCTATGGGCATCGAGAAACTCATTTCCATGCAAAATTCCGACGGCGGTTGGGGCTGGTTTTCGGGTTACCGTGAGAATTCCTATCCGCACACCACGGCGGTGGTGGTGCATGGATTGTTAGTTGCAAAGCAGAACGGCGCAAAAATCCCGGATGAGATGCTGGAGTCCGGTGTCGCGTGGTTGACGGCACACGAGCGCAAGCAAATCGCCGCGCTGCAGCTCCACGTCGAGCGCGAGGTGCTGCGGAAACAAGGCAAGAAAATCAAAGAATCCGAGCTTTACGAAAAATTTACCTGCGATGCGCTGGACGCGTTCGTCCGGCTCGTTCTCGGCGAGGCCAAGTGCGATTCAGGGCCAATGCTCGCGTTTCTCCACCGAGATCGGTTGGATCTGCCAGTTTACGCCAAGTGTCTGCTAGGACTCGAACATCACCGCAAGGGCGACGAGGCGCGCCGTGATGAAGTGATGAAAATGATCTCCCAATATATAAAGCGCGATGCGGAGAATCAGACGGTTTACCTCGATCTGCAGAACGCGAATCACTGGTGGAACTGGTATGGCAGTGAGGTGGAAGCGCACGCGTGGTATCTCAAGCTGCTCGCCGCCGTGAAGCCGAAGGAGGCAGATACGCGCGGCTTGGTGAAGTATCTGGTGAATAATCGCAAACACGCGACTTATTGGGAATCCACGCGCGACACCGCATTTGCAGTAGAAGCCATCGCCAGCTATTTCAAAGCCAGCGGCGAGGACGCGCCGGAGATGGATGTGGAAGTCCTGCTCGACGGGAAATCCCTGCGCAAGGTTTCGATCAAACGGGAAAATCTTTTCACCTACGACGACACTATCACACTCACGGGCGATGCCATTACCACGGGGAAACACGAGATTGAACTCCGGCGGATAGGGAAGGGGACTCTTTATGCGAATGCCTATCTCGAAGTTTTCACGCTCGAAGACAAGCTCCGCGCCGCCGGACTGGAGGTGAAGGTGCAGCGGCGGATTTCCAAACTCATCGCCTTGGAGAAGGAAACCGAAGTGCCGGACTCCAGCGGATTGATCGTGAAACAACAGGCAGAACGCTTCCGCCGCGAGCCACTGGCGGACGGCGCTAAACTCGCATCCGGCGATCGCGTGGAAGTGGAACTCATCCTCGAAAGCAAAAATGACTACGAATACCTAATTTTCTCCGATGCCAAGGCCGCCGGCTTTGAAGCACTCGACGTGCTCAGTGGCTACATCGGCGAGGGTGACGGATTGAGTGCTTACATGGAGCCGCGTGACAAGACGGTGGACTTCTTTATCCGCGCCCTGCCGCGCGGGACGCACACGCTGCGCTACCAACTCCGCGCCGAGGCACTGGGGATTTACAAAGCTCTGCCCGCCACCGCGGAGGCCATGTATGCTCCCGAACTGAGAGGAAACTCCGAAGATATGAAATTGGAGATTTCAAAATAGCACGGCAGAGCCCCTTTCGGCACTCAAGACCATGGCCTCCATCGATCTGCGCTGTGGCGGCGGTCTGCGAGCGTCTGAAGCGAATGAGCAAAAAACAGGGGATGCTCGCTGAGGGTGATGGATTCGATGATAAGTCTGTGGAGGTTCGAGTCCTCTTTCGAGCGCTTCCCGTTGAGGTTTAAAGACTACCGAAGTTGAAAAGCCTCGGGTTTTTTTGTGGGGGGGATTTCACTTGATCCGCGCTTGCGGGGTGGCGTGGGTCTGGTAGGAAAGGCCCGTGGCGCAGCAACGTGACGTTCGGGAGGTCCTCCAATACATTCCTCAATTCCGAGGAAAGGTGTTTTTCGTGCTCATCGAGGCCGGGCTCTTGCCCGAGCCGGCGGTGGCGGAAACCTTGTTGGACTTGGCGGTGCTCGAAGACCTCGGTGTGAAACTCGTGCTCGGCGTGCTTGGCGGCGATTTGAAGGATCTCTACGATTGGACGCTGGAGTGCGAAATCATGGCCGCCCGCGTTTCCCGGCCGATCACCGATCCGCTGGCGGTGCGCGAGGTTTTGGAAATTCTCGGCCGCGGCCAGTCGGCGGTGATCGACGCCTCGGCGACCGGGCCGCTAGACATTCCCGTGGTGGATTTCGCCAAGGGAATCGGCGTCGCCAAGATCATCACGCTACTGGAGGAGGCGATTCTCATCGACGGAGCACCGGCCCACGCCATCCGTGCGGCGGATACGGAGGCACTGGCCATTCGCACCGATGCCGCCGGAGCCGCGTTGCTGCGGGCGGCGGCCGCCGCTTGTCATCGCGGCGTGCCGCGGGTGCATGTCCTGAACGGCCGCCAGCAGGGCGTGCTGGTGGACGAGCTTTTCTCGAACGAAGGCGTCGGCACCATGGTTCACGCCGACAGCTACCGCTTGATCCGCAAGCTGCGCGAGGAGGATATTCCGGAGTTGTTGGGCATGATCGGCCGCTCGGTGCGCCGGACGAAATTGGTCGAGCGCACCTACGAGGACATCCAGTCGCGGATCGAAGATTTCTATGTGATGGCCATCGACGACAACGTCGTCGGCTGCGTGGCCTTGCACGAATATGCCGGTGAGCACTGCGCGGAGGTGGCTTGTTTGTATGTGAAACAGGCGCACGAGGGCAGGGGATACGGCATCGAGCTGATCCGCCACGTCGAGGCGGTCGCGCGCGCACGGGGGATTCCTCGTGTGTTTGCGCTGAGTAACCGGGCGGCGAATTTTTTCACCGGGAAACTCGGGTATGATTCGGCAAAGGTCGAAGATTTGCCGCACGATCGGCGCGCACAATTCGAAGCGAGCGGGCGGGATTCCTTGGTTTTTTCGCTCCGGCTCAGTTAGGCGGAAGCCGAACCTCGTCGCTGGAATGAAATGGGTTCTGGGGTGTGGAGGGCATTCCAGTTGTCCGAGGACGCCCGGGGCGGGAAAGCCGACACCTGTGGTTGATCGCTCACTTGGGGACATCGGGCAGCTTCACTCTGAAGAACTCCGCATTTTCCCCCGAATTGATCGGTATGCGGATATCCTCATAATCACTGACGGTGGCCGCAGGAGTGACTTCCGGTATCCATGGCTCCCAATCCCCGTTGAGCGTCTTGCTCCTTTGCATGCCGTAGTTGAGATGCAGACCGGCTCCGCTTTTTCTGCGCGTGTAGCCGAAATTCATTCCCGTAGCAGTCTTTTCGATGTGCGGCTCTCGTCCATATCCATTGTCGTGAACCTTTGCTTGTGTGCCGAAAACGAATTCTTCCCAGTTCGTGCGGCCATCCATATCCCAGTCATTTTTCGGGCCTGCGGTGCTTCCTGCGAGTTGTTGCCCAGCCATCCAATCCACAAACGCCTGCGGGCCATTACGATTCGTGATCTTGAACCATTCCACCAGTGCGGTGTCTCGAGAAACAACGAGGAAATCCTTCGTTCCGTCGCCATCCATGTCTTTTTGCGCGAATTGATCTCGATAGGAAAGCTCGATCCCTGCGAACTCAACGCTTGTTGCATCGTTAATACTCGGCCCGCCACCTTGGTTCTCATGCCAAATCAATCGCTTATACCCATGTATATTGAAAATCGACGCAGAGATCAATAGATCAAAGTCGTCGTCTGCGTCAAAATCGAACAGCCCCGTATTGTTGTAATAGATTGCACCAAGGTCCGCGTTCTCAAAATGGAAATCCACCATGGGATTGATCCCGCCGGAGTTGCCAATGCGAGCCGTGGATTCTTTGATGGCATCGCCGTCAGCGTCAAAGTAGAGAAGATCCAAGGGTGTCTGAAGTTTTCGGATCGATAGAATCTCGCTGTCCGCACCACGTTCGGCCCAATAGCTGCTATCAGGGCCGAACAGGGATCCCCGGCCATAGATGTCAAGATCTCCGTCCCTGTCCATATCCAGAAGTGCGAAGTCCTTCGTTTGCAGAGAATCAATCGGATTTGAGGGAAAGCTCATGATCTGTTGGCGAGCTCCGAACTTATAATCTGTCCGCTTTGACCAGCTCAGTGCGCCGTCAGGCCCGATAAAAATCAGATCCCTTGCTCCATCTCCATCCCAGTCCTTGTAGTAGATGATTGAATCTGAAACGCCAGACATCACCAACTTCACATGGAAGTCGCCCAAAGAGTTCTGAACCAAGAGATAAACGTTTGCCGCCCCCGGCGTCGCCCCATGATACGAGAAGTCTGAACGAATGATGAAGTCTTTTCTGCCTTGCGGGAGAACAAACGGGAAACCTGTTGGCCGCTCCCCATCTTTAATGGGTTGGGTTACAAAATCCTCGACTCCAAGGACGGATTTTATCAGCCCGGGTATGGCAAATGTCTTCTTATCAAAATCGATTCCATTTCCATGATTTGACCAGACCGCATTTTGACTCACATCACTGCTTGAACCGAGAGGAGAGCTCAGTCCGAACATCAAATCCACATCACCATCCCCGTCGAAATCATCAGCGATCTGCAGTTGCCTTTCATAAGTCGCTGGCACCACCGTTGCAGGTGTCGCTTGGAAACTGCCGTCCACTTTGCCCGGATACCAGAGGATATGATCCGTAGCACTGCCGAAAGTGTAACCGAGCGATGGTATCACTACGACGAGATCCTTGATTCCGTCACCATTGAGATCCGCTTCTCCCGAATGATCGAAACTTGTGAAGTCTTGATGGGTGTTCAGGAGCTTTAACACAAATCCCGCCTCCCCGTATTTCAGCTCATGGAGCTGACTTATCCCGACGCCAGGCCAACAACACAAATAGGTCCGGGTTGATGATTGGTCTGGACGCACGAAACACCATTGCCAAGAAGTCTGGCCTTCTCCATGGGGCAAATTGAACTCCTCCACCATGAGTGCGGTCCCGTCACTTTGTCTTTCATATAGGAAAAGTTTTTGTCCCGTCATGTCGTCGTTGCTTGCAAGAACGACTAACTTGGGCGGGGTGCCAATGGTGTCTGGATGGAGAATGCCAAATTCATCAAAATCTAGACCTGCAGGAAGGTCGAAAAGTTTTTTCGGCGCTGCAAACTGACCACCGCCTGTGTTTTCACAGTAACTGTGACCAGAAAGCAAATCCAGATCGCCGTCTGAATCGTAGTCATGAATGATGTCCTGCCAAATATTAAAATAGACATCCGGATGTATGGGGGAAGGCGTGTGAAAGCTCCCTGTCGAAGTCCCGAGAAAGACATACTTAGTCCCGAGAATGTCAATGAATCCATCTCCGTTCAGATCCGCCACCTGCGCATAGCCCCCGCCATCACTGTAGTAAGGTGTTTCGGCAACAAGCATCGGAGAGTCGAAACCGCCACCTTCCTGCCCTTTTGCAACTAAATATCGATTTCTCTCATTGGATTGCGCATCATATTCCTGCCCCTCAAGCCAAACATCCTGTCTGCCATCTCCATCATAATCCGCGATGCCGATGATGGACTGATAATTAAAATTTTCCACATCCCAATCATGCTTCGTGAAGTTTCCATGCCCATCGTTTTCGAACCAATTCAATCTGGGTTTCCATCCGTAGGCCGCAACATCGATGTCACCGTCACCATCCATGTCCACGATCCTTGAAAATTCGATATTGATGATCGGATCGGTAAGCTTGATCCGTGGCCCAAACTCGGTTTGGGCCACGCCGGAGAAAGACAGGGCGCAAATTGATAGCAAACAGCAGCAAACAGTTTTCATGGGGTTATATGAGACAGAAGGAGTAAAACCTCATGGTGGATGAGTCAAGATTCGCGGAGTCACCCGATAAGCTGAGCCTACCGTTTTCGATGAATGTAGGACTTCAACATCCGGGCCTTTGGTGCGGGTGCTAGTAAATTGGCACCGCGTGCTTTGCGTGCCACTCGTGGTAAACTTTCGGCGAGATTTCCGAGGGCTTGATTTCCGAACGGCCGCCCCAGAAGACGTTGGTGTAGGAGACTGGGATGCCGACGGATTCGAGGTGGCGGTCGATGGCGGCTTTGTGCTCAAGGACGCGGGGTTTTTCGGTGCCGTGGACGACGCCCATGATGTTGACGTCGCCGAATTGCGGGCCGCCCTCGCGCCAGTAGCAGTGGGTCATGCAAAAATGACGGCCAACTTCGGCGCCGGCCTCGATTTCTCGGCCTTTCGGGACTGCCCAGTGGAAGAGCCCGTTGAAGCGGGTGACGCGCTCGCCGGTGGCGGACGGCTTGACGTGTTCGAGAAAGGTGGAGAAGCGGCCGATGACTTTTTTCGCGTTAAGCGTCTCGGCGACTTCGCAGAAGCGGTCGAGCGAGACGCCGGCGATTTCCGCGCGCTTGTGCCACGGGTTTTCGGAAATTTCATCGAGTGTGAGCTCCTCTTTGAGCGCGAGCAGCACGGTCCATTCTTCGGCGGTGAGATCGACGGCGGTGGTGGTCATCATGACCGCTTGCTCGTCGGTTTTGTCGCCGGGTTCGAGGGTTTTGCGGCGGGTGTGGCCGACGCCGAGGGCGAAGACACCGTTGGCCGGCATCAGCAGGTATTCGGTGGCTCCGGTTAGGCGGAGCAGGGCGGTGGCGTGGAAATCGAGAGATTCGCCGACGGGGACTTTGAGCGTCGTCCAGAGCCGGTAGCCCGAGCCGGAAACGTCGGTATCCGTCGAGCGGATCACGACGTGGCCGGAGAAGGGATCTTCCTTGGCCATGAAATCGAAGGCATCGTTGAGTTTTTCTTCGGGCAGTTTCCACGCGACCAGCGCGCCGTGGGCGAGCTTGGTGGAAAGCAGCGTCTGGCGGACACGGCGGACCACTCCGGCCTCGACCATTGCGCGAATGCGCTCAAGCACGGTTTCCAGTGGCAACCCGGATTTCTCGGCGATCAGGTGAAACGGCTGGCGTTGGAATCCGGCGATCAAATCTTCGGAAATCGTAAGGATTTGGGCGTTAACGGGATCGGAATGTTCGACGGGGATGGTGGAATTCATGAGTGGGAAAAGTGGTGAGGAGCGGACTGGCGGGCTGTGCTGATTTTACCGGATGTCTCGCGGATCATGCGGAAGTTTCGGCGGCGAGCGCCTTGAGGTAGTCGAGGGCGGGTTCGCGATCAAGGATTCGTCCTTCGAGTTGTTCGGTTTGGATGATTTCGAGGATTTCGCGGAAACGCGGTCCCGGCGTGAGGCCGAGCTGGATCAAATCCCGGCCCGTGACCAGCGGCGGCGGGATCAAGGGCTCGGCGGCAAATTCAAGCGCCTTCGCTTGCAGAAATTCGTGGTTGTCGGTGAATCCATTCGACGACCCGCAGTCCACGCGGTGCAGCTCCATTTCCTGCGGGAATGTCGGCTCGGCCATGAAGCGCTTGAGTTTCGCGGTCCGCATTTGCTGGACGTTCATGAACTGCATGTGGCGTGCGACCATCGGGACGACGGCGGTGATGACGTCGTTCGGGTAGCGCAGGCGGCGGAGGATGACGTCGGCCATGTCCGCGCCCATCGCGTCGTGGCCGTTGAAGCGGATGCGGTCGCCGAAGGTTTGGCAGGGCGGCTTGGCGATGTCGTGGAGCAGGACGGCGAGGCAAAGCTCGAGCGGCGCGGCGGCTTCGAGCATTTCCAGCATGATGCAGGTGTGGGTGTAAACGTCGCCTTCCGGATGCCATTCCGGCGGTTGTTCGCAGCCAAGGGTTTTCAAAAACTCCGGCACGATGTGGAGCATCAACCCGGTTTCCACCAACAGCTCCACGCCCATGCGGCGGCGCGGGCAGGTCAGGATTTTCGAGAACTCGTCGCGAATCCGCTCCGGCGAAATCCGGTCCAGCAGTGGCGCGCACTCGTGGATCGCCGCCCGCGTCTGCGGCTCGATTTCAAATCCCATCGTCGCCGAAAACCGCGCCGCCCGCAGCAAGCGCAGCCCGTCCTCGGTGAAGCGGGCCAGCGGATCGCCGATGGCCTGCAAGACTCCCGCGCGGAGGTCTGCCATGCCGTCGACGTGGTCGATCACCTCGCCGGTATCGGGTCGTTCGAACAGCCCGTTGATGGTGAAATCCCGGCGCTGGGCGTCTTCCTGCGGGGTTGAGAAAGTCACGCTTTCCGGCCGCCGCCCGTCCTTGTAGCTACCGTCGGTGCGGAAGGTCGCGATCTCGACGTGGTGCCCCTTGTGCTTGGCGATGACTACGCCGAAATGGGCGCCGACTTCATTCGCGCCGGGGAAAATTTTGAGCATTTCCGCAGGTGTCGCGGAGGTGGCGATGTCGTAATCCTTCGGCTTCAGTCCTAGCAGTTTGTCGCGCACGCAGCCGCCGGCGAAGAGCGCCATGTGGCCGGCGGCGGTCAGGCGGCGGGCGAGTTCAAGGGCGGCTTCTCGGGCAGGCATGGCCGGAGCATTGGTTTTCCCTGAGGCGCATTCAAGGCGGAACGAGAACGCGCCATGAAGTCACTCGATGTAAGCGGCCACTTGGGGCAGCAAGACGTCGAATTTCATACCCTTGAGTTTCGCCCGGACGAGCGCGGGAAAATCGGAGGCATGGACTAACAAACGGAGGATTTTGCCGCCCGTCGTGCTGGGGTCGTCGGTCACGCCGTCCACCTTGGCACGGCTCACGGACTTGCCGTCCACGGAGCGCACGGGGAGCGTGCTTTCGGTCACCGCAGCCGCAGCGAGAGTTGCGGGGACGGGCACGGAGATCAGGTAGTCGTCGTCATTGCTGATGGTGAAAACATGGGTCGCGAAGTTGATCGACTTGCCGGGTTCCACGACCACCTCGGAGACGATTCCATCCACCGGAGCGCGCAGGAAGCGCTTTTCGTATTGTTGTTTCCAGTATTCGTATTGGATCACTTGCGCTTTCTCGGCTTCTAACTGCGATTCATGATTGCCTTGATACATTTCTTCCATGGCGGAGGTCCAGTCCAAGCGGGATTTCTTTATCTCGCGTTTGCGCACCGCTTCCTCCGTTTCCTCGCGCGTCACCGTCCATGCTTCGGCCTGCTTGCGGGCGGCATCCACGTTGCCTTTGGCGTCCATCGCGTGTTGGGCGAGGTCGAGTTGGAGCTTGGTTGCGTCCAATTCGAGGTGGCCGAGAAGCTGGTTTTTTGCCACGGGGTCACCGACCTTGACGGACACATTCATCATCACGCCCTGCGCCTCGGAGCGGACTTGCTCGAACACCCGCGAGGCGGCGCTGGATTTGAATAGCAGCATCTCGCCGGCGGGCGTGCTCAAAGGAATTTGGGCGCGCGCGCTGCTTGGCAGGGCGCAGACGACTGCGAGCGCGGCGATGGCCAGCGGGAAGTTAGTTCGTTTCATCCTGCACCGGATACGCAGTCCCGGGCTGAAATCTTTCTAAACCACGTGGCTTACGCCTGCGGGACATCTTCTTCCGGAGCTTTTGGAATCTTATCCACCTCTTCGAGGAGGTTCACAATTTCCACGCCGCGGATGGCAGAGGCGTCGTGGTGGAAGCGGAGAACGGGCGTGGATTTGAGGACCACGCGCTTCATGACCTTGGATTGGATCGAGCCGTGGTCTTTGTTCAATTTTACGATGACGGATTTCGCTTCACCACCGAGCACGCCGATGAAGACTTTTCCTTCCTTCAAATCCTGGGTGACCTCGACGTCGCTGACGGTCACGAGACGGTTATGCCATTCATAGTCTTTTTGAATGACGTTGCCGATTTCACGGCGGAGGAGTTCGTTGACTCGATCGAGGCGGCGGGACATGGCGGGGTAAATGCTGAGATGCTGAAAACTGAAATGCTGAAATAAGAATAAGAGCCGAGTGACTCTGAATTTCAGCTTTTCAGCTTTTCAGAGTTTCAGCATTTGCCTCACAGCGTTTGCGCGTATTTTTCGAGTTTGTAGCACTCGATGATGTCGCCTTCCTGATACTCGTTGAACTCGCCGAGGCGGATGCCGCACTCGAAGTTTGTGCGGACTTCCTCGACCTCGTCCTTGAAGCGACGGAGCGTGGACATCCGGCCATCGAAAACCGGGATGCCGCCGCGGATGACGCGGGCATGGGCTTTGCGGTGGATGCGGCCGTCGGTGACAAACGAACCGGCGACGCGGCCGCGGTTGAGTTTGAAAATCTGGCGGACCTCTGCGTGGCCGATGACGGTCTCGCGGGTGAGTGGCTCTAGCAAACCGAGCATCGCCTCGCGGACTTGGTCGATGAGTTCGTAAACGACCGAGTAAAGTTTGACTTCGACGGCGGCGGCTTTGGCGGATTTCACGGCCTTGGCTTCGACTTTGACGTTGAAGCCGAGGATGATCGCATCCGTGGAGGCGGCGTAGGAAATATCGGATTCAGTGATCGGTCCAGCTGCGGCGGTGATGAACGAGGATTCGACCTTGTCCGACTGGATGGCGAGCACGGCTTTTTTGATTGCCTCGACGGAGCCTTGCACGTCGCACTTGAGGATGAGCTTGAGCTGGGCCTTGCCGCCACCGTCGCGGACCATCGAGTAGAGGTCTTGCATCCGGTTGCGGTGCTGCGGTTTGAGGCGGACGAGGCGCTGCGCTTCTTGGCGCTCAGTGGCCAGGGATTTCGCCTCGCGCTCGGTTTTCATCTCCGTGAGATGGTCGCCGACATTCGGAAGTTCTTCAAAGCCGATGACTTCCACGGGCATGCCTGGGTGGGCGGTTTTGACGGCCACTCCGCGGTCGTTGATGAGCGAGCGAACCTTGCCGGCGTAAGGGCCGCAAATGAAGGGCGTGCCGACCTTGAGAGTGCCGGATTCGACGATGACCGTGGCGGTGGTGCCGCGGCCGGGAACCACGCGGGCCTCAATGACGGCAGCGCGGGCGGTGGCTTTGGGATTGGCCTTGAGTTCAAGAACTTCCGCTTGCAGGGCGATTAGTTCCAGCAGCGTTTCCATGCCCTTGCCGGTTAGTGCAGAAACTTCAGCGAACTCGGTGTCGCCGCCGAAGTCGGTCGTTTGCAGGCCATTTTCGGCGAGCTGGGATTTCGCGCGGTCCACATTGGCGGACGGGAGATCGCACTTATTGATGGCGACAATGATCGTCTTTTTCGCTTTTTTGGCGTGTTTGATGGCCTCGAGCGTTTGCGGCATGATGCCGTCATTGGCAGCGACGACGATGATCACAATGTCGGTGATGACCGCACCGCGAGCGCGCATGTCGGAGAAAATGGCGTGGCCGGGAGTGTCGAGGAAGGTGATTTCCTGATCGTTGTGGATGACCTGGTAGGCACCGATGTGCTGGGTGATGCCGCCTGCTTCGCTGGCCGTGACCTTGGACTTGCGGAAAAAGTCGAGAATCGTGGTTTTGCCGTGGTCCACGTGGCCCATGATCGTAACGATCGGTGGGCGGTATTTGAGTAAATCGACCGGTTCTTCGATGACGATTTCCGGTTCTTTGATGATGACGACTTCCTTGTGGACGCCCTTGTCTTTGTCGCGCTTTTCGCGTTCAAAAACGAAGCCGTGAATTTCGCAAATTTTTGCGGCGATGTCTGGCTCAAGCGGCTGGTTCGGAGCGGGGAAGACTCCGATTTTGATCAAGTCCGCCATGATGTTGAACGGCTTCAGCCCGAGGCGGGCAGCCAGATCAGGGATCAGGATCGGGGGTTTGATGACGATCAGTTTGGGATCGTAGGGAGCTTCTTCTTCGACCGGGATTGGAGTTTCTTCCACGGCAACCGGCTCGGGAGCTGGGACGATTTCGACTTCCTTAACGACGACAGGTTCCTCGGCGTCGAGGAGTTTGGAGATCGTTCCGAGCACGGCTTTACCGGTCCGACTGGTCTTGCGGACTTTTGGCTTTTTGTCCTCGGCAAAGAGGTCGAGCGCGTTGGCCTTTTGGGCATCTAGGACGCTCGGAGCTGGCGGAATCACCTCGGCCTCCTTGCGCTGGCGCTCGCGGCGCGAAGGTTTCTTCGGTGTTTCGAGAAGATCGAGCACCTTGGCTTTTTTTGGAGAGCTTTCGCTATTTTCGGGCATCCGGCTTTGCAGAGTTCGTGGAAGAGATGAAGTGGAAATAATGTGCTGTTGGAAAATCAATCGTTGGCTGCGGCGACGGAGGAGCCGCTGACGATGCCGTGGGCGCGCAGGAGGATCGCCTCGGCGGCTTCCTCGGTGATTTCAAGCGCGGCGGCGATGTAGTCGGCAGGCATGTCGATCACCATTTCTGGGTTGAATCCGCCCGCCAGGGTGAGTTTGTTCGCCAGCTCGTCGGTGATGCCAAGTTGTTCGCCGAGGGTGTGGGCGGCACCACCGAGTTTTTCTTTGAATTGTTCTTCCTTCGACTCGTCGCGGCGGACTTGGACGTCCCAGCCCATCAAGCGGGAAGAAAGGCGAGCGTTTTGTCCCTTGCGGCCGATCGCTTTGCTGAGATCGATTTCGTCCACGGTGACGTGGACGGTGTGAGTTGCTTCGTCCACGGTGATCGAACGGAGTTCGGCGGGCTTGAGCGCCTCGCGGACGAATTCCTTGGGGTCCTCACTCCAACGGATGATATCGACTTTCTCGTTGTTGAGTTCGCGGACGATGTTTTTGACGCGAGCGCCGCGCATGCCGACGCAGGCACCGACGGGATCGACCTTCGGGTCGCTGCTCCAGACCGCGACTTTCGTGCGGAATCCCGCTTCGCGGGCGATGCCGCGGATTTCCACGGTGTGGTCGGAAATTTCGTTCACTTCAGCTTCGAACAAGCGGCGGACGAAGTTCGGGTGGCTGCGGGAAAGGATGATTTCCGGGCCGCGGCCTTCGTTTTCCACGGCCAGCACGTAAGCGCGAATGCGGTCGCCGATGTTATAATCTTCGCCCTGCACGCGTTCGCGGTTCGGCATGATGCCCTCAAATTTCCCGAGGTCGATCATTACGTCGTTGCGCTCGAAGCGGCGGACGGTGCCGGAAACGACATCGCCGGCGCGGTCCTTGAATTCCTCGTAAATCATTTCCTTCTCCGCTTGGCGGAGGCGCTGCATCATCGTCTGCTTGGCCGTCTGCACCGCGATGCGGCCGAAATCTTTGGGCGTGACGTTGAATTCCTGAATGTCGCCGACTTGAGCCTTCGGGTCCTTCTTAACTGCGGTGGAAAGGGGGACTTCGTTAAATTTGTCCGAGTGGTCTTCATCGGCCACCACGGTGAGTGAGGCGTAAATCTTGGTTTCACCCTTCTTGGTGTCCACCGCAGCACGCATCGTCTCGATCGCATCGGCACCGGGAACCATTTTGCGGTAAGCGGAGATAAAGGCGAACTCCAGCGCGGCAACGACCTTGTCACGGTCGATGCCTTTTTCCTTTTCGTAATACTCAATGAGGGCGACGATATCGTTGGTCATAACTGGCGTTGTCTGCGATCGCGCTGCTGATGTCCGGAGACGCAAAAGAGTGGGTGCGAGACCCACTCCTTTCTTTCGTCAGAAGCTGTGGCGGGACTACTAAAGCAGTGGAATTTTAGTTGCAAGCCGAAACTCGGCAGTAACGCCGCGTCTTTCGAGGCGAGATGGCAAATGGAGGCACTTTGTCTTGGGCCTCTTTTCATCTCGGAACGATCAATGGCGGGTCGATAGGCGCATCGTCCCCATGCGCAATCGGACTCATGCAAGATCACAGCGAAATCGCCAGATGTTAGGCGGCGAACTCAGGGGTGAGGCGTTTCCCGGGTATTCCGCTGCGAAGTGCGGCCGTTTCTTAACGAGAAGCAATCACCTCGACGGTGAAGCCCTTTAAATATCCCGTCTCCGGAAGCGAAATCAGGATCGGGTGATCCGCGCGCTGGGCGTGGTTCATCACGAGGCGGGCGGATTTTTTCGCATCCACGGAGGCGTCCACAAGATTGTCCATGAACAGCTCTCGCGACGCGTGGTAGGAGCAGCAGAAGGTGGAAAGCAGGCCGCCCTTGTCCAACAGTTTTAGCGAGCGCAGGTGGATTTCCTTATAACCGCGCATGGCGTCCATGAGGGTGGCTTTGTTGCGGGTGAAACTCGGCGGATCGAGGATGATCATGTCGTAGTCCGGCTTCGCGTGTTTGAGGAAATCAAAGACGTTGTGTTCGAGGACTTCGATCTCGACGTTGTTGAGCACGGCGTTTTTCCGGGCGGCGGCGCAGGCGCTGGCGGAGACATCCACGGCGGTGACGTGGGCGGCACCGGCCTTGGCGCAGGCGAGGGCGAAGCCGCCTTGGTTGGTGAAGCAATCGAGCACGCGCTTGCCTTTGGAAAGGGCGGCGACTTCGGCGTGGGCTTGGAGTTGGTCGAGGTAGAGGCCGGTTTTTTGGCCGTCGAAGAGATCGACCTCGAAAATGAGGCCGTTGGCACTGACTTGGAAAGGGCCGGGATTTTCGCCGTGGAGCATTTCGATGCCGGGCTCCATGCCCTCGGCCTTGCGGTAAGGGGAATCGTTGCGAAGGACGATGGAGGCGGGGTTGAGCAATGAAATGAGCGCGTCGCGGATGATTTCCTTCCGCAGGTCCATCGCCAGCGTGAGCGTCTGGACGGAAAGGTGGTCGCCGTAGCGGTCCACGATCAGGCCGGGGAGGCCGTCAGACTCGGACCAGACGAGGCGGGCCAGCGTCTCGTCGATGTGCGATTGTTTGCGGTGCTCGATGGCTTGGCCGATGCGGCGGGTGAAGAAGTCGAGATCGAGGTCTTGTTTGCGGCGGGAGAAGCGGCGGGCGACGATTTGCGACTGCGGATTGTAGATCGCGGTGCCGAGTGGGCGATCGCGGAAATCCTTGAGGGTGATGACGTCGCCGGGTTGCGGGTTGCCGAAGGATTTTTTGATTTCGGTGGCATAAATCCACTCGTGACCGTGAAAAATGCGTGCGCGAGGTGAGATGATGATGCCAGCCATGGGGCGGAAATGTCGGCTGGAGAAAGGGGAGTTGTCGAATACGAAACGCAAGAAGAGTGAATTCCGCTGCGAATTCCTCTTGATCCCACCCGCCGGAACCCCTACGCAGATGGCTACCAACCATGGGACAACAATCGAAAAAAATCATCAAACGCCGTCGCCGCGCCGATTATGTGAAGCGCAAAGCAGCACAGGCAAAGCTCGGCGGCCTCGTGAAGAAGCCAGCCGTCAAGAAGGCCGACGTGGCGAAAAAAGCTCCTGCGAAGAAGGCCGCCGCTAAAAAGGCTCCAGCCAAGAAAGTCGCCAAGAAGGTGGAAGACGCTGTTGTTGAAACCGCTGTCGCTGAGGCTGCCGTGGAGGAAACCGCAGTGGCTGCTGTTGAGGAAACCGCCGCTCCGGAAGCTACCGAGGAAGTCTGAAGCAAACGGTATTTACCAATTTTCAAAGAGCCGCCCTTTCCAGGGCCGGCTCTTTTTGTTTTTAAAGTCCCGTCTTGGGGAGCACACGCGCCCTCGCGTGTTGTCTTTGGCGCCCTCGCCAAAGACAGGGCAGGGAGTCCGGGAGACTTCCGTTCGCTCATTCATTTCTCGCGTCGATTCGCCCAGATCCGTGAGTCGCGGTCGCCAAGGACGCTACCGCAGTGGATGCGGCGAGGGCGCCGCATCCCACATGCGAGGGCGCATGTGCTCCCCTTGAATGCTCAGAGTTTGGGGACGGTGATGGGCTTGATCTCCAGATCGGCGAAGTTATTTCCGGCGGGCTTGGAGAGCTGGCGGGTGGCCCAATCCTGTCAGGATAAGAGTTTTTAACCGCGAATGGACGCAAATTAACGCGAATGAAATATTTAAAATCAGGAGGTTATGGTTATTTGAAGCGTTTTCATCAGGATGATTTTGAGAGTTTTTGTAATTCATTAAAAATTCGCGTTCATTGGCGTCCATTGGCGGTTCCAATTTTCCGATTATCACCTCTTTATGTATAAACTGACAGGATTGGGCGGGTGGCCGGGTCCCAGCGGTAGTCTTGGCCGTAAATCGGGTCTTTGGGGATCGGCTGGTTTTTCATGATGGCGAAGGCGGCTTGGTTCATGGCGGAGACTGACTGAGCGCGATCCCATCCTTTTCGCCAAGCGCTGGCACCAAAGGAGATCGTTGCTGCCGCTTGGCCGCTCGTCCGCGACAAATGGCTGGCATCTGCCATTGGCGGGAGTTTGAGTGTCGGCAAATCGGTGAGGGTTGCACCTTCGTGGCTGCGAACGATTTCGAGGAAAGTCAGCGAAAAATAATCCAGCAGGTCGCTCCCATCGGCCGGACCTCGAATTTCTTCAACTCCGGCAGCAACCCAAAACCCAACGATACGACCAGGGCGGCCAATGGCTGCACGGTGAGAATGAATCCCTTAGACGGTCGATATTTCATGTTTCTGAAATAGAAACGGGGAAGGCTCGGGGGAACAATGAGAACATTCTGGACGTGAGACTGAGAGGAAATGGGTTTTTTAGGCACCGCGAATCGGGCGAATCTAGCGAATCTTGAAGGCTTGGGCTTTTCTCGCTCTTGCAGATTCGCTGAATTCGCCAGATTCGCGGTGCCTTTTCTTCAATCCGTATCGGCAGGTCTCCGGTGGTTGACGCGGCAGGGTGGGGGATGCAAGTTGCCGACATGGATGCAGTGGTGAATTACAAGATCGGCAACGAAAAGCTGGTGAAAGTGCTCGAAGGCGCATCGTCGCATTTGCGCGGGCTGCTCGATCGCCAAGGCCGGCCGGACGGTGCGTTGCGGATCGCGGTGGTCGGCGGCGGTTGCTCGGGATTGCAGTATAAAATGGACCTCGTGGACGGCCCGCGCGACCGCGACATCTTGGTGCCCAGCAACGGCGTGAATGTGGTGATCGACCCGAAAAGCGCGCTTTTCGTCAGCGGCAGCGAGCTGGATTTTTCCGATGATTTGCAGCAAGGCGGCTTCAAAGTGAGCAATCCGAACGCGGTCGTGACCTGTTCGTGCGGCGAGAGCTTTGCGGCTTGAGCACGAAGAGGGTTGATTAATCCGCCAAATCCTGGACGTTTCCAACCAGATGAATTTTCAGAGCGTCGTGACGATCACGGGTCTTGCCGGGTGGATGACGATCGCGGCAGCCGCCCCGGAAACGTCCTCGCAATCCGGCCTGAAAGCTCCGGAGAAATCGTTGGCGGCCCTGATCGAGGATTTGTCGGATGAAAAGTTCCGGGTCCGGGAAAACGCCTCCCGCGAAATTTGGAAAACCGGCGAGTCCGCGCTGCCAGCCTTGCTGGAGATTGCGGCGGGGGAAGATCCGGAGCAGGCTTACCGGGCGCGCGATTTGATCCGGAAAATCCAGCTCCACATCACGCCGGAGACCGATCCCGCCGTCATGTCGCTGGTCGAGCGCTACGCGAAAGCCTCGCCGAACGAAAAGATGACGCTGTTTGACCAGATGCATAAAAAGCGCGCGTGGCGGCAGCTTCTCAAGCTCTACGCGAGCGAAACTAACCCCGAGCTTCAGTCGCGACTCCTGCGGTCGGTGGATGGCGTGGCGGTGATCGCGGCGCGGGAATGCCTGCTGGACGATGATGCCGCGACTGCCCGCGAATTTCTCGAAATGGCACCCGCAGATGCGCCCGGCTTGCTCGCGCTCGCGGATTTTCACCGCAGTCAAGGTTCGCTGGAGGCTGAGTTGAAGCGCGCCAAAACCCTCAAAGGCGTGAAGGCGGACGCTTGGCAGTTGGCGCTTTACCGGGCGTCGGGAAATTTGGAAGCGGCCCGAGACGCCGCCTCCGCAGCCGGAGAAGTCAGTATTTCCGTGACGCTGTCGGCGCTGCTCGGGGATCCGCTGCCGTGGCTGCAACACCATCAGGCGGGCGGTGCGATGTTGAAATCCTACACGGAACTCGCGATCCGGCGCTGGCAGGGGAAGGCGCTCCGCCCTGCGGATCTGGAGCCGCTGGTGCATTCTGCGAATTCCCGCGACCGCGACCCGCGCGGGAATGCGGCGAGCGGGTTGTTTCTGCTCGGCGAGGCTCGCTTGGCTGAGAAAGCCTACGCCGCGCACTCGCCGATCGCGGCGTTTTCCTACTTCGAGTCTCTCGAGCGGATTCCGGAGGCCTTGAAAGCGATCGGGTTGGACCCCGAAAATCCAGATTACGCGGCTTGGGTGGAAAAGCGCGTCACCCGTCTTTCAAAAGGCGATGACGCCGATCAAACCGACGAATCCGCGGACGCAAGGGACTTGGTCGTGTTGGCGGATTTCATGGAGCGGCGCGGCTTGCACCGACCATGCGCCGAGGCGTTTTTGAAGCCCTTGGCCGCGCTGGGAGACAAGGACGCGGACCTCCTGACGAGATTCCTCGGCCAGTTGTTCGGCGGAAATGTGACGCTGGGCAGAGAATACCTTGGCGCACCGCAAGTGGCCAAGCAGGCTGCGCTCGCTTGGGCTGGCGACGATGCGCAACGGTGGACGCAAGTCCTCGATATCGCCTTCGGCGGTCAGGATGAGGTGGTCGCTTTGTGGGATTGGCTGGCGGAACTTCAGCCCCAATCGAGCCGCGCCGAGCGGCTCGACGGGATGCTCGCCCTGTGCGGCATGGGCCGCGATCCGCTGCGACTCCGCGAGAAATGGCTGACGCTGGGTTGGGCCGCCGTCCAGCAGGTGCCGGAGGAAAAGCGCAAACCCCTGCTCGATCAAATGGCTTTCATGGTCGCTCAAAGCCCGGATGTGCCCACCAGCCTCAAACTCTGGGACCAGCTCGATGAAAGCGGCCGGGACGGGGTTTCCTGGAGCACGCACATTCTCGATCTCTCCGCCGCGGAGCGCTGGGACGAAGCCGCCGAGTTTTTTCTGAAACAAACCGACCGGGTTGCGAAGATCCGGTTAGCTCCCCAGCCTTCTCTGTATGCGTGCGCCGCCGCTTGTTTGCGCAAGGCGGGCCGGGCCGACGAGGCCGCCGCCCTGGATTCGCTCGTCGAAAAGATAGCCCTCGGAAATGACGCCCTCGAAATCGCCAACAGCTACGCTTATGGCCATGATTATCAACGATCCGCCGATTGGCGGGCCCGCGCGGTCCGCCAGAGTGACCCGGCGTCGGAGAACTTCGCGGACGCGCTTCAATTCCACACCGAGATGCTCGTCCAACAGGGAAACTGGCGGCAAGTCGCTGCCATTTCCGAAGTGCGAGCGCAAATGATGGCCGCCGTCGATTCGGAGTCGCTCGTCGTCCGGCCCCTGCTCTCTCTCAGGCTCAGGCTCCAGTCAGATCTGGGCCGCGCGCTGGTGATGCTCAAGAGCGACCGCGCGGGCTCCCTCGCGATGCTTGGAAATTGCTACCAGATGTTTCCCTGCGATGGCTCTCTTGCGGACGATTTTTTCCCCGCCCTCCGCAAGGCCGGGCTCATCAAGGAGCACGAAGAGTGGTTCAAGGAATCCTGGGAACGAATGACCACCGTCATCCGGCAATTCCCAGGCTCGGACAACACCTACAACACCGTCGCTTGGATCGCCTCGCGCGCCCGGCAAAATCTCGACCCAGCCGAGAAGCTGCTTCAAAAAGCCCTCGCCGCCAATCCGGAGCAGCCAGCCTATCTCGACACCATGGCCGAGATTCAGTTCGCTAAGGGCAACCGCGAGAAGGCTCTCGAATGGTCGCAGCGAGCGGTCAATTTCATGCCGCTGGACGTGATGTTGCGCCTCCAACACGAACGATTCCGCAGCGGTCCGCTACCTCGATAAACTTGACACGGTTGCGCGTCTAAGGCGGGATTCGCGCCCCATGGCCAAACTTTCGATCCGCGATCTTGATGTATCCTCCAAAGAAGTCCTCATGCGTGTGGACTTCAATGTCCCGCTCAAAGACGGCGTCATCACCGACGACACCCGCATCCAAGGCGCGGTGCCATCCATCCGCCAACTGATTTCCGGCGGTGCCAAGCTCGTCCTTTGCTCCCACCTCGGTCGCCCCGCAGGTGGCCCGGAAGCCAAATTTTCCCTTGCCCCCGCCGCCGCAGCCCTCTCCGAAATCCTCGGACAAACGGTGAAACTCGCGCCAGATTGCATCGGTGCCGAAGTCGCGGCCCTCCGCGCCGCCCTCCAGCCGGGCGAGGTGCTGATCCTCGAAAACACCCGCTTCTACCCAGAAGAAGAAGCAAACGATGCCGCCTTCGCCCAGAAACTCGCTGGCTCCGCAGCAATTTACATCAACGACGCATTCGGCACCGCCCACCGCGCCCACGCCTCCACCGAAGGCGTCACCCATTTCATCCCACAAAGCGCCATGGGCCTACTGATGGAGCGCGAACTCGAATACCTAGACGGCAAGCTCCAAAACCCCGAAAAACCCTTCCTCGTCATCATGGGCGGGGCCAAGGTTTCCGATAAAATCCAAGTCATCACCGCCCTCATGGAAAAGGCCGACGTCTTCCTCATCGGCGGCGCGATGGCCAATACCTTCCGCAAAGCCCAAGGCTACAAGACCGGTAACAGCCGCGTCGAGGCCGACAAGCTCGACCTCGCCCTCGATATCCTCGCCAAGGCCGAGGCCAAGGGCGTGCGCTTCCTGCTTCCCGCCGACACCCGCGTCACCCAAGAATTCAAAGAAGGTGCCGAAACGAAAGTCACCGCGCCTTACGAACAAGGCGGAGAAACTCCGGACGGCTGGGAAGGCATCGACATCGGGGATGTCGCCATCGACGAGTTCTGCCAAGATGTCGCCAAAGCCAAAACCATCATCTGGAACGGCCCGATGGGTGTTTTTGAAATCGAGAGCTTCGCCAAAGGCACCCGCGCCATCGCCGAGGCCATGGCCAAGAGCGATGCCGTCACCATCGTCGGCGGTGGCGACTCCGTCACCGCAGTCAACCAGTTCGGACTCGATGACCAAATGACCTTCATTTCCACCGGCGGCGGTGCCTCCCTCGAACTCCTCGAAGGCAAAGTCCTCCCCGGCGTAGCCGCACTCACCGAAGTCTAATCCTCACCCGCTAACACTTATCTTCACCCTATGAACCGCAAGCCAATCTTTGCAGCCAACTGGAAAATGAACAAGGGAGCTTCCGAAACGGAAGACTTCATCAAAAGCTTCCTCTCGAAACTCCAAGGCCAAGACTACCCGTGTGAAATCGTCATCGCACCGCCCTTCGTTTCACTCCCGAAACTCGCCGACCTCCTCCACACCGCCACCGCTGTCCAGAATGCACACGCCATTCAGATCGCCGCGCAAAACTGCTCGCAATTCGATGCCGGCGCCTACACCGGTGAAATCAGCGTGGTCATGCTCCGCGAGTTTTTCGTCCACTACGTCATCCTCGGCCACAGCGAGCGCCGCGCGATCTACGGCGAGACCGACGCGGTCATCAACGCCAAGATCAAAAAGGCCCGCGAGGCGAATTTGAAGCCCATCTTCTGCATCGGCGAGACCCTCGCCGAGCGCGAGGCCGGCAACCTCGAAAGCGTCCTCCGCACTCAGATCACTGGCGGCCTGGATGGTGTATCCGAGAAAGATCTCGGTGAAACCGTCATTGCCTACGAACCCGTCTGGGCCATCGGCACCGGCGTCACCGCCACCTCCCAGCAAGCGCAGGACGCACACGCCTTCGTCCGTTCCGTCATCGCCGAACTCTACGGAGCCGACGCCGCCGCCAAGATTCGCATCCAATACGGTGGCAGTGTGAAGCCCAACAACGCCGCCGAACTCATGGCCTGCCCAGACATCGACGGCGCGCTCATCGGCGGAGCCGCCCTCGAGCCACAGAGCTTCCTCGAAATCATCCGCAACGGCTCCGCCGCCTAAGATAAAGAGGTGGTTTGCTCCGTTACGGAGGCTCGCGAATTCAGCTTCTCGGGCATCTAGCAGGCAAAAGATCCCGAGCTTCTTGAAGTAGCGGTTGGGATTGACGATTGTTGGTTTGCGATCGGAACAGGGAAAATTCCTTTCCTTTGCATTTTCTGAAAATCGTGGTTTCCTTCCCTCAAACAAAAAACCACCGGCCCTTGCGGGCCGATGGCCTGAGTTCCCAAGTCGCTGTTCTGATTTTGTTCTCTGCTAGGAGTGAATCAGACAGCGGCTTCTTCATTTCCAGCGGGCGGGCCGCTGCCCGCCGACGAGCGCCGGATTAGACCGCTCTTGCGCTCGCTTTTTGGGATGAATCCCATCGAGCGGTAGAGCGAACTGTCTTCGCCGTGGTCCGGGTGGCTGCGCACGCCGTGGGTGACGAGGATGAGCAGCTTGTTGAGCCGCGATTCCTCTTCATCACGCGCTTTTTGCGCGGCCGACCGGGCGAGGGCCAGATCGGCGACTGCCACGCCGAACTCTTGTCGCGCCGGGAGGTCGGCTTCGAGGTCAGCGAGGGATTTTCCCGCAAACAGGGTGTCCGGGGCTTGTTTTTTCCACACGAGGCGGATGTCTTCAGCTTTTCTGCCAAGCTGCCGGCGTTTGGTGGATGGGGTCGAGGTAGCCATAAGGGTTACAGGATTACAGGTGAAAACCCGGACGGTGATCCCGGATCCGCACTCGCGGTCGGGGCGTGCCGGACATTCGGTTTTCCAAACCGGAGGGCTGCGTGGAGTCCTCCGCCTGGGAAAGGGGCATGCGGAAGACTGCGCCTCGGGGCGGCGACTTCGGCAAAAAAGGGATGGCGCGGGAGCAGGTCATTTTGGTCAAGTGTTCTCGGTGAAGCCGAAGATGCGGCGCGGCTCGCGGTTGCCGATGAGAGTGGGGTGCTTACGGTAATCGGACGCCTCGCGGCGCAAGCGGCCGGCGATGACTGCCGGACTGAGCCGCAGCCGTGCGGCGGCGGCGCGGATGTCAGCGGCGTAGTGGAGGTTGCGGACTTCCGCCCACGCGGCGGGCGGAAGCAGGGTGTCCAGTGCGAAGCGGTCGGCCTCGGTCTCGATCCGCTCGGGTTTTTTCTGGTCGATCTCCGAGTCGAAAAGCGCCGGGTTTTCCGGCGTGAGGTGGAGCAGCACATGGCCGATCTCGTGAAAGAGCGTGAACCAAAAATTATCCAAACGGTTATGCCGAAGTGTCAGGCCGATGACCGGGCGGTCATCGGCACTGAGCAGCGCGGCACCGTCCAGTTGGGTTTGGTCGAGCCGTGGCTCGATGATCACGGCGAGACCTTTTTCCTCCAGCGCCTCGCAGGCCAGTCGCGGGCCTTCCGCGAGGCAACTCAGGCCGGTCAGCCAGCGCAGAAATCCCTCGTCGAGCGCCTGCCTGTCCCAGGCGGCGAGGGCGGCCTTTTCCTCCGCCAACCGCGTGAGCACCCGTTGTCTCCAGGCATCCAGGGCGTGGGGATTGATCTTCGCATTCGCGCCGCCGCCTTGGCGGTTGAAGGCTAGCCGTGGCTCACCGCCGAAGGCAACGTCGTAGAGTCTACCGAGCAAGCCCACCAGGTCCCGCCGCTTCGCTTTTCACTCGCCGGAGCTGCCGGGGAAATAGTGGCGATCATACATCTGCTTCATCGGGTATTTCTGCGGATCGCGCGCCGGGGCCGCGCAGGAATCCGGCGCGGCGGGATCGGGTTCTGCGGGACTGCCCCCGCCCAGCAGCGAGTCCGCGGGGATACCCCAGACGTCGCGCAGACGACGCATCATCATGGGACTCAGAGGCCGCTTGCCCTTGAGGATTTCCGAGGCCCGGCTGGCTCCACCCAGCAAGGCGGCGAGGTCTTTCTGACAGTAGCCCATCTGATCCATGCGGAACTGGATGGCCTCCAGCGGAGTGGGGCGGGCGATGGCTTGGTATTCATTCTCATAGTTTTCGATCAGCACTGCCAGGACCTCCATTTCATCCTGCTGTTTCTCCGTTAGGCTGTCACCTCGCGAAGCCAGGCGGTCGAAGCGGGAGAGCGCTTCGGCGTGTTGCTCGGGAGTTTTGATTGGTTTCATAGTGTTTTGCTGAGGTCATGGGGTTGGCGCTGGTTGTGGGGATGGGACAGAGGGGCGGTCCGGCGCGCCGCCGTGGCGGGTGCGACCGGTGCCGGGGCGATGCGCAGCAAGCGCATCAGGCCCGTCTTAAAGAAAATCATCGTGCGGATTCCGGTGCCATCGGCCGCGAGCGGGAAATGCGCCTCGTCCCCGCCGGTGCGGATGGCTTCGGGATAGCGCAGCAGCAACTCCGCCCAGTTCCCCCAGGTGCCCCGTTTTGCCTCCATGATCCATGCGCGGAATCCGCTTCCGCATTTTTGATCCGCCTCGCCTCGCAACAGGGGTGTTATTCCGATGACCTTCATCGGGGCGGAGAATGCCTGAGAACTTCGCACGAGTTAAACATTTTTACCTTTCTGGTAAAAGTTGTGAAATTGTTATTCAATTCCAGACATCCAGCGCGGAGCTTCGGGAGCTTTGCAATGACATTGCTGCGCTCTCCGGACGCCTGCGGTCGCATCTCCGGAACCGCGCGACATCATGCACGGCCCCTTGTGCAAGAGGTAATGCGCTCCTGACATCGTGCAGAGACCTCCGTGCAAGAGGTAACGCGGTCCCGACATCGTGCCCCTGAGGTGCGCTAGAATTCTGGACCAAAAGACACCAGAATCCACTCATGACTCCCAGCAAACCAAGAAAGCAATACACCCCCGAGTTCAAGGCCCAAGCCATTGAGTTGCTCGCCCTCGGCAGGCCC
>JBEGUC010000026.1:0-27745 GCA_041179105.1 Verrucomicrobiota bacterium | reverse complement strand
ACCGCGATCACAACACGCAACTCACCATTTTCACCGGCCACGAAGACCCGACCAAGGGCTTCAGCTCGGTGGACTACGCGCAGCTCGCCAAAGCGCCCGGCACCAAGGTTTTCCTGATGGGCGTGGCTCGCCTCCGCGAAATCACAGGCGCCTTCATCGAAAACGGAGCAGCTCCCGAAACGCCCATCGCCCTCACCCGCTGGGCGACGACCGGCTCGCAGAAAACCATCGTCGGCACGCTCGCCAGCATCGCCGACATCGCCGAGCAGGAGAATTTCACTTCCCCCGCTGTCGCCGTGATCGGAGATGTGGTGAAGGAGCGCCAGAAAATCAACTGGTTCGAAAAACGCCCGCTGTTCGGCAAGCGCATCGTCGTCACCCGCACCCGCGAGCAGGCTGGCGAACTTAGCAAAGCCCTCCGCGACCTCGGTGCCGATGTCATCGAGCTGCCCACCATCCGCATCGAAGGCCCGCCAGACCGCCACGAATTCGCCGAACTCGTCACCCACGCTCACGAATACGACTGGCTCGTCTTCACCAGCCCGAACGGCGTCGAGCGCTTTTTCGACGCATTTTTCGCCTCCTACGCCGACGCCCGCAGCCTCGGAAATCCACGGATCGCCGCGATCGGTGAAGGCACCGCCAAAAAAATCCGCGAATATCGTTTCGCCGTCGATCTCATCCCCGAGCGCTTCGTCGCAGAAGGACTCATCGACGCATTCAAGAAAGAGGATATCGAAAACCTCACCATGCTCTGGGTCAAAGCCGCCGAAACCCGCGACATCGTCGGCGAGGGCCTCACCGCGCTGGGTGCCATCGTGGACAATTGCGTCGCCTACCAGACCGTCGCCGAAACCGAAGATCCCACTGGAGCCCGCGCTCGCTTAATAGAAGAAGGCGCGGATTTAATCACCTTCACCTCCAGCTCCACGGCAGAGCACTTCTTCGCGCTCGGCCTCGACTGGCCGGAAGGTTGCGCGGCCGCCAGCATCGGCCCGGTCACCAGCGACACACTCCGCAAAGCGGGCATGAAGCCCACCTTCGAAGCCTCAAAGCACGACATTCCCGGCCTCACCGCCGCCATCGTGAAATATTTCCAAGGAAAGCGCGGTTAATTTCGGCCGATTCCCCCATCCGCAGGGATTTCCCGCTTGCGGGTTGCGGACAGCTTTGTTTTCTTCCGTTTCGTTCTGTGAGACGCCGCTGTAGCTCAGGGGTAGAGCAATTCATTCGTAATGAATAGGTCGTCGGTTCAATTCCGACCAGCGGCTCCATGATTTTTAAGAGGTTGCGAAGATTTCAGCCTAACTGGAAAAAGAGGCGGTTGCCGAATACTTGCCGAATACTTGCCGAATACTTGCCGAATACTTGCCGAATACTTGCCGAATCGAAAGGTCTTTTCTGTGGAGGTTTGCCAGCCTCAGCCGTTTTCCAGCGGTCGCCGCAAGCGATGAGGACGCGATGCATGTGGTCATCGGCGACGGTGCGGGATTCCATCACCGCAATGGAGGCGGCGAGCTACCCGCAAACCTCAAGATCATCACCCTGCCGGCCTACAGCCCCGAACTTAGGTCCGGTCGAAAAGTTCTGGGATATCGTCAAGGATACGATCTGCAATAAGGCCTGGCCTACACTGGAGGCCCTCGAAGAGAAAATTACCGTGACCCTGCGTAATTACTGGGAGGATACGAGCCGAGTCATGTCTTTGTTTTTGAACAGCTGCCTGCACTCCAAACTAAACGGTTCGAAGAAAACCATATGCCTATTTTATTAAGCCAAATGGTATCAGTTCGTTAGAAATCGGGCAGACCGAGGAATTCAAGGAATTCGATGTCAACTCCCAGCATCTGATCAACCCACGCACCGTCGGCGCCGAACACGTCTCCCTGGATGCCAGCGGCTTTATCAGGCACTCGGAAGTATTCGAAGGCAACGTCAACGAAGGCAGCACCCTGCAAAAAATGCTCCAGCGCCTCCAAGCTCCCGCCGGAGCCCTCATCATTATGGACGCGGGAATCGCCACCGAAAAAAACCTCCAATGGCTCACTGATAATTCATACAAATACCTCGTAGTCAGTAGAGAACGAAATCGAGACATCGATATGGAACAAACCCATATGATCCAATCCGCCGCCGGCAACCCGATCCACCTCCAGCGCCAGGCCGGCTCACTCTCGAGGGAAATCACCCTCGCCTACTGGTCAGAAAAACGGGCGATGAAGGACCAAAGCATCAACGAAAGTTTCCGGAAAAAATACGAACAAGAACTCACCAAACTCAGCGAAGGCCTGCTCAAACCCCGCTTCACCAAAAAGCACGACGCCGTCAACCAGCGCATCGGTCGCCTCAAGGAAAAGAACAAACGCATCTCCGCCCACTATCAGATCGATATGACGGTGGACGAAGCCACCCAGCAAGTGACTGGCCTAACATGGCTCTACCAGCCCCAGCCCTCCAGCAAGCACACCCACCCCGGAGTTTACAAACTCAGGACCACCCTCACGGAATGGAGCGACGAAACCCTCTGGCGCACCTATACTCAGTTGACCGATCTTGAGTCCGTTTTTCGGAGTCTCAAATCCGAGCTCGGCATGCGCCCGGTCTATCATCACGGAGAGGACCGTTGCGACGGGTCCCTCTTCATCACCGTCCTCGCCTATCAGGCAGTTCAGGTGATCCGCCGAAAACTCAAAGAGCACGGGATTCACGAAAGCTGGGCAAGCTTGCGGGAGAAGCTCGCGCACCAACACCGGATCACCGCCGCCTTCAAGCAGCGAGACGGCAAAACCCTTCACATCCGGCAAGCCACTCGCCCCGAAGAGGATCTCGCCAACCTCTACGCCCGCTTGCGCCTCGCCCCCGACCCGGGCGGGCGCCAAAGAATGACTATTTAACAAACTGAGCGAAATGTAGTGCCAGAGCCGACCTCGAAATTATGTAAATCATTCAATATCAAGTTTTTAATATGTTGAGTGTTAAAGATGGGGTAGGATGAACGGGCTTTTCCACACGGTGCCGATCCTGCTGCCCAATTTTTTCATCATCGGCGCGGTGGCCAGCAGCGTGTTGTGGATCGAGGAAATCCGCAAATGGTGCGCCCGGCGGAACATAAAAAACGCGCCGCAGGTCGGCTGACCCGTGGCGCGCTGAATGAAAACCTACCCGAAAATCAGGCCATTTGGGTTTCGCCGTTAGGCCCTTGCGAGACTTGGACGATGCGCAGCGGCAGGCGGACGAGGATCTCACCGTCGCAACCGATGTCGATGGAGTAAATCCCGGCTTCCTCGAAGCGGAGGCCTTGGAGATTCATCACGATGTTGCGGGTGAGGAAAGGAACGTTCTTCGGAAGTGCGACTTCGAACTCAGGCTCGATCGGCATGTTGTTCGGGTCGAGCGATTCGCCGTCCTCGTTGATGATGTTGATCGAAAGCTTGTGGCGGCCCGCGTCTTCCGGCGTGAAGCAGAAACGCATGGCGAGGGCGCACGACGGATGCACGACCGGCACGGCACGAGCGGCAAGAGTGTCGAAGGTTCCGGAAATGACGAGCTTACCGTTGTAGTCGGCGGCGAAGTCACAAAGGGTAGCGATTTGAATGTCCATGATGGATGATTTGGATGGTTTTAAAAATCCGCCCCACGATTTTCGTGCGGCGGAGCTCCTTGTTTGAAGGGATCGCTCCCGAGCGTAAAGTGCAAAGAATTGCCCAGAAACCCCAGATCCGGCAGGTCATCGCCGCGCGACTCGGGAACCACCAGCCGAAGGCCGCTGGATTGTTCCCGAAATTACGAATCAGATGCCCCGATTCATTGATTTTCAGTAATCCACGGGATTTCATGAATACCGCATAGCCCTCTTTCATCATCGCCGCACTGCATGGGTGACCCACGGGCTGGCCGTCGGTTGTGATGATGAGTGCGATGACGACTTACCGTTTTATTTGCGTGATTGGACGGCAAAAAATGCGGTTATAAGGTTTTTATTGCGTCCCGCCGTTTTCGTGGATTACCCTCGCAGCCCGGCGTCGCTAGGTGCGGAGAGATACCTTCGCATAATAGTTTCCGGGCAATTTTCCAACTGCACACGAGATGAATCCAGACAGAGCTACCCTTAATTTCCTCAACAGTTTTCCAGAGGAAGCCAGAAAACGGGGGGAAATGCTCCAAAAAGACGGTGCCGTCACCCAGATTTTCGGAAACCACCTCTTCATTCAAGGCCGCGTCGAGGACTTAACCGGCACTTTCCGCACCAGCCTCCGCCTCCAAGGCAACCGCTGGTTCGGCTCCTGCACCGCCGAAAACGAGCTGATCGCCGGAGCCTGCCAGTATGCCACCATGATGGAGCGCATGCACCGCGGCGAGGATCTTCCGGAATCGCCCAACGAATTCGACGACACGCCGGTGCTCGACATCATCGAGGAAAAACTCGGCCGCGAGCTCGACGACAAAGAGGCCGATTTCGTCACGAAAATCGAAAAACGCTACCGCCGCTACGTGATCGAGGGCGAGCTCCACGACCACGACATGGTCCGGATCACCCCGCGTTGGGAAATCACCACTTACGAACCGCTCGAACTTTGGCCCATCCCGCCGGGCGACATCCTCGAGTTCTGGAACTACATCGCCTACGCATTTTACAAGAAGAAACTCCCCTACCCGGAGTTCATGAGCGTGATCACCGATCTCGGTCATGTGCAGAAGAAAATGGCAGACTGGGAGCAAGAGCGCGAAGTCGCCTCCTGGTATGAGCGCATCGAGCACGTCAACGAGCGCCCGCCGCAAGACGCGCCGCTCACCGTCGGATTCCGACTGGTCGCCACCATCAACGAGGCCCGCCTCGAAGTGAAAGAGGAAAAAGCTGGCGTCTGGATCCAGCTTCGCGAAAAGAACGACATCGAGAATTACGTCAATCTCCACCATGAAGCCGCCCTGCTCATGGACGCTTCCAGCCAGACGCTCTGGGAACATTATCTCGCATTCTATCGGAAATACGGCGACACCACCCTCGACTTCGACCAAGAGGAATCCTGCCGGTTCATGAATCGCGTGTTCCGCCAGCCCGCCCTCAGCGGCTACATCGTCAACCTTGACGAACGGGAATTTAAAGTCTCCGAAGAGCCGCTTTCTTGGATTTGCGAAGACGAGCCTTACGATCCGAAAAGCTTCGCCCTCCAGCTCGTCACCGCCTCCGGCGAAAATGTCTCCCACTCCGTCCGTCTACTGCCCGGCCGCAAGGAACTCTATCAATCCGACGAAACCGTCTTCCCCGGCCCGCCACGCTGGCTTGAGGAAACCGACGTAATGCCGCGCTATTTGATTCCGATGCGCGTCATCGACTCGCTCGAAGGCGTCGAGTTCCTCCGCAAAATCGGCGCTGCCCTGCCCGAGTCACTCAAAAAACGCGTCATCGACCTCGAACTCAAGCCGAAGTTCGAGATGAAACTCATCGCCGGCCTCACCGCCGCTGAGACCGAGCACCTCGTCATCGACGTCACCGCCATCGAAACCAAAGGCCGCCGCACCGAGCGCCTCGTCAAAGAAGGCTGGGAACTCGCCGAGCAACAACCCGTCAAAGGCAAACAACTCCTCCGTTTTGCCCGCGAAGACCTCTACCCGGTCCCCGCCATCCTTGATGAAATGGGCCTCAGCTACGACGAGAAGCTGCTTTCCTTCAAATCCCGCATCACCAAACAATTCCCCGAAAAATTCGCGGAATGGATCAAGGCGATGCCGGAAAATATCGAACTCGACATCGACCTCCGCCTCAGGTCCATCCTCGCCGATCCCGTCACCGCCGCCGTCCGCTTCGAAGTCATCGGCCAAGACATCGACTGGTTCGACCTCCGCATCGTCATCGACGTCGAAGGAGCCAACCTTTCCAAAGCCCAGATCCGCCAACTCGTCGCCGCCCGCGGTGGCTATGTCCGGATGGACGACGGCACCTGGATGCGCCTGGAAATCAAGCTCGACGCAGACCAGCGCGAAGCCGTCACCCGCCTCGGACTCGATCCTTTCGATCTTTCCGGCGAGACCCACCGCATGCACGCCCTGCAACTTTCCGATCCCAAGGCCGCCGAGGTCTTCGATCCGAAAGCCTGGGAGCGCATCAAAAATCGCGCCAGCGACATCCAACTCGAAGTCAACCCGGACCTCCCGGAAGGCCTCAACGCGACCCTCCGCCCCTACCAAGTGGACGGTTTCAAATTCCTCGCCTACCTCTGCGTCAACAACTTCGGCGGCATCCTCGCCGACGACATGGGACTCGGCAAAACCATCCAGTCGCTCACCTATCTGCTCTGGCTGTTTGAGGAACACCGCAAGACCGGCGGCATGAAAAAGCCCGCGCTCGTCGTCTGCCCCAAGTCCGTCTTGGACGTCTGGTACAGCGAGGCCGGGAAATTCACCCCGCAACTCCGCGTCAAAATTCTCAAGAACCGCGACGATATCGACGTTCCGCACATCCAGAACAACATCGACATCCTCGTCCTCAACTACGCCCAACTCCGCGTCTGCGGCGAGGAACTCAACGGCATCAAGTGGCTCACCACCATTTTGGACGAAGGCCAGCAAATCAAGAACCCCGACTCCAAGGCCGCCAAGTGCGCCCGCGAGCTCGACTCCCAGAACCGCCTAGTCCTCACCGGCACACCCATCGAAAACCGCCTGCTCGACATGTGGTCGCTCATGGCCTTCGCCATGCCCGGCGTGCTCGGCAGCCGCGCGTATTTCAAGAAACGTTTCGACAAGCGCAAGGACCCGCTCAGCCAGAGCCGCCTCGCCTCGCGCCTCCGTCCATTCCTCCTCCGCCGCA
This sequence comes from Verrucomicrobiota bacterium, assembly GCA_041179105.1. Classification (GTDB taxonomy): domain Bacteria; phylum Verrucomicrobiota; class Verrucomicrobiia; order Verrucomicrobiales; family Akkermansiaceae; genus Luteolibacter. The sequence continues at coordinate 20,937 of JBEGUC010000026.1, read as the reverse complement.
CGAAACTGCAAGTCGCCCAGGACCTTCCGCCGCGGACGGAAGAAGAAGTTTACTCGAAAATGGAAGGTATCCAGATCGAGCTTTACAAAAACGAACTCAAGCGCATCCAAAAAGCCCTGCTCGGACTCGATTCCGACGAGGCGGTGAAGAAAAACTCCTTTGCCATCCTACAAGGCCTCATGCGCCTGCGGCAAATTTGCTGCCACCCCGGCCTCATCGATCCCAAGTATCTCAAGGAAGAATCCGCTAAAATGGAATCCTTGTTCTACCTGCTCGACCAGCTCCACGAGGAAGGCCACAAGGTGCTCGTTTTCTCCCAGTTCGTCTCCATGCTCGACCTCATCAAGGCGCGCCTCGAACTCAACAACCGCCCTTACAACTACCTCACCGGCCAGACCAAAGACCGGAAGGGCGAAATCGAGCGCTTCCAAACCACCAAGGACCCGTCCGTCTTCATGCTCTCCCTCAAAGCGGGTGGTGCCGGCCTCAACCTCACCTCGGCGTCGTATGTCATTCTCTACGATCCATGGTGGAACCCGGCCGTCGAAAACCAAGCCATCGACCGAACCCACCGGATCGGCCAGAAAAACAAGGTCATCGCCTACCGCCTGCTCACCCGCGACACCGTCGAGGAAAAAATCCGCATCCTTCAGCACCAAAAAACCCAGCTCGTCACCAACGTGCTCGGCGACGAAGGCTTCGCGTCCAACCTCGGTCTGGACGACCTCCAATTCATCCTCACCCACACCGTGGACGAGGAAGACGAGATTAAATAATCCTGGATACCCGCCGACCCATCGCTAAAAGCAGGGCCGTTGATTTCAGTCAGCGACCCTACAAATACAGAGAAAATCCATTAACTCTAGAATGGATGACCCTTTTCGGCGGCGGCCTAGCAGCAACAAAACTCCAAGCCCATCGAGCAGAGCGGCGCTTGGGGGCGGGCACAATCATCATGAAAAATTATTACCGCTGATGAAGCGAGTGGTGCCATAATCGCCTGGCTGACGCTAAATTACGTTGAGAACAATTGCCCATTTCAACCTTCTTGTGGCATAAAAGTCGTGTGCGATTGCAAATCGACTGAATCTTGAATGACCGATGAAAGAATTCTGGAGAATTTCGGGTAGCTTGCATGCCCCCACGCGAGCGGCGCAACTCAACCACGACGACCAGATGGCAACCAGAAATTCAGGCACTCCATTTTCACGATGGCCCACGCTGTTACCGGCGCTCCTCAGCATGTTGCTGCCACTGGAATTGAAAGCGGAAAATACGGCACTCATCAAGGATTACGGGGTCAAGGAATACGTCCGCCTCTCCAAGAATCTCCCCCATTCCGAGGCGAATCCATGGAAGCTGGTGTGTACGATGCCATACAATTGTCACTTCCAACCCTCCATCGAACTCGAAGCTCCGGCCGGCCAGGAAATCCGCTACAACTCGACCAATCCGTTGGTTCTCTTTCTCACCCCCACTGAGACTTTCAAAACCTCCGGGGGAAACCAACTCCACGAGGCGAAAAACTGGGTAAGCGGTGAGGGCGCGATCTACACCATTCCCGCCGGGGTCACCGTGAAGTCAGTGAAGTATCGGGAAACCGGCTACAATACGAACTTCGTCGGCTCGTTCGAATGCAACGACAATGACTACAATATCCTCTGGAAAAAAGCGGCGCGGACCGCCTACATCTGCATGAGGGAACATTTCTATGACTGCCCGGACCGCGAGAGAGTCGGATTCTGGGGTGATGGCACGCCGGAGTTAAACCAATGCTTCTATGTCTTCGACAGCAACTCGCATCGGCTCGCCAAGGATCTGGTCACGCGGAAGCTGGAGCCAAAATTTTATCCCGGACAACACCTCGAATTCCTCGGCGATTACGGACTGTGGTTCTACTATCTGCAGACCGGCGATCTGGAATCGATCAAAGCGGTTTACGACCAGACCAAGGTATTTTTGTTCGATACCTATCAGTTTGGAAACCCCAAGACCTGGTTTGATTGGGGCAAGGAAGTGAAGGACACCGCCGTGATTGAAACGTGCTTCTATTACAACTGCCTGGGCACCCTGAGAAAAATGGCCTTGGCGACCGGCCACGAATCCGATGTCCCCGCCATCGACAAGAAACTCGCGGACATCAAGAGCTCCTTCGACAACAAATACTGGAAAGGCGGGTATTACATGTCCTCACAGGTGACCGAACCGGACGACCGTGCGAATGCCATGGCCATCAATGCCGGACTCGCGGACCGCTCGAAATGGCAGGCAATTTATGACAACGTCCTGACGAAAAAGACCTATTCGAGCTGCTTTTTCGACCGTTGGGTTTTTGAAGCGCTTTGCACCATGGGTCGCCAAGACTACGCCTTGCTGCGCATGCACGAACGCTACAAAACCATGATCCCATGCAGTTTCACCACGCTTTGGGAGCACTATGACCGTTGGTGGGCGTCGCGCATCGATGCCTTCGACGACCAATCATCGCTGAACCACGGTTGGAACCCGCCCGCCATCATTCTTTCCAAAGTCATCGCCGGTGTTTCGCCACTCGAACCCGGCTGGCAATCCTATCAGGTCATGCCCAAAGAGGCGTTTCTCAAATCAATCAAAGTCGTCGTCCCCACACTCAAGGGCAGCGTCACGGTGGATCTGAAGAAGACCGCGTCCGAATATGCACTGAATCTAACGTCACCCGCCGACACAAGCGCCATCGTCGGAATTCCGAAAGCGTCCTTCTCCAGCCTCGATCATATCAAGGTGAACAACACCACCGTCTGGGACGGCACCAAGCACAGCGACATCGCCGGTGTTTCTTGGAGCGGCGAGGATGCTGACTACGTAAAATTCAAAGTGGCTCCCGGCACCTGGCGCTTCCTCGGTGTCGGCACGCTGCCAGCTGATTCACCGAAATCACCACCAGGTCCGAGACCGAACGACACCGCACTCGACAAAAAATCGTGGTCGGCATCGGCTTCGGTTAAGGACGGACCATTCGTCTTCAGCAATAACAAAATTATGATCGATGGCTCCGCCGCCAACGCCATCGACGGCGATCATTGGACCGGCTGGCGGGACGTGACCAAGACCCAGCATGCAGGGCAATGGTTCCAGGTGGATATGAAAAAGCCCCAAACTTTCGACCGCATCGAATTGGACAATACATGGGCGCAGTGGGATTCACCTGCCCGATACGAAATCACCGTATCCAATGACGGTGTAGAATGGAGCCAAGCCGTTGCCACGGGTTCAGGAAAACCGGGAATCACCTCCATCAGCTTTCCTGAACAAACCGCACGCCACATCAGAATCACGCAGGCTGGAAGTAACCCAACCTATCATTGGTCGATTTATGAAATGGATGTTTTCATGAAAAAGACAAAAAAAATTGAATAAACATCTAGCGGCGGAACGTAATCATTTCACTTCGATCTATCACATCATGAAACCACTTAGCAGAAACTTTATCCATCCGGCCATCTTGGCCCTGACAATGACTTGCTTACAAGCTGCGGAGGACAAAAAGAACCCTCCACCAATTCGCGGCTTCCAGGAAGTTGGGCAGGCGCAGGTGAAATTGCGCGGTGGCTTCTGGGGACCGCGCCTCAAGACCGCGCACGAGGTCACGATTCCGCACTCGCTGAACGAACTTGAAAAAGACGGGCACGTCACCAACTTCGACAAGGCCGCTGGTAAAACTGAAGGTCCATTGAGCGGACACCATGCCTTCGACTCCGATCTTTACAAGGTCCTCGAGGGCGCGGTGATTTCCTTGCAGCACAACGACGATCCAGCCCTCCTGAAGCGGGTGAACGGCATCATCGACCGCATCCTCGCAGCCCAACAAAAGGACGGGTTTCTAATCTCTTGGTTCATCGTAAACGGACTGGACAAACGCTGGGAAGATCTTCGTCTGGAGCACCAAATGTATAACGCGGGCCACTTCTTCGAGCTGGCCGGGGAACATCAATACCTAACCGGTGATTCAAAGGTAGTCGATTCCGCGAAACGATTTGCCGACCACATCGACGGCATTTTTGGACCTAACAAACGTTATGATGTGGATGGCCATCAGGAAGTCGAGCTGGCGCTGATCAAGCTATATAGAGTCACCGGTGAGCGCCGTTATCTGGACCTCGCGAAATTCTTCCTCGATGAGCGCGGATACGCCCATGGCACGGAGCGCAAACCCTTTGATCCCAAGACACAAGTGATGCCGCCCGAGACAGAGGGCAAGCCGACCCGAGAACAACAACGGGAATTCTGGCATGCCCGCCTGAGATTACGGAACGGGCGCATGCAAGATCACAAGCCCGTCGTGGACCAACATGAAGCAGTTGGCCATGCAGTTAGAGCAGGTTACATGTATTCTGCCATGGCCGATACCCTCCGCTTCACGGATGCACCCGGCTACGAGGTCGCATTGGATCACCTATGGAATGACGTGATGGGACGAAAGCTATATATCACCGGTGGCCTCGGCTCAGGTCAATATGAGGACGAGGGTTTCGGCGATCCCTACCTGCTACCCAATGAGTCAGCTTACAGCGAATCCTGCGCAGCAATCGCACACGTTTTTTGGCAATACCGGATGAACCTGCTCAAAGGACAGGCCAAGTATGCCGACATGATGGAACTGGCGCTCTACAACGGTGTGCTTTCGGGAATCTCGATCTCCGGCGATCATTTCTTCTATCAAAATCCGCTGGCCAGTCACGAAGGCGGTGAGCGTCGATCATGGATCGGCTTGTCCTGCTGCCCGACCAACTTAGCGCGGATTTTTCCGCAAGTCGGTGGCCTAGTCTATGCCCAGAGCAAGAAGCAAGTGCTGGTCAATCTTTATGCTGCCGGTGAAGCAACGCTGAAAACAGACGATGGTTCCACCCTTAAATTAACCCAGAAAACGGAGTATCCATGGGATGGAAAAGTCAGCCTGACAGTCACCCCGTCACAAGCGACTGATTTCAGTCTCAATCTGCGTATCCCCGGTTGGGCAATTGGCAAGCCTGTTCCCAGTGACCTATACTATTTAGTCGATGCGAAACCTTCGCCTGTCGGCCTCAAGGTCAACGGCGAGAAGACCGAAGCAAAGCTCGGTGATGATGGCTATGTGCATTTGCAGCGGACATGGAAGGCCGGAGATGTGGTGGAACTGGATTTACCGATGCCGATCCAACGGGTCTATGCGAATGATAAAGTCGAAGCAGACCGAGGCAAAGTAACCTTGATGCGTGGGCCACTAGTCTATTGCGTGGAAGCTGCCGATCAACCGGACGTGAATCTCACCAATTTACTCCTACCACGCGCTGCGGAAATGACAGCCAAGCATCGCGCCGACCTATTGGGGGGAGTCACCACTCTCGCAGGTGAAGCACTCGCCGATGGTAAAAATCCAATCACCGTGACAGCCATCCCTTATTTCGCTTGGCAGAACCGGAAAAAGGGCGCGATGACTGTCTGGATTCAGGAAACGGCTAAACCATAATTTAAAATCCAACCGATGATCACATCATGCTCGTTGAAAACCTCCTACTTCTCGAAACCTATTGCTGGTATTTTCGCCGCTATCCTTTTTAATCTAGCATTTGCCGATGGTGAAAATATCGCCATGCCCTCGCGTCAGGCGGGCAAAGGCCCACTCAAGGTCTTCATCCTCGCTGGCCAATCCAACATGGATGGACAAGCAGATATCAGAACCATCGACTTCCTCGGCGAGGACAAGGATCCTGCCAAGGCCGCCTTGCTGAAGACATTCAAGCCCGACGGCAAGAATTTTGTCACGCGTGACGACGTTTGGGTGGCAGCCAGGGGCTATCACAACCTTCGGACAGGCTTGGGCGGTGGCGGTGATTACGCAAAGCCGGGCACTTGCATCGGGCCGGAGTATGCCTTTGGCTATTATATGGGCCAGGCTCTCGACGAGCAGGTTCTAATAATCAAATATGCCCCAGGCGGCCAAAGCCTATATGTGAACTTTCGGCCACCAAGCGCCGGGGTGCCTGAGGATAAGAAACCTGAAGAAGATGTCGGTGGCCACTATAGGGACATGGTCCAATGCGTCCATGAGACACTGGATAACCTAAAGAGCAAGTTTCCTGCCTATAACGAAAAAGACGGCTACGAAATCGCCGGCCTCGTCTGGTTCCAGGGCTACAACGATGTGGTTGGAGGCGAAAAACCAGTCGCCGAGTATGGCAAGAATCTGACCTGCCTGATCCAGGATTTACGCAAGGAATTCAAGGCTCCGCAGATGAAAGTGGTGGTCGGTGTCATGGGGGTAAATGGAATGCTCAATGAATTGGGTAGGCAAGCGGACATCCGCAACCACATGCGCTCGATGAACCATCTGCCCGAGTTCAAAGGTAATGTGCGAGCGATCGAAAGCGCGCCGCTTCTGCACCCAGATGTAGTAGCGCTCAAGACCACAGGATGGCTGAATAAGGCTCGTGATTTAAAAAAAGATCCGGTCACTGCGGCAGAACAAGCGATGCTAAACCGCGCCACTTCCAATCTAGGCTTCCATTACTTTGGCGAAGGCCGATTTTTCATTCTACTCGGCAAGGCCTTTGCCGACACCATGCTAGAAATTTCCGGAAAGAGTAGCAAAGTGCTGCCGCCGAAACTTAATGGATTTGCGCCGCCCAACGCTGGCAAGTGAGACATAGCAGCGTAGCACACCAATCAAACTGATAGCGATATGCGCCCCATCTATTCCTTCGCGTCACAAGCCCTGTGTGCCATTGCGCTCATCACCCACCTCCTTGCCGCCGAACCGGCACCCCGGCCTAACATTATTCTGTGCATGACGGATGATCAGGGCTGGGGAGATGTCGGCTACAACGGCTTGAAAAAAATCCCAACTCCCAACCTCGACGCGATGGCCGCCGCCGGGCTGCGTTTCGACCGTTTCTACGCGGCGCATCCAAGTTGCTCGCCGACCCGCGCCAGCGTCATGACGGGGCGCAATCCGAACCGCGGCGGAACTTTCTGGCCCGGGATGACCTTGCGAAAGCAAGAAATGACCCTCGCGCAGGCCGTTAAAAAAATCGGCTATGCCACCGCACATTTTGGCAAATGGCACCTCAGCGGCGGCCAGCCAGGCAAGGGTCGGGCACTTCCCACCGAAGATCCGCTGCATCCCGGCCATTTCGGTTTTGACGAATGGTTTTCCGTTTCCAACTGGTTTGACACCGACTGGACCTTCAGCCGCAATGGCGCTCCCGTAAAGGTATCCGGCGACGGCTCGGATGCCATCGTCGCGCAGGCGATCCACTTCCTCGAGAAAAAGGCAGCCGCAAAAACTCCGTTCTTTACGGTCATCTGGTTCGGCAGTCCGCACGTTCCCCTAGTTCCAACCGCCGCAGATCTAGCTGCTGCGGGAGGTTCGCCGTATTATGGAGAGATGATCGGAGTGGACCGCAGCATCGGTGCCCTGCGGAAGTCTTTACGCCAGTTAGGCATCGCCGACAACACGCTGGTCTGCTTCAACAGCGATAACGGCGCGTGGATCGACGAAAAGTCAGCTCCCGACACCTATGGTTCCAACGGAATCCTACGTGGCCACAAAGGCGAACTCTGGGAGGGTGGTATTCGCGTCCCGGGTATTATTGAGTGGCCAGCTCGGATTAAAAAATCATCCATCACTCAAGTGGCTGCCTGCACCAGTGATTTCTATCCGACTATTGTGGATCTCTTACAAATCGACATCCCCGCTCAGATTCAGCCACTCGACGGGATCAGCCTGGTGACATTGTTGGATGGAAAAATGAGCGCACGCCCCTCCCCCATTGGTTTCTGGCATCATGGCGAAGACACTCTTGATGCAGGACCAGCCGCCTGGAGCGACAATCAATACAAACTACACAAACGCGGCCCCGACAAATACGAGTTGTATGACCTTACGACCGACATCTCGGAGAAAACCGACATCTCCGCCACCCGCCCGGAAATCGTCACTCGCATGAAAAACGAGTTGGAAAATTGGCAGGAGTCCGTCCGTCACAGCATTCGTGGTGAAGACTACCCGGAGAAGAAGGTCATCTCAACGGAGAAGGTCCAAGCCAAGTAAACATCACGAAAAACCATGAAGATTCATTGCCCCACTCTACGGATTCTTTTATCCATTCTTCTTACGTTGGTTTTCCAAGATTCGCGAGCTGATGAGAAGTCTCCAAGACTCACCGACACATGGAAAGCGGCTGAATCGCCGGTTTATTGTGACCCCGAGGATGACTGGGCGAAAGACCCATCCGTGATCAAGGTGGGCAACACCTACTACATGTATTACACCAGCGCCAATCCTTGGCAAGAGGGCGGGTCTGGCGGCAAGGGCGAGTCGAGGATCGACTACGCCACCTCACCGGATGGCCTGAAGTGGACCTATCAAGGCGTAGCCATTCCCAAAGGTAAGCCCGGCGAATGGGATGACGAACGGCCACAAGCTCCCGCGAAACCCATCCTGAAGAACGGCGTTTATTACATGTATTACGCTGGCAAAAATGCCAAATCACCAGTCGCGATTGGTTATGCTACGTCCACTGATTTACGAAATTGGACCAAGTATTCAGATAATCCAGTGCTCAACAGCGGCAAATGCAATGATCCCTTCATTTTCGAGGAGAACAACACTTATTACCTTTTCCACACCAGCGGAGGAGATGTTATTCGTTATGTGACATCGCCTGATTTGCTCACATGGTCGGCCACTCCCGTATCCACCGAAGCCGTCGGCGAAGGCAGCATCGTAATCAAAGATGGTCCGAATTACACAATGCTCGGTTGCATCGGTTTTTCAAACAATGGCGAATACTACGAGACCTACACCACCCAAGACCTTGCGAAACCCTTCACGGACTGCGGTAAAACCAAAATCAACATCCCTGAGTTTGCGAAAGGGTCGTTGTGCCATGGCGATATCATTCGGAACGGAAGAGATTACTGGTTTTACTTCCAAGCCACACGGGATGGAGGTCAGAAATTTCAAATTGGTTTGGCAAAGCAATCGGTGCCGTCGCCATCCAAATGATCACTCAGGCATCAAAGATACTACGTTCCATAACATTTTATGAATCCACCCGATAAACGCCTAATTTTTCTAGCAGCCTCGACCTTGCTGCTTAATCAAACGCAAGCGGCGGAGAACCCGACCACCCCACCGGATCTCACACGAGACACAGCGGTGGATCGCAAGCAGACTTACAACCTCGGCGCGACCGGCCTTCGCGGCTGGATTTTCACCAAGGCGGCTAACAACCTCGACAGTCAGCAAGGCCGCACCACCACTGCCAGCCGACAGATTCTTGTGACCCATGTCGGCACGAAGTCACCGGCAGACGGCCTAATGAAAGTCGATGACATCATCCTCGGCGCGGGTGATAAGCTTTTCAGCGACGATGCCCGAAAAAGCATTGCAATGGCCATTCAAGAAGCTGAAAAACCGGACAACCGTGGTATTCTAAAGCTAATGATTTCACGGGCAGGTAAAGCCGAAAATGTAGAGCTCAACCTGAGGGTCATGGGCACCTACAGCGCCACGGCGCCCTACGATTGTCCGAAATCGAAACTCATCTTCGATGATGCCTGCAAAGTGCTTGATAAGGAACCGCTCAACCTCAGTTGGACAGGTGCCGTGAACGGGCTGGCACTACTGGCCACTGGCGATCCGCAATATCTGCCAAAGCTGCGCGACTTCGCCCATAAACTTGGACCCACGACGCTGAAACTTGAGCTCAAAGACGGATCGGTTATCTGGGATTGGGGTTATCAGAACCTCTTCCTTTGTGAGTATTTCCTGCAAACCGGCGACCGTGAAGTCATGCATGCGATTGAGCAATACACCACTTTTCTCGCCAAAGGCCAGAGCATGTATGGAACTTTCGGCCATGGCGTTTCAAGCCTCACCAGCGATGGTCAACTCCATGGCTCCATCCCGCCCTACGGCCCAGTCAATGCGGCCGGGTTGATCGGAAATATGGCCATCGTCATGGGTAAAAAGTGCGGTGTGAAAGACCCCGAAATCGATCCCGCCATCGACCGGGCCTCAAAGTTTTTTGCTTACTTCGTGGAAAAGGGAGCAGTGCCCTACGGTGAGCACATGCCATGGGCGAGCCACGATAACAACGGCAAGAACGCCATGGCGGCGATGCTCTTCGCCCTGCAAGGCGACAAGATCAAGGAAACGCAGTTTTTCGCCAAGATGGTCACAGCCTCCTATCAAAACCGGGAATACGGTCACACCGGCCAAGGCTTCAGCTATCTATGGGGCGGTCTCGGTGCCAACGCCGGCGGGCCATTGGCTACGGCCGCTTTCATCAAGGAGGCCTCATGGCATCTCGATCTTGTCCGGCGCTCCGACGGCTCATTCACCTATGATGGTAGCGAACAATACGGCGCAGGGAAAACGGACGACAACACCTACTATGGAGACAGCGGCTACAACGGGCTGAGCCCGACCGCCAGTTATGTCCTAACGTATTCCATGCCGCTCAAAAAGATCTGCCTCACCGGACGCGATGCCAATCCGGCAAACTCGCTTGGAAAAAAAGACGTGACCGAGGCGATTGCTTCCGGCCACTTTGACATCACCCGCAAGACTCTGACTCCCGAGCAACTCATCGCAGCATTTGGTGACTGGTCGCCAATCGCTCGCAGTTGGGCTGCCGAAGAATTCAGTAAACGCCCTGAAAGCGCCGGGTTCGTTCCTACACTGATCACCATGGCGGAAGGGGCCGACGGCAGCAAGCGACAGGGCGCCGCTGAGGCACTGGGATATATCAACGATCCTGCCGCCTTGCCGGTGTTAGCCCGCCTGCTCACCCATGAGGACCGCTGGCTGCGGGTGAAAGCCGCCAACGCGCTCAAGAACATGAAAGATAAAGCCAAGCCAGTCATCCCCGAGATGCTCAAAGCGGTGGTTGATACAGCAGAGCCGGTCTATCCGGTGGTGTGGGAGGATCCCATCCAGCTCACTCATGGTGAGCTCGCGGCAGCACTATTCGGCGGGCTTTTGAGAAGTTCTATCAATGGGATTGATCCAGAACTACTATATCCAGCAATCCGGGCCGTGGCCAAAAATCCCGATGGCATGGCCCGGGCCACCTTGAAAGACACCTTTGAAAACCAACTGTCCGAGGCAGACGTCGCGAAACTTGCGCCGGATCTCGTGGAAGCCATCAAGATTCGATGCCCCGCCGACACGATGTTCGGTGCTCAAATCCGCATGGGCGCTTTAGTGGCACTGAGCAAATACCACTACCGGGAAGCCATCGAAGCTGGCGTGATTTTAGCAAAGACCCAAGGAGGTCACGGCAGCCAGAAGCGCACCGGGGACATCATGACGATCATCACGGGATATGGAACCGCCGCGCACGATGCAATCCCGGGGCTTGAAGAAGTAATCGTTGCGTTCAATGAACAATGTGACAGAAACGAATTCCCAAAGGGCGAATTAAACGAGAAAAGAATCCGTGCAGTTCAAGACGCAATTAGCGTCATTAAATCTGCCACCACCCAGCCCGAACTCCGAACCATCGGAGCCAACCCGCGATGATCTTGTGCACTCCATAAACAACTAAATTTTTGAGTAACTCAGCAAACAAACCATGAAACTATACAGTCAGTTGAAAAACACATATTTTACCATTCCGGCCACTGCTATTTTGGTGGCAAGCCTTTCCTGCGCAGCATTTGCCGCCGACGAGCAGACCGCAACTGCCCCACCGCCGGTTCTGCCGGGGCCGACAGCGGATCCGCACATCGCGGTGTTTGGTAGCACTTTTTGCCTCTATCCGACGACAGATATGAAAGGCTGGAATCCCACTGGATTCCATGGCTGGACATCGAAAGATTTGAAGACATGGAAGGACGAAGGCGTCATCCTTGATTTCCCGAGCGAAGTCAAATGGGCCACGGGCCAAGCATGGGCACCCGCTATCGCGACCAAAAACGGGAAGTATTACTTTTACTTCTCGGCAAACCAAAACATTGGCGTTGCCGTTTCGAATCATCCCATGAAGTCGTTCAAGGATCCTCTGGGCAAGCCGCTCGTGGCAAAGGGTGAGTATCCATGCCAAGCGATTGATCCAATGGTCTTCATTGATGACGATGGCTCTGCCTATTTCTACTTTGGCCAAGGCAAATGCATGGCGGTGAAACTGAATGATGACATGATTTCCTTCGACCACAAAGCCATGAAGGAAATCGAGCTTCCGGGCTTCAACGAAGGCCCGTTTGTGTTCAAACGCAAAGGCGTGTATTACCTCAGTTGGTCTGAGTATGATACCCGTGATCCACGTTATTCAGTCGCTTACGCGACTTCCAAGTCGCCACTCGGCCCCTTTGAAAGAGCTGAGGGAAATCCTATTCTCCAACAAAAAGGCGAAATTAAAGCTGCGGGTCATCACTCGATCGTTCAAGTTCCTGGACGTGACGAATGGGTCGTTGCTTATCATCGTTTCCATGTTCCCGGTGGCGACGGCTACAACCGAGAAACCTGCATTTCTCCTCTCCGATTTGATAAAAAGGGCGCAATTCTTCCTGTCGATATTTTTGAGCCAATTCCAGACAACTTCATTCCACGTAAATAACCATGAAACACCACTTACTATTCGCCGCTTCACTATTATTAGCAGCGCCTGCGCTTATCGCTCAGGTCAAACCGCTCAAAGTCTTCATCCTCGCAGGCCAATCGAACATGCAAGGCCAGGCAGTCGTCGATCTCACTGGCAAGGATTACAACGATGGCAAAGGCACGCTCGCCACGCTCTACAATGATCCGGTCAAAGCTCCGATCTACAAACACCTCAAAACCTCCGATGGCAAATGGGCGACGCGGGATGATGTCTGGGTCCAGTATCAACGCGGCGATGCAGACTTGAAAGTTGGGCCGCTCGGCCTCGGCTACTCGGCCTATAATGACAACCACCATTTTGGGGTGGAACTCCAGTTCGGCCATGTGATGGGTGATGGAATTAAGAATCAGGTGCTACTTATCAAAACCGCATGGGGCGGCAAGAGCCTTGACGTGGATTTCCGCCCGCCCAGCTCGGGGGGACAGGTTGGTCCCTTCTACACGAAAATGATCTCAGAGATTAACGATGCTCTCAAAAATCTGAAAACCAACTTTCCCGATTATGACGGTCGCGGTTATGAAATCCAGGGTTTCGTTTGGTGGCATGGATGGAATGATTTCTGCGACCCCACGATGGTGCCGGTGTATGAACAAAATCTAGTGAACCTAATCCACGATGTGCGCAAAGACTTGAAGTCTCCGAAATTGCCTGTGGTCATCGGTGACATCAGCGGAGGCTGGGTGAAAGGCGACAAGGAAATTCCGCAAGCAGCTATAGCGATTAAGAAAGCCCAGAAGGACGCTGCGGAGAAGCCGAACTTCAAAGGCACTGTGAAGTTGGTCGAAACAATCGACTTCGTGCGCAAACCCGAGGATTCTCCACATCCCGGTCATATACATCACGAATGCGGTAATGCCGAAACCTATTTTCTCATTGGTGACGCACTGGGCAAGGCCATGCTCAGCTTAATGCCAAAGTAAACATCAATCAAACCAAGTGGCTATTTGGGTGATCCAAAGGCCGGGACGAAAGAACGGCCAGTAACTCAAAAGCTATCATGATATACTTACCCCTAAAGTATTCGGATACCTCTTTGCGTTACTGGTCGTATTACTACTTATCACTCGAGCGGAGAATGCCAGCAAGATCCTATCGCTGGATGGTGATTGGCAACTGGCCGAGGGTTCGCTGGATGCTATTCTCAAGACCTATGACCATCAAGTAGCTGTTCCGGTACTGGTTAGTATGGCATTCGCGTCAGATTAGCGCGCAAATAACTGATATACAACGATTTGAATAAAAACAATCACAATAAAATCTTGACAAGTCGAGCGGGTCGGCAAGCTCGGTATGTCAAAAGCCTTACCCGCCGGCCGCTCGTGGCCGAGTCTGCCCGACCTCGATCTCATCGCAAGCCAAACCCGATTGATCATCCGCAATTCCCGCAAATTCACCGCCGCCGGATTCCTCCAATCCCTGCTCAGCTCCGTGGCCACCGGGCTGGCGTCGTTGAACCAAATCGCAGGCGACCTCAAGGACAGGGACCATCCGGGCATGGCGCGCCAGTCCCTTCACAACGCTTCGACATCCGCTCCACCGCTTTCCTCATCGCGGTTCTCGGGGATCTCATGGAACAACGCTACAGCACCGCCGCCACGGCTATCGGGAGCAGCGGAATCCAACGCATCCTCATTGAAGACGCTTCTAGCCAAGTCATGCCAAAGTCTAACGCGGACGCATTCCCCGCGCATGGCAACCACTATGGAAAGACAGCCGGGGTGAAGATCGACCTCGCCTACGATCTGCTAACCGGCTCTATCGTATCCCACGGCCTGCACGCCGCCACCGAGCAGGACAAATCCATCGGCAAGGAGTTCGTCATCGAAGTCCGGCGCGGCGATCTGGTTTTGCGCGATATGGGCTACTTCATTCTCAGCGAGTTGACCGCCATTGAAGAATTGATGGCCTGGTGGCTCACCCGCCTGCCACTGACCACCGGCGTCGTGTTAGCGGATGGACGCACCCTGGAGAAATTGCTCAAAAGCTTCAAGGGAGACATCATCGACCTTGATGCCATCGCCTGAGAACAAGGCAAGAAGTGTCGCCTCATAGCCATGCGCGCGGACCCGAAAGTCTCGGCAGCTCGGCGGGCTGAGCGTCGTAAGAAAGCCCGGGACTGCGGCAAGAATCCCTGCCCGAAAGGTCTGCTCCGCGACGGTTGGCACCTCATGCTGACCAATCTGAGCCGAGAGCAGGCCGACGTGAGCCAGCTCGCCACGATCTACCGCGCCCGCTGGGCGGTGGAAATTCAATTCCGTGCATGGAAGCAGGCGCTCAACCTCAGCAACGCCCTCAATCGAAAGAGCAACGAGCATCATCTGCAAGCCCGTGATCTGGCAGAGTTAGACGCATTCGATCCCGACCCGAGACACGTCGAACGAGACAAGCGAACTCGAAAATCCCCCGCAGAATCAGGCATCCTAGCCTTAAACTGACGCGAATGCGGCGCTGCCTTAGTGGTGAAAGGCGCTTGCTGCTCGCGGTTGCGGATTTCCATGCGCCGAGGAAATCACCGAACCCGCCGGAGATCCACTGGACATGCGCCGCTCATCTTTCATGCTCCCGCCTATGCCTTCCGTCCATGTCGATCTCGCCGCACGCGCCTACCAGGTCCTGGTCGAACCCGGGCTCCTCAGCCAAGCCGGTGAAACCCTCAAAAACGCCGGAATTACCGGCTTGCGCGCCGCGATCATCAGCGACGACACCGTGGCGCGATTTCATGCAGATACCCTGATGGACTCGCTGGAATCCGCCGGATTCCGCCCGACGCTGCACACCGTCGCTGCGGGCGAAGCGTCAAAATCCATGACTCAGGCCGAAACCCTTTGCCGGGAAATGATCCGCGCCGGACATGATAGAAAGTCCCTCGTCGTCGCCCTCGGCGGCGGCGTCGTGGGCGATCTAGCTGGCTTCGTCGCCGCCATTTTCTTTCGCGGTATTCCCTTCGTGCAGGTGCCGACCACTATCGTCGCGCAGGTCGATTCCTCCGTCGGCGGCAAGACCGGCGTCAACGTCGGCGAGGGAAAAAATTTACTCGGAGCCTTCCATCAGCCGCGCTTAGTCCTCATCGATCCGGAAACTCTGCACACACTGCCAGACCGCGAATTCCGCGAAGGCTTCGCCGAGGCCATCAAACACGCCGCCATCCGCGACGCCGCGATGATTGACGACCTAGCAGCCTTCGACTCCTCCAGTCGCGACGTCCCGGCAGATCTCATCGCCCGCAACATCGCCATCAAGGCCCGCGTGGTGGAGGCCGACGAACACGAGACCAAGGACATTCGCGCGCTGCTCAATTTCGGCCACACCATCGGCCACGGCATCGAGGCCTCCGTGCCCTACGGCGAGATGCTACACGGCGAGGCGATTGCCCTCGGAATCCGCGCCGCGTTGTTTCTATCCGAGCGCCACGCCGGACTCTCGCCGACCGACAGCGCAAAAGTCATCCGTCTATTGGAAAAATATCACCTACCGCTGATGCTATCAGATGAAATCACGACGGACAAAGTGATGGAAAAACTCGCGCGGGACAAAAAATTCTCCGCCGGCGCCATCCGCTTCGTCGTGCTCAACGCACTCGGCAGCGCCAAGGTCATCAACACCGTCACTGCCGATGATCTGCGCGAGGCAATCGAGTATTTAAGAAAATGAAGGAACTCTGCATGTCCTGCCGCCCCCTGGAGCTCCTCAATCTAAACTCCTTGGCGCGCTTTCCCGGGAGCAGGGCGAGCATGGCTCAGGCACGCTAACGGAATTCTGAAAATCGTCAAACGCTCGTGTTCTCGCTCGAGCGTTCATGCGAAAAGAGCAACTCCCCGGATGGGGAGTCGCTGCTTTTGACAGGAAGGACGATGTTCGGCTTATGGAAGATTGGTCGAGCCCATGAGGAAGCGGTCGCACTCGCGGGCGGCACCGCGGCCTTCATTGATGGCCCAGACGACGAGCGACTGGCCGCGGCGGACGTCGCCAGCGGCGAAGACTCCGGGGACGCTGGTCGTGAAGGTGCCGTGCTCGGCCTTGACGTTAGAACGGGCATCGGTTTCGAGGGCGAATTGTTGCACCATTTCCTGCTCGGGGCCCATGAAGCCCATGGCGAGAAGGACGAGTTGCGCGGGGATGATGCGGGCGCTGCCTTCTTTTTCCTTGGGAATGAAGCGGCCTTGGTCGTTGAGCCATTCGATGTCGCAGATTTCGAGGCCGGATAGATTGCCGGCTTCGTCTTTGATGAAACGCTTGGTTTGGACCAGATATTGGCGCGGGTCTTGGCCTTGGACGGCAGCGGCTTCTTCCTGGCCGTAGTCCATTTTATAAACTTTGGGCCACTCGGGCCACGGGTTGTTCGCGGCGCGTTTTTCCGGCGGCTGCGGCATGATTTCGAGCTGAATGACACTCTTGCAACCGTGGCGCAGGCTGGTGCCCACGCAATCGGTGCCGGTGTCGCCGCCGCCGATGACGACGACGTCTTTGCCCTCGGCGTTGAGCGAGGGGATGGTGCCGTCGAAATGGTGGTCGAGCTGATAGCGGGTGTTATCGGTGAGGAACTCCATCGCGAGATAGACGCCCTTGGCATCGCGGTTCTCGATGGGGAGGTCGCGGCCGAGGGTGGCACCGCAGCAGAGGACGACGGAGTCGAAATCCTTGCGGAGTTTTTCGGCGGTCCACTCGCTGTCTTTGCCGATGTTGATACCGGTTTTGAAATCGATGCCTTCTTCCGCGAGCAGGTTGACGCGGCGCTGGACGACGAGCTCCTTGTCGAGCTTCATGTTAGGAATGCCATACATGAGCAAGCCACCGACGCGGTCCTCGCGTTCGAAGACGGTGACGTTGTGGCCGGCTTGGTTGAGTTGGTCGGCGCAGGCGAGTCCGGCGGGGCCGGAGCCGATGATGGCGACTTTCTTGCCGGTGCGGATTTCTGGAATGCGCGGGGTGACCCAGCCTTCTTCCCAGCCGCGGTCGATGATGGCGCACTCGTTGTTTTTGATCGTGACGGCGGGTTCGATGATGCTGAGCACGCAGGAACCTTCGCACGGTGCAGGGCAGACGCGGCCGGTGAATTCCGGGAAGTTGTTCGTCTTGTGAAGACGCACCAACGCTTCCTTCCAACGGCCCCGATAGATCAGGTCGTTCCATTCCGGGATCAGGTTATTCACCGGGCAGCCGCTGGCCATGCCGGAAACCATGTGGCCAGTGTGGCAGAACGGGGTGCCGCAGTCCATGCAGCGCGAGCCTTGGGCGCGTTGTTGTTTCTCGTCGGGATGAATCTTGAACTCGCGCCAGTTCTTGATGCGCTCGAGCGGTGCGGCTTCCGCATCGGTCACGCGCGGCACTTCCATGAATCCTGTTGGCTTACCCATTTGATTTGAGATCTGAAATTTGAGATTTAAAAATTAGACGATTAGTTGCCGCCGACGCGGGCGAGGTCTTTGAGGTTTTCTTCAAACGCGGCCATTGCGGCTTCGTCGCCGGTGAGGCCTTGTTCCTCGACTTTGCGGAAGGCTTCGAGCATCCGCTCGTAGTCGCGGGGCAGGACTTTGAAGAACTTCGGCAGCTCGGCATCCCAGTTTTCCAACAGGAATTTACCGCGCGGCGAACCGGTGTAGCCGACGTGTTTTTCGATGGTGGATTTGACCAGGGCGATGTCCTTGTCGGCGCACTCGATGAGTCGATAGAGATTGACCATCTCGTGGTTGAGACGCTTCTCGAACAGGCCGTCGATGTCGTAAACGTAGGCGACGCCGCCGGACATGCCGGCTGCGAAGTTGCGCCCGGTTTCTCCGAGGACGATGACTTGACCGCCGGTCATGTATTCGCAGGCGTGGTCGCCGACGCCTTCGACAATGGCGTGCGCGCCGGAGTTCCGGACGCAGAAGCGCTCGCCGGCGATGCCGTTGAAGTAGGCTTCACCGCTGGTGGCTCCGTAGAGAGCGACGTTGCCGATGATGATGTTATCCTCGGGTTTGAAGCGCGCGTTCTTGGGCGGATAGATGATGATCTTAGCACCTGATAGGCCCTTGCCGACGTAGTCGTTTGCGTCTCCTTCGAGGCGGAAAGTCATGCCGGGTGGCGTGAAGGCGGCGAGTGATTGACCGGCGCTGCCGTTGAATTTGAGTTCAATGGTGTCCTCGGGAAGCCCCTTGCTGCCATACTTGCGCGAAATTTCGCTGCCAGTGATGGTGCCGACGACGCGGTTGACGTTGATGATCGGCAGTTCCACGCGGACCTTTTCGCCGCGCTCGATGGCGGGCTTGCAAAGGGTGAGCAGGTGGGTGTTGTCGAGCGCGGTCTTGAGACCGTGGTCCTGGGTGATTTGCTGATAGGCTCCAACATTCTCGCCGACGTCCGGCTTGTGGAAAATGCTAGTGAGATCGACGCCTTTGGCTTTCCAATGTTCGGTCGCGTCGTTGGTGTCGAGGCACTCCACGTGGCCGACCATTTCGTTGATCGTGCGGAAACCGAGCTCCGCCATAATTTCACGGAATTCCATGGCGATGAAGGTCATGAAATTGACGACATGCTCGGGCTTGCCCTCGAAGTTCTTGCGCAGCTCGGGGTCTTGGGTGGCGATGCCGACCGGGCAAGTATTTTTCTGACAGACGCGCATCATCAGGCAGCCGACAGTGACGAGCGGTGCGGTGGCGAAGCCGTATTCCTCGGCACCTAGCAGCGTGGCAATCGCGACATCGCGGCCGGTCTTGAGCTGGCCGTCTGTTTCCAGAACCACGCGGCTGCGGAGGTCGTTGAGCAAGAGGATCTGGTTAGTTTCTGCGAGGCCAAGTTCCCATGGGGCACCGGCGTTGAAGATGGAGGAGGACGGCGATGCGCCGGTTCCGCCGTCGTGACCGGAGATGAGGATCACGTCCGCGTGGGCCTTGGCGACGCCGGCGGCGATGGTGCCGACGCCGACTTCCGCCACGAGCTTCACGTTGATGCGAGCGCGGGTGTTGGCGTTTTTCAGGTCGTGAATCAGCTCGGATAGATCTTCGATCGAGTAGATGTCGTGGTGCGGCGGAGGGGAGACGAGGCCGACTCCGGGAGTGGAGTAGCGAACCTTGGCAATCCACGGATAGACCTTGGATCCGGGGAGTTCGCCGCCTTCACCGGGCTTGGCACCTTGGGAAATCTTGATCTGGATTTCGTCGGCGTTGACCAGATATTCGCCGGTGACGCCGAAGCGGCCGGAAGCGACCTGTTTGATGGCGGAGCGCTTGCTGTCGCCGTTTTCCATCGGGATGTAGCGTTCCGGATCTTCGCCGCCTTCGCCGGTGTTCGACTTGCCGCCGATGCGGTTCATGGCGATGGCGAGTGTTTCATGGGCTTCCTTGGAGATCGAGCCCCAGGACATGGCACCGGTTTTGAAACGCTTGGTGATCGCCTCGATGGATTCCACCTCGTCGATCGGCACGGGAGTGCGGTTGCTGCGGAATTTCATCAAGCCACGCAGGGTCGAGAGGTTCTCGCTCTGGTCGTTGACCTTCTTGGCATACTGTTTGAAAACCTCGTAGCTTCCGGTGCGAGTGGCTTTCTGGAGCAAGTGGATGGTTTCCGGGTTGAAGAGGTGGTATTCGCCATCGCTGCGCCATTGATAGACGCCGCCGGTGTCGAGCGCGGCTTCCTCGGCATCAATGTGACGATCCGGGAAGGCTTGGCGGTGACGGATGAGCGCTTCTTCGGCGACTTCGTTAATGTCCGAGCCTTCGCAACGGCTTGAAGTGCCGCAGAAGTATTTGTTCACGAGATCGGTGGCCAGGCCGATGGTTTCGAAAATCTGCGCGCCGCGGTAGGAAGCGACCGTAGAGATTCCCATCTTGGCCATGGTTTTCACGACGCCTTTGATCGAACCTTTGAGGAAATTGTAAGTCGCCTTCTCAAGCGTGATGTCGAGCATGTCGTCTTCGATCATCTTGTGGATGGATTCGAAGGCCATGTAGGGGTTGATCGCGTCCGCGCCGTAACCGATGAGCGTGGAGAAATGATGGACCTCGCGGGCCTCGCCAGTTTCGAGGATGATCGAGACGAGCGTGCGGGTGCCTTTGCGGACCAGATAATGGTGAATACCGCCCATCAGGAGAAGCGTTGGAATCGCGGCGTGGCCCTTGTCGATGTTTCTATCGGAAAGGATTAACAGGTTGAAACCTTCGGCAATGGCGGCGTCTGCCGCGGCGCAGATTTTGTCAAATGCGGCCTCGAGTCCTTCACCGCCTTGGTTGGCGGGGAACAATGCGTCGATGGTGGTGGCCTTGAAGCCGTCTAAGTCGATTTCGCGGAGTCGAGCGAGCGCTTCGTTGTCGATGAGTGGGTTATCGAGACG
>JBEGUC010000025.1:0-27748 GCA_041179105.1 Verrucomicrobiota bacterium | reverse complement strand
AAAAGAACTGGTTATTCGTCGGCAGCCCCGAAGCAGGCAAACGCTCGGCAGTCATGTATACCCTGCTCATCAGCGCGCGCAATCACGGGGTCGATCCACAAGCCTACCTTCGGGATGTTATCGAGCGCCTGCCCGTGACCCGTCCGTGCGACCTCGACGTCCTACTTCCGGCCAACTGGGCCGCCGCGAATCGCGCCGCCCAGCCCGCGATCAAGTCGGGGCAGCCGCAAGCCGCCTGAAACCGGTCATACTCGCCATCTCCGCTCAGCAAATCGAGCGCATTCAAACGGCGGACGCTCGGGGGCTTACCATTGACCGGCGGCTCAGCAAACGCCTCAAGGGAGAGTCGGTCCTCTGCCCTTTTCGTATCTGCCACTTTTCCGGCGACAGGAGCGGTGCGAACGATCTCAGCACCATGGATGTGACCGCTTTGTAAAGCGAAGGCAACTACCAGAAATGAACAAGTCAACCTGAGCATTCGTGAATACTGCGAGTATTGATAATTGCGCTCATTTCGAGCGAAAATGGCAGATGATGAAATTTGACGACACGTCAATTTCCCAAGGAACAATGCTAACTTGGAGAATCGTAAATGTAGCGCTGTCTTCTTCCTTAGGTGAATCATAAAATCGATTTAGTTGCTAGTTGATAAGGTAACCGGTCCGAGCAAGCCGGACGACACCAACGGCGACTCACGCTTGTAAGGATCATGCGTGGTGAAGGTGTACCGGCCGGTTTTGATCGGCTTCCCGCCTAGAAAACCCGGCGGGGATTCCACCGTGCGCACGTTAGTATCGGCAGGCTGTTTGTCGCCAATGAGGCGGTTCGCCCAGCGGTTAACCACTTCGATTTCAATTGAGTTATCGCCGACCTTAATGATGCCGGTGACCTCGATTCGCCACGGCGCACACCACACCACACCGAGATCCTTGCCATTCAGCCTGACTCGCGCCATGTCGTGGACCACTCCCAAGTCGAGATAGGTTTTTCCTGTTGGAATCTGCGTGAGATTGCTTGTTTTCCGATAGGTGGCGATACCGGAATAGTACTGAATTCCCGGCTCCGGTCGCGCGGTCCAATCCTGGAGGGTGTCAAAAGTGATCTTTTCCGGCCCGCCCCACTTCGGATCGAACGCAACTTCCCATGCACCCGAAAACTCCTGAAACCGCTTCGCTTCCGGGAAATTTTCTCCCGATTTCGCGATGGGAGTATCATTTCCGTCGAAGATGACGAAAAAGCTTTGAAAGGCATCGAACGCCATGGGAACGGTCGTTTTACCATCAGCACGCTCGAAATCTAGCAGTGGTCGTTGCTCGCCAGTCACCGGATCCCAGAGTTGCGGATTGCCTTGGCCGACCCGGAAGCGGCAGTCCGCCTGGATCGGCGTATCGGTCCGATTGGAGATGAAATAAATATCCCGATCTTCGGTGCGGCGGTGGCCGTAGCGCACGGGACCTGTTGCGGTGAAATCCTCCATCACGCCCATACCTTGCAATAAGGCGGCCGTTCGATAGTAGCATGGGTAGAGAGGTGCGCTTTCCGTAGGTTCGCCGCCCCAATAGACCACGCCTTTTCCATAATTGCGTTTCGTCGCCGTTTTTTGCGGATCGATGCTCCCCCAAAGATCCTTTGCTAGCGTTTGGACCTCATCGTCGCAGGCGGGATAACCCACCAGGCTGGGTGATTTGAGCGGTGGCGCGCCGACAATGGTGGCTCCGGCTTTCACGAGGTCTCGAATTTTTGTGAGTAATCCCGGCGTCATTGTTTCCACCTGCGGCAAAACCATCAGACGATACGAGCTTCCTCCGGGAAATGCGATTCGACCGTTTTCCACTTCAGCTCTGGCCATCAGGATCTTCGGGGAACACCCGTCGAAGCCATAGCCTTTCTTATCCGCCAGCCTGCCGCTCCCCTCTAACGCGCTGGGTGGGGGCAGAAAGATATGGGGTGTGCCCTCTGGTGTTAGGTATAGTAAGTCGGAAACATGGACTCCTTGACGAAGTAGTTCGGAGCAGCGGCTGAGATAGCGGTGGTAGTCCGACACCATGGGCCACCAAGTTTGATTCCGGTGCCAATGCACGCCATACGGTCCCATGGTCATGCCAGGCTTATAGGCGTCTCCTAATGTTTGGTGCGCGAAGGTGTGAAACACCAGACGATTGATGCCCACACAAAACGCCCAGTCGCCCTGGTTTTTCAAAGACCATGGATAAGCATCGAGTGCATCCACGGAGGTAAATGATTCGGCGGAGACGATTGACCGCCCCATGACATGGGCGATGGAACTTGATTCAAAACAACTGTAGGCTGACTCCAATGCATTATTCCAGAGTTCCGCCATCGGCACATCTGCCACCGCGCCAAGGTCGAGGTCACCAGCAGGATTCATGTCATAAGGTTCGATGGACAGCGAGAGTCCGTGTTTCTGGCCATATTTCTTCACGACGCCAGCATGATTTTCCAATATCAGCTCCTGTCCGGTCAATCGGAGATCCCAGAGAAAACGCTCTGACATTTCGAGGCTTTGGATCGCCCGTCCGGTATAAACCGGCAACCACGGCGTGGCATCATAGCCACGCCGATTCTTGAACTCGTCCCGCAACGAAGTCGTCCAATTCTGGGCACCGGATTCCCAACTATCCATGTGCAAGGTGGTCAAACCATGCTCCTTCGCCCGCGGCTTGGTTTTATCTAGCAGTTTTCCAACATATTGATCCAGATGGAACTCCAAGGCTTTAGCGTCGAATTTATCGCACTCCAAGCCCACTGCCGTGGATGGTGCGGGACGACTACTCGCACCCGTGACCCGCCGTCCCATGCGGACAATCGTCCATTCTCCGGCTGGGACATCCCAGTTGAGGGTTCCGTCGGCCTTGAGATGATTTATGAGTTCTACGATCTCGTTCGGCGGGATGACCCCATCCGCCCCTGGCTCCGTGTGGCGTGCCGTAGCCGGCAGATAGGGCTTAACTTCCTTCCGAAGAGTATATGGACTCCGGCAGAAAAGCGCCTTTTCGTCGATGTCGTCAATGACGGGTTTACGGCTGGGAAAGGCCAAAACCGTGATATCCTCGTAATACGGACTCTCCATCGTGTGCCACTCGGTCGAACGTTGCTTTGGCATCGGAAGCACTGACGAATAACATTGCGGTCCTTTGAGTTCGACCGAACTGAAAACAAGGTGCTGCATGGCCTGCTCTGGTTTGACCCAAGGGCCGCCGCTGCCACACCAGCCCGGCCCGATGCCGAGCGAGATGTCGATTCCCAGACGTTCCGCATCGCGGACGGATTGCACGAAAAGTTCCTGCCACTTCGGGCTCATGAACGCCACGGGGCCACCGGGCGGATCCTCAATATCCACTTCAAGAAACACCAAGTTGCCTAGGCCCGCTGCTTTCATAGATTCTAGGTCGGCGGTCATCTCCTTGCCATTGAGATTGCCGTTCATGAAATACCAGTAAACCCCAGGTCGTGCGGAATCCGGTGGATTGATAAAATGGTTTTCCATCTCACCAGCGGCCACGATACCAATGCATAGTGAGCATAGAACCAGTGGGATTCTCATTTTTTTGAACATACGGTTTCAGATAAAAACTAATAAATGTTAAATTGCCAGAGACAGGGATTCATCCAGTCTGGTTTTAACAAACCTAGCGTGAGTAACAAACACCACAGCCTCTGTGCCAAAGACCGTAAAATGATCGCCAACATGAAACAAGCCGGAATGAGGCAGATTGAGGCCTTCGACGATGCCTCAGAGGACACAATAGCCGAAATTTTTGAGTATCAGTGCGTAGCCGTCGGCGGTGAGTTGTTTGACTTCCTGCCGCCTCATCTAGACATTCAAAAGCAAAGCTGCCGGACTCGTCCGCGCGGCCACCGGCGATGTGCGGGGAGATCCTCCGCTCCGAGAAATCTCAGTTTGCCGCGCCGCCGGGAGCGCGGTGATCCCTTCTGAAACAGCAAGCGACCTCGCCCGTCGATTTAAGCGAATTTCCATCGTTTCGACCCCGAAGATTGACGCTTGCCACTCCGCATGCACAATCCCGCCGTCGGGCGGAAGAGCCGCATCGGCATCTCTAAACACAGTCATGACCACCATCGCCATCAACGGATTCGGCCGCATCGGCCGCCTTGTCTTCCGTGCCCTCGTCGAACAAGGCCACCTCGGAACCACCTTCAACGTCGTCGCCGTCGGTGACATCGTTCCTGCCGACAACCTTGCCTACCTCCTGAAATATGACTCCACACAGGGTCGCTTCGACGGCACGGTTTCTTCGAAGAAATCCTCCCCTGAGCTTGAAGAAGACGACATCATCGTCGTCAACGGCCACGAAATCAAAGTCGTCAGCGCCCGCAGCCCGGAAGGCCTGCCATGGAAAGAACTCGGCGTGGAAGTCGTCATCGAGTCCACCGGCCTCTTCACCGAAGCGGAAAAAGCCAAAGGCCACATCACCGCCGGTGCCAAGAAAGTCATCATTTCCGCGCCTGCCAAGGGTGAGGACGCCACCTTCGTGGTCGGCGTGAACGACGATCAATACGATCCGACCAAGCACCACATCATCTCCAACGCAAGCTGCACCACCAACTGCCTCGCGCCGATTGTCCACGTCCTCCTCAAGGAAGGATTCGGCATCGAAGAAGGCCTGATGACAACCATTCACTCCTACACCGCGACCCAGAAAACGGTCGATGGTCCATCCAAGAAGGATTGGAAAGGTGGCCGCTCCGCCGCCATCAACATCATCCCGTCCACCACCGGCGCGGCGAAGGCCGTCGCTCTTGTTTGCCCCGCAGTGGCAGGCAAGCTCACCGGCATGTCGTTCCGCGTGCCGACCCCGACCGTCTCCGTCGTGGACCTCACGGTGAAAACCACCAAGCCGACCTCCCTCAAGGAAATCACCGCCGCCCTCCAAAAGGCGTCGGACACCTACCTCAAGGACATCCTCGGCGTCACCGGCGACGAAGTGGTCTCCACCGACTTCATCCACGACAAGCGCTCGTCGATCTTCGACGCCGGCTCCTCGATCGAGCTGAACTCGACGTTCTTCAAGCTCGTCAGCTGGTATGACAACGAGTGGGGCTACTCCAACCGCGTCATCGACCTCCTCACCGACGTTGTGAAAAAGGGAATCTGATTCCTCTCGATAGAAATTGTTTTAAAAACGGCAGTCCGCAAGGGCTGCCGTTTTTTGTGAGGGACTTGGAAGAATTAAATAGACCCTTTCTTTGTAACTATTCAGTTTCTTTAAGAAAGCTTGAGCGATTTCCAGCGTGTTAATGACGACCCAATGTTGAGCGACCGCGCCAAAGCCCTACGTCCCGAGATCCAATCCGCCTTCGATGCAGGCGGACTGGATGCCGTGTGCGAGCTTTTTTCCTAGCTTGAGGCTCGCGTCGAGCAGCTTGTGGCCCGGGTCCAGGAACTCGAAAAGCGCCTCAACATGAACAGTTCCAACAGCAGCAAACTGCCCTCCAGCGACGGCTTGAAGCGCAAAACCAAATCCCTTCGGCGCAAAAACACCGGACGCAAGCCCGGCGGTCAGCCAAGCCACCCCGGCCAAACCCTTCAGCAAATCCCCGCCCCCGACATCACTCATTCCATCGCATTGGATCGCTGCCCGGACTGCGGCGCGGATTTGTGCGACGAACCCGTCGCCAGTGAGAAAAAACGCCAGGTTTTCGACCTTCCTCTCATCGCCATGAAAGTGAGCGAACACCGCGCCGAGTGCAAATGGTGCCCCGCCTGCGCGAAATGGATCACCGCCCCGTTTCCCGCCGAAGTGAGCGCCCCGGTCCAATACGGGCACGGCATGCAAAGCGTGATGAGCTATCTCAATATCGCCCAGCTTCTGCCCTGTGAACGCACCGCAGAAGTCTGCCAAGATCTATTCGGCCACCGCCCGCAAGCACGGACTCAACCTGATGGACTCCATCAAATCCGCATTCGCGGGTAAACCGGTGGATTTCGCACCTGAATAGTTACCGCCAACTGGCCGATAGGGAACGACTGGGTGCCTCATTCAGGGCGCTTTGCAAGTCAACCTCGAAGCCTTGCTTTGCCACAAACCGCAGCCACTTGGAACAAAGCGGAATTCACCGGATCAAGGCATCTCGTCTTGGGAAATTGAACCTCAGCGGCCGGCGGCGTGGATCAGGCGGCTCAAATTGCAGTTGAAGTCACTCGCAGCAGCGAGTTGATCCAGCCCGAGGAGCATCCGGTAGCGCCAGTAAAACGGCATGATCGCCGGAACGTTGATCCGCTCGGCCTCCGGGTCTGGGTGGCGGATCGACTCGTCGATTGCGAGCAAGTCCTGCAACGGAAAAATCGCCCACATTGCCGGAGATTGCAGGTGCTGCCAAATGATCCGGCTGGCGAGCTCTCCCGAAAGCTCTGCGTCCGGAAAGGCGATGCCGAACGACTGCCAGGCAAATTTCGAGGTCGTCAGAAAATCCTCCCGCCACCACGCGCGCAGCGAGGACATGTCGTGGGTGGACGGGCTCACGACGCTCATGTAGGGCGCGTTCTGCGGGTTGGAAAACTCCAGCTCGTGGGTCTTCGGCATGCGCTGGATTTCTAACGAGAGGATGCCGAGTTCATTGAGCACCGCTGGCACGCAGGCCGGAACCATGCCGAGATCCTCACCGCAAAGCAGCATCCGACTGGCCTTCCGCATCGCGGGCAGTTTCTCGTAGCCGCGGGCCTGCCAGAAATCTTCCTGCCGCCGGTAGAAATAGTCGTTATACAACTCCTCCACGCGCCGGCGGTCTTCGGTGCCCAGCTCCCGATAGGAGAAAGTCGTCTGCATCGAGCAGCGCGGGTGGAACAGCGTGCCGTTCGAGTCGGGCACTTCGAAAAACAGCACGTCGCTCGCGCAATCCAGCAAACCGCCCTGGATGCAATCGTCCGACGGCTCGTCGGCGAAGTAATCAACGATCCGGCGCTGGGTGGAAACTTGCTCGCGCAGTTGGAAATAGCCGTCGCCGCAATCGTTGAGAAAGCGGCTTTTCACATACTCCGCACCGGCGCCGAAGTGCTCCCACAGGAAATGCTCGCGGATGTAGGGACGGCAAAAACGGTTGTAGGTGAAATTAATTCCTCTCGCGCGGATCTCGTCGATGTGGATCGGCACTGCCGGATCGAAGTGCCCCATGATGCCCTCGACGTGGTGATACGGCACCTGCCAGATTCGGAAAAAACCGAGGATGTGATCGATCCGATAAGCGTCGAAATAATGACTCAACTGCGCAAACCGGGAACGCCACCATGCATAGTCGTCCTTCTGCATGACCTCCCAGTCATAGGTGGGAAATCCCCAGTTTTGGCCTTTCACCGCGAACGCGTCCGGCGGCGCGCCGGCCTGCGCATCCATCTTGAACAAGTGCGGCGCGGACCACGCATCCACCGAATGGCGGTCAATGCCGATCGGCAGATCGCCCTTGAGCGCGAGGCCATGCCCGTGCAAATGGCGCACCGCGTCGGCGAGTTGTTGGTCGAGTTCGTATTGCAGCCAAAGATGATAGGCGATCTCCGGCCACTCCGGCTGGGTGGGATCGATCAACGCATCCACCCAATCCCGGTCGAATACCGACCACTCCTCCCAGCGGCTGAAATCGGCGCTGCCGTAGTGGTCGCGCTTCACACAGAACACGGCGTAGGGAATCGCCCAGTCGCCGTTAGCTTCTAGAAATTTCTTAAACGCCGCACTGACAAGAATCGCCGCGCGATGCTTGGCGTAAATCTGGCGGGTGAGCTGGGTTTTCACCTGCATGACCGCCTCGTAATCGACCTGATCAAGCGGGTTGAGCTGATCCCGTGCCGCACCGAGTTCCTTTTTGAAAGCGGCGGGCATCGCGTATTTCAAATCATCGATCCGCAGATAGAGCGGATGCAGCGCGAACACGCTGATCGCCGAATACGGATAGGAATCCGTCCAATCGTGCGACGAGGTGGTGTCGTTGATCGGCAGAATTTGGATCAATTTCAGCCCCACGCCCTTCGCCCAGTCCGCCAGCGGTTTGAGGTCTGCAAACTCGCCGACGCCGAGGCTTTTTGCGCTGCGCAGCGAGAAAACCGGCACTGCGACGCCCGCGCCGCGGAAGAGCCCGCCGACGTCGCGGCGGTAACATTCATCGCTCACTTTCGTCCGTTGATGGGTGCCGATGGAGCGAGATGGCAAGATCCGGTTTTCGCCGAGTTCAAGGCTCACGACGCATTTCAGGGAGAGATCGAACAGGCCGTATTTATACTCGATGTGCCAATCCACGGGCAGATAGAGATTTTTCTGCCAGACATTAGGTGCCGTTTCCTCCAGCGGAACGGCCGAGTGCCAACCCCAGCCGCCGATCTCATCGACGCTTCCAATCAGGCAAGGCACCTGCCCAGTCGGCACCGCCGCCATCCGCAGTTGGAAGGAATGGTTGGTGTTTTCTGGGTTTTCGAGTTCTACAAACGGCCCGCTGGCGGGCTGCACCGCGAGAAACGCATTCGTCTCAAACGCGTAATCCACCGTGCCGGCCGAGCACCACGAATCCAGCAGCAGCAAGGTGTCATTCGCGTCGAGATCCACCTCGGCAGCCCGCGGTCCGTGCCACTCGTCGAGCTTCACGCCATTGGTGGACTGGCGAAGTTGATAGTCGTATTCCAGCAGGAAGCGGCCGGCCCCGTGAACTTCCACGCGCCCTTCCCACTGCTGGTCGTTGATCCATTGCAGTGGCACGACTTGGTCGAAGCGAACGCCCTTCTCATCCAGGACAGCCGAGTATTTCAACCACAGCGACTGACCGGGAACGGTGTGGAAATTTAGACGAAAAACGATGTTCATGAGTGATCAGTATCAGACTTGCGAAGCCTTTTGCAGCAGGCGGAGACGCTCCAGCGCGGCGCCGCTAGAGATCATTTCTTGGGCAATCTCGATGCCGTTGCCCATGTCGTCGGCGAGTCCGGCGCAGGCCAGCGCGGCCCCGGCATTCATCAGCACCATGTCGCGCTTCGGCCCAGTTTCGCGGCCGGCGAGGATGGCTTCGAGGATCGCGGCGTTTACCTGGGCGTCACCGCCTTGGAGGTCTGCCACCTCGCAGTGCTTGAGTCCGAAATCACGCGGCCGGACCTCCCCGTCTTCTTGGTCTTGAAACAGCCCGGACTTACAAATCCGAGTGGAGCCCATTAGGCTAACTTCATCCACCGAGCGGCCGTCGCCGGTGGTGCCGTGGACCACCCACGCGCTCTCGCGACCGAGGCGCTGGAGAATTTCCGAAAACGCCGGGCAGAGGTCACGGCTGAAAACCCCGACGAGCTGGCATTGCGGGCGGGCCGGATTGAGCAGCGGCCCTATCAGGTTAAAAATCGTCTTCACGCCCTTGGCCGCAAGCGCTTTCCGCACGGCGGCGACCGACTTGAACGCCGGATGATAGAGTGGCGCGAACATGAAGCCCAGCCCGGCCTTCTCGACGCAGGTCCGGAATTCATCGGCCGGCAAATTAATGCGCACGCCCAGCGCTTCAAGCACGTCCGCGCCGCCGCTTTTCGAGGTGATGCCGCGGTTGCCGTGCTTCACGACGACCGCCCCGGCGGCTGCGGCGATGAACATCGCAGTCGTCGAAACATTGAAAAGATCGAGCTGGTCGCCGCCCGTACCGCAAACGTCGAGCGTGGGGCCTTCAAGCTCGATCAGGCCGAGATGCGGATCGACCGCGTGTTCGAGGAATGCCTCCACGAAGCCAGCGATTTCCTCCGGAGTCTCGCCCTTCAGCGCCAGCGCTTCGAGCAACCGCGCCTTTTTCGCATCCGGCGCGGCGGGATCGAGCAAGAGCGCGGCCGCCACGGCGATTTCCCGCGAACTGAGTTCCTGCTTTTCTTCGAGATGGTGAATCAAGGCGTCCATGGGCGGAACCTACATGCGCGGCCGATCCACTGCCAGAACGAACGCTGAAATGTCAGAGCGGCCAAGGGCGCTTGGTTTGAACGCCGCGAGAGCTTGATATACTGCCGCACATGAAGATTTGGGTTTTGCGGGCTAAGGAGAGGCGACCTTATTGTCACCTCTTCTTTGGGAAACGAGGAAGAGAGGGACAATAAGTTCGCTCCTCACTATTTCACAAATCCTGATGCGCGGCAGTGTATTCGGGAGCGCAGCGACTGGTAATCGCCGCTACTGGGCTTCCCGGGCTGGCGGGCCGGTCTCGAAGCGCATCAGGTCGGCAACGAAGGTGAGCGGGATACTGCCTGTTTCGCCGTTTCGGTTTTTTGCTAAAACCAGCTCAGCCTTGCCGGCTTCCGCTTCGCGTTCTTCGTCGTTTTCTGCGTAGTAAGCCGTCCGATAGAGCAGGCCGACCATGTCGGCGTCTTGCTCGATAGAGCCGGATTCCCGGAGGTCGGACATCCGCGGCACGCCGAGGCTTTTGCCAGCGCGGCTTTCCGGGCCACGGTTGAGCTGGGCGAGGATGCAGATCGGGATGCCGAGTTCTTTCGCGAGGCCTTTGATACCGGCGGAAATTTCGGCGATTTCCCGCTCGCGTGAGTTTTCCGCCTGCTTGGTGCGGGATTTCATGAGCTGGAGATAGTCGATGGCGATGAACTGAATGTCCTCGTCGCGCTTTTTGCGGCGGGCTTTGGCGCGGAGTTCGTTGATGGAAATACCGGGCGTGTCGTCGATGAATAGCTTGGCGGCCGAGGTTTCGACGGCGGCACGCTGAATCCGCTGGAGGTCGCCCTTGGTCGGCGTGTAGCCGCGGGAAAGCTGGCTCATGGCGAATTTCGAGCGCGAGAAAACAAGCCGCTGCACGAGCTGGAAAGCGCTCATTTCGCAGGAAAAGACCATCGAGGACTTGTTCTGGTCCATGCAGATGTGCTCGACCATGTTCATCATGAACGAGGTTTTCCCCATCGATGGACGGGCGGCGACGACGAACATTTCACCCGGTTTCAAGCCGCTGCACATCCGGTCGAGTTCCTCAAATCCGGTGGAAATCCCCTGCGCGCCTTTTTCCCCGGCGAGCAGCGCTTGGAATTGCTCGATGACCTCGTGGACCGACTGCTTGATGGTCGGTGCCTTGTTCGTTTCCGAGCCTTCGCGGATCGCGAGCATCTTGGCTTCCACCGTGTCTAGCAGCGCCTCGACCTCGTCCGGCGCGTCGTAGGCTTGGGCGATGGCTTCGTTGGAATTTTGGATGATCGAGCGGAGGACAAACTTGTCCTTCACGTGCTGGAGGTGGTGGCGGAAATGCCCCGGACTCGGCGCGTAGGTGTAAAGATCCGTCAGCGAGGACGGCCCGCCGACGCGGTCGAGAAGGCCGCGGTCGAGTAGCCGCTGCACCAGCGATACGAGTTCCACCTCATTTCCGGCCTCGAACAGCTCGATGAGAAACGCGAACAAGGTCGAGTGCGACGGCAGATAGAAATGCTCCGACGTGAGTTTTTCCTCGATGGCGACGCCGATGTATTCCTGCGGGTCCTGGAGCATCGAGGACAGCAAGCTTTTCTCCGGCCCGAGGGCGTGCGGGAGGGCGCGAGTGACATCTTCCACCGCCGTCGCTCCTTGTTGGAGTTCTGCGGTTTTGCGGAAAGTGGGTGCTGGTTTGGTTTCGACGGCCATGAGTGGGCGGGACGATGAAACGCCCCGAGCCGGATGGCAATCTTCCAGCGTGCGTCTGGAACGATTGTGCACAATTCCGGCGATTTCCTAAATGCCGCGTGGTTTGTGAGAGGAGATGCTTGGCAACGGCGGGCGGGCGACCTGAGACTCCGCGCGAATGGCTAGCTGCGAACATTGTGGGACGGAATACTTGGCAAAGAGCGCGGCGGTCCGCTTTTGCTGCAAGGGCTGCGAGTTCGTGGCGGACTTGATTTCTGAGAATGGCTTCGAACAGTTTTACGATTTGAAGCAAGGGCTGGCGGTGGCTCCGGTGCGGAGTCGGCCATTCGAGGAGCACGATTTTTCCTGGCTGGCGGCGAAGGTGCTGGAGGCGGAGGAAAAGGCGGTGGCGGCGGGCGACGGCGCGCGGCTGGATTTGGCATTGGAGGGAATTTCCTGCGTCGGCTGCGTGTGGCTGGTGGAGAAACTTTTCGCGCGGCACGCGGGCAGCATCCGCGCGGCGGCGAGTCCGGCGAGCGGGCGGCTGTATTTGGAATGGATGCCGGGCAGGTGCGAGCTGGAGCCATTTTTGCGCGAGCTCTGCCAGTTCGGCTACGTGGCGGCTCCGGCGGGAGCGGTCAGCGGCGACCACGAACGGCGGCGGTTGGCAGCGCGGATGGGGCTTTGCGGGGCTTTCGCGCTCAACACGATGGGCTTTTCGGTGCCGGTGTATCTGGGAATGCCGGCGGATTTCGAGTTCGCGAACTTGTTCCAGTTGATCGCGTTTTTGTCGGCGACCTTGTCGATGTTAGTCGGCGGCGGTTATTTCATGGACCGGGCGTGGCGGGCGCTGCGGGCGGGCGCACTGCACATCGATCTGCCGATCACGCTGGGCTTGGTGGCGGCGTATGCGGGGTCCATCGCGGGTTGGGCGCTGGGCAAGGAGCAGTTGTTGTATTTTGATTTTGTGTCGATCTTCGTGTTTCTGATGCTGGCCGGACGGTATTTGCAGACGGCCGCGGTGGAGCGGAACCGACGGCGGTTGGTGCGCCAACAACCGGTGCCCGAAGCGGTGCCGCAGGCGGATGGGGCGGGCGCGCCAGTGGGGCGGGCGGAGATTTCAGCGGGGCTAAAATTTCTGCTAAGTCCGGGACAGGCGCTGCCGGTGTGCGGAGTGCTGGCAGCGGGCGAGGCGGATTTCTCGCTGGAATGGATTCACGGTGAGGCGGACCCGGTTCGCTATTCGGCGGGCGCGAGATTGCCTGCTGGCGCCATTTTATTGAGTCGGACACCGGCGGCTGTGGAGGCCAGCGAGCGCTGGGAGGATTCGCTGATCGCCAAACTCACGGCTCCGGCCAGCGGTGAACGCGGGACGCCGGGGCTGGACAAATT
The DNA here is from genome assembly GCA_041179105.1 of Verrucomicrobiota bacterium. Lineage (GTDB taxonomy): Bacteria > Verrucomicrobiota > Verrucomicrobiia > Verrucomicrobiales > Akkermansiaceae > Luteolibacter. The sequence goes on along the minus strand of JBEGUC010000025.1, from coordinate 14,783 downwards.
GCTGCGGGTTTATCTGAGCATCGTGCTGGTGGCGGGTGTGGCGGCGCTGGTTTTCTGGGGCACGCGCGGCGACTGGCTGACCGGTGCCCAGGCGATGATCTCGGTGTTCGTGGTTTCCTGCCCGTGCGCGCTGGGGGTTTCGATCCCGCTGGCGGATGATTTGGCGGCGGCGGCGATGGAGCGGCTCGGGGTTTTCACGCGGACGGCGACGTTGTGGTCGCGCTTGAGGCGGGTGCGGCGGGTGGTTTTCGATAAAACGGGAACGCTGACCTTGGAGCGGCCGGTTTTGGAAAATCCGGAAGCCATCGCGGCGCTGGACGACGAGGCAGCGCTGGCCTTGGCACGGATGACGCATGGCTCGCTGCACCCGATCGCACGCTCGCTGCTCGAAGCGCTGGGCACCCGCGGCCAAAAGCTACTGGCGGCGGGAGAAATGCCGGAAACCCAGGAATTTCCCGGGCTCGGAGTCGCGATGGGCGGCTGGTCGCTGGGCAAAGCCGGCTGGGCGGGCGATGGCCCGGTGGCGGTCGCCGCGGAGACGGCGGGCAGCGAATTGCGGCGGGACGGCGAACTCGTGGCGGCGTTTCATTTCCGCGAATCCCTGCGCCCCGGGACCGTCGCCATGCTGCGGCGGCTGGAGCGGCGCGGGCTCTCGCTGCACCTGCTATCCGGCGACCACCCGCAGAAAGTCGCAACCATGGCGGTGGCGCTCGGCCTGCCGGAAAATCACGCGCACGGCGGGCTTTCCCCAGTGGAAAAGGCAGGTGCTGTGATGGAAATGGACCGCCAAGACACGCTTTATCTGGGCGACGGCGCGAACGACTCGCTCGCGTTCGACGCCGCTTTCGTCACGGGCACGCCGGTGGTGGACCGCAGTTTGCTGGAGTCGAAAGCGGACTTTTACACGCTCGGCGCGGGGCTGGAATTTCTCCCCCAACTGCTCAATACCGCTGCGGCACGGGCGAATGCGGTGCGCACGGCCTTCGGCTTCGCGATCCTCTACAACCTGACGACCGTGGCGTTTTCCAGCGCCGGGAAAATGAGCCCACTGCTCGCTGCGGTGCTGATGCCGATGAGCTCGATCGTCTCAATTTTGATTGTCGCGACAATTTCTAGGGGGCGAAGCAGGAACAAAGATTGATCTGGTCAGCAAATCCTCTTAACTTTGGCTAGATTTCCTCAAACGAGTTCATGTCAGCCAATTATTCAGCCCACCAAGAGTTCGAAACCACGCTACTTCAACGGATCGCAAGCTCAGAGCGATTCAAGATTTACCAAGACGCGTTTCGTACGGCGACCGGGCTTCCGCTGCGGCTGGTATCCGCCGATCCGGAAAAATGGTGCCTCGACGACCAAGCAGTCAACCGGAGTCCGTTTTGCGAGGCTCTCAATCTTTGCAACAGCGCCTGCGGGGCCTGCCTGGAAACCAACCGCCGCCTGATGCAAGAGGCGGAGGTCAATGGGCCGACCACCTGCCATTGTTTCGCCGGTCTCTGCGCCACCGCCGTGCCGATCAAAATGGGGGCCTCGGTGATCGGCTTTTTGAAGACCGGCCAAGTCTTTAGCCAGACTCCGACCGAAGAACAATTCGACATCCTGCTAGGCGCGATCGGCCGCAAGACGCTGAACGCAAAAAACCGCAACGCCTTGAGAACTGCCTACATGGAGACCCGCTTCGTCGAGCCCAAGCGCTACCAAAGCATGGTCACCTTGCTCGAAAGCTTCGGCGAGCAACTCAGCGAACACGCCGACTCCCTCACCATCATCGAGGAAGGCAGCGAACCCGCCGCCATCGCCAAGGCCCGTAAATACATCCACGAAAATCTCGACCAGCCCCTGCCGCTCGGCCAAGTCGCCCGCCAAGCGGGACTCAGCGAATCGCACTTCTGTCGGCTTTTCAAAGACTCCGCCGGCCTGACGCTGACCGATTACGTCAACCGCTGCCGGATCGACTGGGCAAAACGCGAGCTCCTCAAACCCGAGGCGCGGATCTCAGAAATCGCATTCCTCGTCGGCTACCAATCGCTTTCACAATTCAACCGCAGCTTCGTCCGCATCGTCGGCTCCTCGCCGACGCTCTATCGCAGGGAGCGCCTGGAGCGCGCCGCTTCGTGATGACTGATTTTGGTAGTTGCGGTTAGGAAGATAACCTTTCATTTTGAAGCACGACGAAATCATGGAAGATCGCTACGAAATTCGAGGAAAAATCGGCCAAGGAGGCCTGGGTGCGGTCTATCGCGGCTATGACACTAGGATGAGTCGCGAAGTCGCGATCAAACGGATTTCGGTGAGCGCCGGCGATCCCGAGCTGCTGGAAGAATCCACCCGCCAGCTCATCAAGGAGGCCGGAGCACTCGCTTCGCTCCAGCACCCTAATATCGTCACCGTTTATGATGTCGGGGCAGACGAAGACGGCCCCTATGTGGTGATGGAATTGATCGCAGGAAAAACCCTCGACGAACTCATCGAGCTGGCACCCCTGACTTGGCCCGACTTCCGCGAACTCGCCCTCCAGACGCTGGAGGCCCTCATCGCCGCGCAAGAACTCGGCCTCATCCACAGCGATATCAAGCCCTCCAACCTAATGCTCACCTGGCTCCCATCGGGGAAATTCCAGATGAAAATCGTCGATTTCGGCTTGGCGACCTTAAACCATTCTCAGTCGCTGGAAGACTTGCAGGAAATCGAATCGGTGTTCGGCTCCATCTTTTTCATGGCACCCGAGCAGTTCGAGCGGATCCCGATCGATGCCCGCTCGGACCTCTACGCGATGGGCTGCGTTTACTACCAAGCACTGACCGGCAAGTACCCCTTCAATGGTGAAACCAACCACGACGTCATAGACGCCCACCTCCATCACCGCGTCATCCCGCTTCAGGAACTCCGCTCGGAGATTCCTCTTTGGGTCTGTGACTGGATCATGTGGCTCATCAATCGCATGCCGGTGGATCGCCCCGAATCCGCGAGAGACGCGCTTCTCGTATTTTTTAAGAACGACAAAAACCCCAGTCCCACGATGAGTCTCGGGACGGCCACACCCGCCCCCCCGCCCGCCCCGTCCGCGCCGCGCCGCCGCATGGTCGCCCCCGCCGCCCAGCCGGCCCCCACCAATCTGCGGGTGGCACCTTCCGCCCCTGTGCTGCCCTCGCCAGAAACCGCGCCCCAACAGCTGCTACCGCCCGAGGGTTCGAAACCCAGCATTTACACGTCCTCGGACGAAATTCCCGAAGTTCCTCCACCCACGCCGACGTCCACCTCGCACGGCCAGCCAACCAGGCCACAGGTCCCCACACAAACGCCAAAAAATTCAGACAAACGCGCCAAAATCGCCATCACTTCGGCCTTATTCCTCGTCATCGCCGTCCTCGGGTTTATCCTCTCCAACCGCATCAAGCAAAGTAAAGCCAGCCAACGCTATGGCATCATGCTCGCCGATGCCGCCAACAACGGGACCACCGAAATCCCGATGACTGGCGCAGAGTTCAACAATTTCCTCGAAATGGCCGCTAATGCAGATACCGATGAAAAACAAAAAAACATCTTCAAAGCACTTGCCATAGCAAAAGCCAGTGACAGCAGCGACATCGACGCCAGCCTCACCGAGTTTGCCACCACCAGCACCCAAATCCTCCCCGAAGTCCGGGAAGCGATGATTCTCGAAGTCCTCGCAAAACGTGCCAACAGCGCGATGGCACCCACCTTGCTGGAATTTGCGCGCACCTCGCCGGACGTCCGCTCCGCCATCGCGGCCATGCAAATTCTCCGCACCACTGCGGGGGATGCCCAATTCGAGTCGTTGCTAACCATCGTCCAATTCAGTCCCAATGCCAAGTTGCGGACCGCCGCCGAGGAGACTGCCACCGCCATCCTCAAGAAAAGCAGCGAGCGCGGCGACTTGGCGAAGCTCATCGCCAAAGCACTGGAAGCCACCAGCGACCGAAAAGTTCGTGAGCCGCTGCTCCGCGTGCAAGCCGCCGGGAATTAGACCACGCTCCACCGGGGAGAATACACCGCCACCGGCCCCACGCCGGCCCCCTGCACCCGCCGTAGTTTTTCCACTGCTTTCCTCAAAACCTCGGCAGCAGCCACCGCTTCCTCCATCGTGTTGAGCCGGGAGAAACTGATCCGCAAACTGCTTTTCGCCCGCACCTCGGGGATGCCCATCGCGAGCTGCACATGGGAAGGCCGCTGCTTGCCAGTCATGCAGGCGGACCCGGCAGAACAAGCGACTCCCGCCTCATCGAGAAGAATCAACAAGCCCGCCGCATCGCAGTGGTCGAAGGAAAGATGGCTGGTATTCGAGAGCCGGTGGGCGAGATCGCCATTGACCGTGGCACCGGAAATTTCCGCCAGCACCTTCGCCTCGAAGGCATCGCGCATCGCTCCGATAGATTGCGCTTGAGTCAGCATCCATGCCGCCGCAGCCCCCATACCCACGATGCCTGCTGTATTTTCCGTGCCGCTACGGCGCCCCGCCTCCTGCCCACCACCGTGAAGGAGCGACGTGAAGCGCAAGCCCTCGCGCACGTAAAGCGCGCCCACGCCCTTGGGCCCGTGAAATTTATGCGCCGAGATGGAAAGCAAGTCCACGCCCAGATCCCGCACCTTCAGCGGGATTTTCCCCGCCGCTTGGACCGCATCCGAATGCACCGGCACTCCCCGTTCGCGAGCCAACATCGCAGCCTCGCGCAGCGGTTGGATCACACCAGTTTCGTTATTAGCCGCCATCAGCGAAATAAAAGCCGCGCCGTCCAGCGAACGTGCAAACGCCGCCATTTCTAAACGACCGCCAGAATCCACTGGCACGAGCACATGCGGCCGCGCTAAATTTTCCACACACCGCAGAACCGCGCTGTGCTCGATGGCGGAAACCACCGCCGTCCCCTGCCCCGCCAAGCGATCCAACGAATTAAGCGCAGTATTCACACTCTCCGTGCCGCCGCCGGTGAAGACAATTTCCGCAGGCTGTGCGCCGATCAACTCCGCCACTTGGCTCCGCGCCTGGTCGATCGCTCGCCGCGCCAGTTTCGCCGCGGAATAGCTGCCCGAGGGATTTTCAAACCCGTAACGCAACCACGGCAACATCGCCTCCAACACCTCCGGCAGAAGCGGTGTGGTCGCGTTGGCATCTAGGTAAATCATAGCCGCAGCATCCTTCCGCGCGTCCCCGATATCAACCCAGAAAACCGCCATCTTCAGAACCGCCCCGCCGCGCGGAAACCGGCGATAGCCTCGTTCGCCCGCCGCAGCAAGAAGTCGCCCCAAGTCGCCGCATGACGCAGCCACTCCATCGCGAATTCCCGCGTATTTTGCCACGGCGAATCCCCCGCCACGCACAGCAGCCCGGCCAGCACCAGCAGGTTTGCCAAGTAAATCACCACCAGCGAGAGGAAGGTGCCGTTTTCTTTCAAATCCGGCTGATCACGCGGAATCATCCACAAAGTCCACACCATGTGAAACGTCCAAGTGATGCCCATCACCGCATACAGCAGGCGGTCCCATTCCGGCGAAAGTCCGGCGAAATATTGCACCAGCACGTAAATCAGCGCACACACCACCGACCAAAACGGCACAAAATATGGCGACAGCGCGATGATCAGATTCGTCTTGTTCGTCGTGATGTAGCCGCCACTCGTGCTGACGTGGAAATCCGTTACTTTTCCCCAATAAAGTAACACGAATACCGCGTGCGTCAGCTCATGGCCGAGCACGTATAGATACAGGAAAAACGACCGCAACAAGCCCGAGCAGAACCACCCGACCATCACCAGCGCCCCGGTCGCGAAATACCAAAACTCCGCCGTTTTCCAAAAATGCTGATTCACCGCAGCCTGTGAGAATCTCGACAGCAGCGTCCAGCTCGTGACCAAGCACAGCGGCATAAGCATCAAGCCCAGGCTCCATCGCATCACGCGTTTGAGCCACTCGGCGGACTCCATCTCGTCCTCGAACTCAGCCTCCGCGACCGCCGCCCACACGAATTTCTCACCCCGTTTCCCACTCCGCCGGTTCGCCTGCTCGTGAGCCCGCCTGTTCGCCGAACTGAGCACCTCCGCGAAGGAAATCCGGCTCCGCCGCTGATTATTCAACGGGCGCTTGGCAGCAGATTGGGGACGGCGCTTTTTCACTGGGCAGAATGAAGTCCCGGAAATTATTTCGTAGGTCTTAACAAATCAAGCCAGATTCGCGGCGTTCTGCTCGCCGGCCTCCGCTAGACCAAACGGCCAAAACAAGCGCGCAGGCCCGCCCGCCACTTTTCCAAGAACGCCAAGTTTCTCGCGATTTCCGAGACGATTTCGAGATCAAAATCTGCGGATGTTTCCAGCTCTGGAAAAGCCGCGCACTCGCGGACGATCGTCGTCTCCACTTGGGAAATTGCGCGTTCCACCGCCTCACGGCAAACTTGAGTTTCCCCTTCCAGCAGCGCCCGCACCAGCGCGGACTTCGCCTCTTCGCGCTTGCGGATGACCGACTCCGCCAACTGCGTCACCGCGCCGACTTCGGCAAACAAATCCATCAGCGAGTGGTCAATGCTGCCACGCAGCTCACCCGGCGTGCCACGCAGCTCCAGCCAATGCCTGAGCCGCCGCGACGGACTGGAAACCACCGCGAAAGCGTCACGCAGCGCGGCGAACTCGCCCTCCCCGCCGCCCGCATCCGGATGCGCCCGCTTGCCCGCCTCGCGGAAAGCCTCGCGTAATGCGTCGTCGGATAAAACCAGCTTCGGCTCCATTCCCAAGATTTGAAAAGCATCGCTCACGGCCAAGAAACTGCCCACGTTTTCCACCTGCGGTAAAGCACGGCGACGCTTGAATCGCCCGACCATCCCGCCTAGCGTTCCGCGGTCATGACCACGCCGAGAAAAATCGCCCTCTTCGGCGGCACCTTCGATCCCGTCCATCTCGGCCACATTCATCTCGCAAGGCTAGCGCAAGCCGCGCTGGAACTCGACGAAGTCCGCTTCCTGCCGTGCCGTATTTCCCCGCACAAAACCGGCCAAACGCCTGCTAACGGCGACGACCGCTGCGAAATGTTGCGACTCGCCACCGCCGACGTTCCGTGGGCGATCGTCGATGATTTAGAACTCCATCAGCCCGGCCCGTCCTATTCCTATCAGACCGCAGAGGCCATGGCCGAGCGTTTCCCGGGCACCCGCCTTTTCTGGATCATGGGCTTCGACCAATGGAACGCGCTGCCCCGTTGGAAAAACCCGCAACGACTCGCAGCACTCGTCGAGTTCATCGTCTTCGCCCGCGGGGAAACGCCGCAACCGCGCGAAGGTTGCCGATATCACCTCATCGCCGGTGGCCATCCCGCATCCGCCACCGCCATCCGCGAGGCGATTTCAAGCGGGGAAACTCACCATCCGTGGTTTGATCCCAAAGTCGCGCAATGGATCGCCACGAAGGGCCTCTACCGACCTTAAGCCATCAAGTGTATTTAATGAAGGTGGTGTAAACCTCCGAGGGAATGTCCAACAACGCGTAGTCCTTGGAGGACACGAAGAGCAGGCTTTGCTTGCCCTTGCCTAGCAACTCGTTGTCAGTGCCGAAAATCTGGTGCTCCAGCGTGCAGAACTTGCGGTTGAAATCCGCCACCTTGATCTTCACCGTGATCGTGTCGAACTCGCGAGATTCGCGCACGAACTTGTGCTCGAACGAGCGCGTCAAGATATAGAATTTACTCGTCTTTAAATCGAAATCCGGCATCGCGGTATTAAAGAACAATTCGCGAGTTTTCCCGACGAATAAGCCATACATCCCGAAGTAAACGTTGCCGACCGAATTGGTATCCTGATAAGTCGCGATCATCGAGTAAACAAACCATTTCCCCTCGAAATGCCCACCCAGCGCGTGGTGGTTTTGGGGAGCCACCACGTCGGACGCGGCCGCCACATGCACCGTTTTCGCGATGGCCTTGAGCGCAGGAATCTCGGCCGCCGCTTCGATCACCTCGCCCGCCCGCTCGGTCACGACGCGCAACAGGTCGGCGTTAAAAACCAGCCACATCACGTAAGCCAGCGGCAGGATCGAGCCGAGAATCAGCAGCGCCGTATCGCTCTTCAAATAACCGAACGCAAAGATCGCCAGCGACATGCTCGCCATCGAGAACATCCGGATTTGCGGCAGTGGATGTTGCGAGTTCGGCACGAAGCAGCGGGCGATGGCCAGCGCGGCGTAACCGACGAAAAACGAAGCAAAAAATACCATGAAATACTCCAGCTCCAGCCCCGCGAGAAGGCTGCCGAGCGTGATCAGCCCGATTAGCAGGAAGGTCGGAATCGGCGAGCCGAGAATTTGCTTGGGAATCAGCGAAACCAGCATGTTCTCGCTCTTCTCCACGTTTTTCTCAAGGAACCATTTGAGCGCGATGTAGCCGCTGTCGAGCGTCGTCAGCGCGCAGATCGCGAGAAACGAGAAATACGCCAGCGGCATCAGGCCGCCGAGAGTCTTGTAGTTCTTGTGAAAATACTGAGTGACCAAATCATGGGCGTATTTGAAACCATCGAGCTTCGATACGCCGAACTCTCCCCCGTGCTCGGTCATCACCCACAGCGCCAAGCAGCCGTGGAAGAGCAGCATCAGGAAAAAAATCGAACCTCCAATGAAGTAACTCGCCCGGATCGAACTTTTTTCGCGGTGGATCTGGATCGCCCGCTGCCAATGCTGGAGATCCAGCCACGGTCCGACTAGCAACCCGATTACCAGCGGGATCGCATAGCCGAAAAACCTCGCCCCGCGCCATTCATCTTGGAACGGCGACGTCCACGCGAACGGCTCGGGCACCAGCGGGTGCAAGCCGAGCAAAATCACTCCCACACAGCCCACCAGCAAGCCGCCAAGCATCGCGTGACTCAGCTTGATTTTTTGAATCCCAAACTCCTCCCCGAACAAACACCCCGCCGCCAGAATCACGAAAACGATCAGGCACAAATAGAGCCCCAGCAGCGGCCCTGTCGCCAGCTTGAGCGGAATAAACAAATAGTTCACCAACGCGAAGACAGTCAGCGTTAACGCCACGATTTGATAGATGTAGAGAATCAGCCGAAACGGTTTGGCGAATTTATCGAAGAAAATTGCCAGCGACTCCTGCCCGCCGCTGTGACTCGCCGCCACCCGATGCGTCAGGAAACCGAACAGCATCAGCCCCAGTGCGTTCGGAATCGCGAACATCAGCAAGCCCTGCAACCCGAACATGAAAGTCATCTGCACGCTGAAAAACAGCCCCAGCCCCCACATCCACGACAAAGCCACCGAATTCCCCCAAAGCAGCGCGTTCAACCAGCGAAAGTTCATAAAGTCCGCCAAGGAACCTCGATTTCCACGATCGGGCAAGCCGGATTCTCGCCCGACCTCCCCAGCCACTTGCCGAAATGAGTGAAAAATTCGCCTTGAGACGGCGGACTTGATGGAGAGACTCACCGCCCGGCAGCGAATTACCATTGATGCCACCGAGATCAGCCTCTTTACTCCCCGCGCCTCCAGCAACGGCAAGCCCTACCATTTCATGATTGAGAATATCCGCAAATACACCGGCCTGATGATCGTGGTCTTCGTGATCCTGTTTATCAGCTTCTTCTTCCTCGATTCCAGTTCCGTTCGGAACATGGGCGGAGGCCAAGCCATCCTCAAAATCGCCGGTCGCACTTACAACGACAAGGAATTCCGCAGCCTCGGCAGCGCCTCCTTCGAGCTCACTTCCAACCTCGCCCGCTCCGGCGACTTCGGGCTCTATCAATTCCTCATGGGCCTCTCCACCGGCGCAACCAGCCAGGACGACGCCGCAGAGAAATTCTTCGTCGGCCGGATGATCCTCCGCCAAGCGAAGGAAGAATTCGGCGTTTATCCGGGCGAAGAGGAAATTTCCGCCTACCTCAAAACCCTCCGAGTCTTCGCCGGACCCGATCAGAAATTCAATCCGGAGACTTACCGGAATTTCATCGAAAAAGGCATGGGCCGCCTCGGCATGACCGAAAAAGACCTGCGCGAACTCGCGTCCGACGTCCTCGCCTCCCAAAAAATCAACGCCATCATCGGCTCCGGACTCAGCCCAGAGCGTGACGCCGTCGCCAAAAACCTCGCCCTAGAAGCCCAACAGATCACCGGCGAGGTCGCCAAGCTCGCGCTCACTCCCTTCGAAGAGAAAATCCAACCGACCGAAGAAGAGATCAAAAAATACTGGGAGACTCTCTCCGACTCGTTCACCACCGAGCCGCGCCGCAAGTTCACCTACATCATCGCCACACCGACTCCGACAGAAGAACCCAAGGTCGCTGACGCACCCGAATCCATCGCCGACGCAACCGCCAGCGACGAGGTGAAGAAGGCCGCCGACAAGAAAAAGGAAGAAGAGAAAGCGAAACGCGCCGCCGAGCTCGCCGATGCCCGCCGCAAGAATCAGCTCGAAACCGACTCCCTCGTCGATGATTTCCTCTTCAAGCTCGAAGAACAAAAAGGTGCCGGCTTTGAAGAACTCGCCAAGGCCAACGGTTGGGAAGTCAAAACCACCGAGCTAGTCCCCCGTAGCGCCTCTCCCAAGGATCTCGATGTGAACCTCCGCTCCTCCAGCCGCAGCGGCAAAGCGGTCGATCAGCTTTTCCTGATCAAGGAAACCTCCGATCCGTTCTCCAAAATCTCAGAGGCCATCGCCGTCGGTGAAAACCAATGGATCGTCGCCCGCATCGACGGTGAGGAGAAATCCCGGCCGAAAACCTACGAGGAAGCCCGCGCCGACGCCCGTGCCCAATACATTTTAGAAAAATCCGCCGAAGCGATGAAGACCGCGGCCAACGAAGCCATCACCAAGATCAAAACCTCGCAGGCCGCCGGAAAATCCTTCGCCGAAGCCGCCAAAGACGCCGGAATCCCAGAAACCAAGGCATTTTCCGCCATCACCAGCACCTACAAGCCTGACGGAGCCAGCGAGCCAGCTAACTTGTTTGAAGTCGCCCGCAACGTCGATGCCGGCTCCATCGCCGAGGTCATCACCGAGTCCGACCGCACCTTCATCCTCCACGTCGCCAAGCGCGAAGTGGTCAAGGAACCGAACGCCGCCGCTCGCATCGACAGCGAGGTCACCTCCCGGACTAACGAAAACGAAACCATCGCCTTCAGCTCCTGGATCTCTGCCCGCACCGAGGCCGCCAAGGTCGAGCAGCTCTACAAAAAGTAACCGTGGCGGCGATCACCGGTCGCCGCTTATACCTTCCATGCCCGAAGACCTCCAGGACCTCTTCGACGAGGCAAATGGCCATCTCGCCGTCGGTGAGTTCGAGGAGGCCATCGTGCTCTATCGAAGCTGCGTCGCGCTCGATCCCGGTTTTTTCGACGGCTGGCACGCCCTCGGCATGGCCCTTCTGAAAACCGGCAGCATCAAGGAAGCCATCGGCTGCGGACTCCAATCCGTCACCCTCCAGCCCAACGACTTGCTCGCCTGGACCAGCCTCTCCCAGATGCATGTCCGCGACGGCAACATCCCCGAGGCCGAAGCCGCCAAAGGCAACGCCCGCATCCTCTCCCTCGGTGGGAAAGTCGTGAGGTAGGCACCGCTAATCTGGCGAATTGAGCGAATCTTCAAGAGGAAGAATGGAACGGTTGGGAGCTTTCATTTTTTGAGTCTCTTCATGATTCGCTAGATTCGCGGTGCCGATACTCTTAAATCGCGGATGCCCCCAAGTAGGCTTCGATGACTTTCCGCCGCCGTCCTCCCGAAAGGGCGAGGGACCTAAACTGACAGTATTGGGCGTCTCTGAAGAGTCTCGCTCCTGTCTATCAACTCTTCTTTACCGCCGCCTCCAGCGCTTTCACCGATCGTATCACCCGCCAATCCTCAACACCCCGTCTGACAGAATTCGCGCCCGCAGGCCGCCGCGAAAATTCGTTTTGAGGAACTCCTCTGCGCCGGGCGCGACCGCCTCCTCCATCCAGTAACAGGGTTTGCATTCCTCGCTGGCTTCGAACTCGACACCCTGGAAACGAAAGCGCTTGCCTACCCATTCTGCGAGATCAACTCCGCGGACGATGAGGTTTCTGCGGAACAGCGAGCTGGAGAGTTCCGGCCGCGAGAAACGGTCGCGCACTGCTTGCACGGCATCCGCATCGAAAAAAGTCACCTGGCCCTTGAAGTCCGGCTTATAGCCGAAATAGCGGTCGCCGCGCAGGCCCATTCCAGCCACGCACTCGACTTCTTGGACGCCGCAAACGCCGTGGTCGAGGCGTCCCTGCTCGTGACGTCCACGGAAATCATTGCCCTCGGAAATCCAGATTTCCAACAGTTCCGCCTGCCAGTCGGGAATCCCCTCCCCTGCCCTGCCGGTCTCCGCAGATTTATTATCCGGGCCGACCCACTCGCTGCGACCGTCTGCGTAGGTTTCCTTTTTCCAAACCGGCAGCTCGTATTTCAGCCGCTCCATGATCGCGCGGGCGGCATCAAACGCCGGTCCGCGGTGGGCGGATGCCACGCCAACCCAGACTGCAGCCTCACCAATTTCTAGCGGTCCGGTGCGATGCGCCGCCTGCGCCGCGAGGATGCCGTGGCGCGCGGCCTCTTCTTCGAGAATGCGCTGGCCAGTCGAAATCGCGAGCGCCGGATAGGCTTGGTATTCCAAGCGACTCACCGCTTGACCGGCGTTGTGATTTCTAACCCTTCCGTCGAAGGTCACCACCGCCCCTGCTGCGGGATCGCGGAGTTCCGCCGCCAACGACGCAATATCGATGGTCTGGCTGACGAGTGAAAATCGGATGGAGGACATGGTGGGATCGAGTTGTATGCGATGAATTCTTAAACCTTTGATAACTATTCAGGTGCGAAATCCACCGGTTTACCAGCGAATGCGGATTTGATGGAGTCCATCAAGTTGAGTCCGTGCTTGCGGGTGGTCGAGAGGTAGCTGCGGATTGCGCAAAAAATCTGGGCCCCGCGCTCGCTGCGGAAACATCCTGATACTTTTTGCTGCACCTTGATCATGCGCAGGTCGCGCTCGGCTTGATTGTTGTCGAATGGCACATTCAAATCGTGCGTAAAACGCAGCACTTCATCACGCATTTTGCTCATTCGCATGAGCTGGTTGCGTTCTTTGCTTTGCTTGACGCGACCGCGTTTTCCTGCGGGTTTTGCCACCTCGGGATGACTTTTGAGCCCTTTGGAAATCCAGAGGTCGTAGTCGGCGAGTAGTGGCTTGAGGGTGGTTTTGGCAATGTGTTTTTGCCCTCGTTGGCGGGCGTCGTTAGCATGGAGTTGTTTGGCCTCGCGCAAGACTCCGGCAATGCGCTCAACAGCAGGGGCGACTTTTTCGGCGCAACGTGCTACGGCACGCACCACGCTGGCCGCGCTGGGGCGGTGGCCGAATAGATCTTGGCAGACTTCTGCGGTGCATTCACAGGGCAGAAGCTGGGCGATATTGAGATAGCTCATCACGCTTTGCATGCCGTGCCCGTATTGGACTGGGACGCTCACTTCGGCGGGAAACGGGGCGGTGATCCATTTCACGCAGGCGGGGCACCATTTGCACTCGGCGCGGTGTTCGCTCACCTTCATGGCGATGAGAGGAAGGTCGAAAACCTGGCGTTTTTCCTCACTGGCGACGGGTTCGTCGCACAAATCCGGGCCGCAGTCCGGGCAGCGATCCAATGCGATGCAATGAGTGATGTCGGGGGCGGGGCTTTGCTGAAGGGTTTGGCCGGGGTGGCCTGGCTGACCGCCGGGCTTGCGTCCGGTGTTTTTGCGCCGAAGGGATTTGGTTTTGCGCTTCAAGCCGTCGCTGGAGGGCGGTTTGCTGCTGTTGGAACTGTTCATGTTGAGGCGCTTTTCGAGTTCCTGGACCCGGGCCACAAGCTGCTCGACGCGAGCCTCAAGCTGGGAAAAAAGCTCGCACACGGCATCCAGTCCGCCTGCATCGAAGGCGGATTGGATCTCGGGACGTAGGGCTTTGGCGCTGTCGCTCAACATTGGGTCGTCATTAATACGCTGGAAATTGCTCAAGCTTTCTTAAAGAAACTGAATAGTTACAAAGAAAGGGTCTATTTAATTCTTCCAAGTCCCTCACAAAAAACGGCAGCCCTTACGGACTGCCGTTTTTAAAACAATTTCTATCGAGAGGAATCAGATTCCCTTTTTCACAACGTCGGTGAGGAGGTCGATGACGCGGTTGGAGTAGCCCCACTCGTTGTCATACCAGCTGACGACCTTGATCTCATCGCCAGCCAAACCCGGTTGATCATCCGTAAATCCCGCAAATTTACCGCCGCCGGATTCCTCCAATCCCTGCTCAGCTCCGTGGCCACCGGCCTAGCGTCGTTGAACCAAATCGCAGGCGACCTCAAGGATAGGGACCATTCGGGCATGGCGCGCCAATCCCTTCACCAACGCTTCGACATCCGCTCCACCGCCTTCCTCATGGCGGTTCTCGGAGATCTCATGGAACAACGCTACAGCACCGCCGCCACAGCGATCGGGAGCAGTGGAATCGTAAGCGTGATCCCAAGCGCCTTGCGTAGGGATTTGCTACGGAGGATTGATAAGTGTCATCGTTTGCAGATCTATGATACTTATGAAGTCAGGCGGTCTTAGGCTCCGGCTTCCCGCTGCGGGCTTCTGTTCGGGAGTGTAGCGTAAGCGACCAAGTCGGTCGGCCTTCATAATGGATTCATTCATAGGTGGTAAGCGGTCAACAGAACCCCACTATCCGGCGGCGGCTGTTTGGGCGTAGGATGCCCGCCCTATGGAAACCAATATCGACCCCGCCGCCGGCGTCATCGTCAAATCCGATCAAACCGGACGCACCC
>JBEGUC010000024.1:0-28042 GCA_041179105.1 Verrucomicrobiota bacterium | reverse complement strand
TGGTGGCGAAGGTTTGGGTTTCCTTCTCGATGGAGACGTCTTCCTTGGCTTCGACGGCTTGGTGGAGTCCGTCTGACCAACGGCGACCAGGCATTTCGCGGCCGGTGTTTTCATCGACGATGATGACTTTGTCGTCCTTAACGACGTATTGGACGTCTTTTTCGAAGACGCAATAGGCTTTGAGGAGCTGGGAAATGTTATGAATTTTCTCGGCTTGGAGGTCCATCCGGACTTGGAGGGCGTCCTTGGCAGCGATTTTAGTTTCCTCGTTGAGTGCGCGGTCGGTGTCGATGTCGGCGTAGAGGGTGCCGAGGTCGGGCAAGGTGAATGATTCTGGATCGCCGGGGGAGAGGAATTCGCGGCCCATTTCCATGAGGTCGGAGTCGTGGCCCTTTTCGTCGATGATGAAATAGAGTTCTTCCTTGAGGTCGAAGAGGTCTTTTTTCTGGGCGTCTTGGTGGAAGGATAGCTCTGCTTTTTCGAGCAGTTTGCGCATTTCCGGCTCTTCCATGAAGCGCATGAGCTGGCGGTTGCGCGGCTGGCCGAGTTTGACTTTGAAGAGGTTGCGACCGGCGCTGACGGTGTCGCCGTTTTCGAGCAGTTGCTTGGCCTCGGCGGCGAGGTTGTTGCAAAGTTCCGTTTGTTTTCTCACGAGCTGCTCGACAAGCGGCTTGTATTTGTGGAACTGGTGGGATGACTGGGTGGACGGACCGGAAATAATCAGTGGTGTGCGTGCTTCATCGATGAGGATCGAGTCCACTTCGTCGATGATGGCGAGGTAGTGGCCGCGTTGGACTTGTTCGTCCTTGGTGGCGGCCATGCCGTTGTCGCGGAGGTAGTCGAAGCCGAACTCGGCGTTGGTGCCGTAGGTGATGTCGCAGGCGTATTCGGCGCGGCGTTCCCAGGGCGGCATTTGATTTTGGATGGTGCCGACGGTGAGTCCGAGGAAGCGGAAGAGCGAGCCCATCCACTCGGAGTCGCGCTTGGCGAGATAGTCGTTTACAGTGACGACGTGGACGCCGAGGCCGGTGAGGGCATTTAAATAAACTGGCAGGGTGGCGACGAGGGTCTTGCCTTCGCCGGTTTGCATTTCTGCGATCATGCCGCGGTGGAGCGCGATGCCGCCCACGAGTTGGACGTCGAAATGGATCATTTCCCAGGCGAGCGGGCGGTCGTTGACGATGATTTCCGTGCCACAGAGGCGGCGGGCACCATTTTTGACGACGGCGTAGGCCTCGGGGAGGATTTTCTCAAGATACTTGGCGCGGGATTTTCCGAACTCCGGCTCGATCTCGTGGAAGGCGGCTTTGGCGGCTTCGATGGTGGAGGCGGTGGCGAGAATGGTCGCCGGGAGTGAGGGGAATTCTTCGCGAAGTGGGGCGAGGCGGGCTTCGAGGGCTTCTGCGGTGGCCCGGAGTTCGGCGTCCTCCATCCGCTCGATCAGAGGTTTCGCGGGGACGTCGAGCGCGTGGTAACGGGCGAGATGTGTCTGCCAAGTGGCGGTGAATTCCAGGAGTTTCTCAACGGGCTCGCGCTGGAGGGCTTCTTCGATTTCATTGATGCGAGCGACGGTCGGGCGGATGCGGCGCACTTCACGCTGGTTCTTGCTGCCGACGATTTTTTGGAGAATCCACTTGATCATATGAGATGGGGTAGGGGCGGTTTTACCCGCCGGGGTGGAGGCGATACACCAGCATTTCTGCGGGTGCAAGCCCTAGGGTTTGCATCCTGATCACAATCCGGAGTCGTGGCCCCATGAAGACCTCCGCCCGTTCGCCCTGATCGCCTGCGAGGTATTCCGAAGCGAGATTGAGCTTCTCGCATCGGTGCGGCTTCCTCGCCCGCCACACGCTTGGAGATGCGCCACGCGCTGGTGGATGAAACGCTTGCACCCTTGCTGCAAAAGGCCTGCAAGCGCGCTGGCCGCGATGATTCGCTTCGGCTGCTCGCGCGCCAGCTAGGGGAGGATGCCGCTCTGGTTCCCAAGAGCACGGTGCTTTACGGCAACCTGTCGGCTAAAAACTTCATGTCCACCCAGTTGACCGTGGCCGAAGTGGAGAGGCTTTCCCGGAATTTGCTGGAGAAAATCGAGGAAGCCGGCCATCCATTCATCCTTGGCAACGAATGCGATGTGCTCAGCGTGCAGGGCAGCGAGCGCGAGATCCTCGCCAAGGTCGATGCCTTCATGAAGTGCTCCTAACCGAAATAATCGAACGCATGAAAAAACCCACCCTCACCGAATCCTGCCAGAAAATCTCACTCACTTGTGACGGTGGCATGGGGACCGAGTTGATTGAACGCGGAATGAAAATCGGCGAGTGCTGCATGTGTTGGAATGCCGAGCATCCCGAAGACATCGTTGCCGTCCACCAAGCCTACCGAGATGCCGGTTGCCGCCTGATCACCACCAATTCCTTTGGTGGCACGCGTTCGATGTTAGGGCGCCACGGACTGGGCGGAAAAGTCGCAGAGTGGAACCGCCTCGCGGCAAAACTCGCCGCGAAAGCCGCCGGGCCGGAAGGCTGGGTAATCGGCGATGTGGGGCCATTCGGCGAGTTCCTCGAACCGATGGGTGATACCACGGTGGAGGAATTGGAGGAGATTTTCCGAGAACAAATCGCCGCTCTCGTCGATGGCGGGGCCGATGCGATCCTGGTGGAAACCATGAGCGATCCCGGCGAGCTTTCCGCCGGCATCCGCGCCGCGAAAGCCGCCACGGATCTCCCGCTGATCGGCACTTACGCTTTCCTGAAAAGCGGCGGCGAATTCCGCACGATGATGGGAACCTCAGTCGCTGATGCAATCCAAGCCGCCTTCGATGCCGGCGCTTCCATCGCCGGGGCGAATTGCGGCATCGATCTTTCGTTGGATGACTATCTGGAACTTGGAAAACAAATCGTCGTCGTTGCCAATGGCCGCCCGACGATTCTCCAGCCGAATGCCGGCGCTCCGAAAATGCATGGTGGCAAGATTTTCTATGACGCCACGCCCGAAGACATGGCCGATCTCGCGCGCAAGCTGCGGACCATCGGCATTTCCATCGTCGGCGGATGCTGTGGCACCACGCCACAGCATCTTGCCGCGATGGCAAAGGCATCACGACTGATAGAGTGAAGCAACATAGCCTGCTTGCAGGCCCTCATTCCAACGATGGACCGCATCGATCAGGGCAAGGACGTTTTCCGGTGTGGCGGCGGAGGGAATCCAGGACTTGAGGAGCGAGTCAGAGATCGACCGAAACCCGGTCAACGGGGCGGCGCTCAAGGGTGGTGAGGATGCGTTCGCGGGCAAGGTCTCGGTAGAGTAGTGCCTCGGTGTAGCGGTCGGATTCCTCAATGAGCTTGCCGGATGAATCCGGGAACAGTCGGGCGTAATAATGTGTCCCGGCCAACAGTTCGGGGGCGAAAATCAACATATCGCCGGGGCCGGCATTGCGGAGAAAATCACTCATGGCAAGTGTTCACATTCTCATATTGCCCACAAGTGAGTTCTCAGCGGTCTTTCACCCGCTCGACGTCGGCGCCGAGCATGATGAGTTTTTCGTCGATGTGCTCGTAGCCGCGGTCGATGTGATAGAGGCGGGAGATTTCGGTGGAGCCCTTGGCGGTGAGCGCGGCGAGGACGAGGGCTGCGGAGGCGCGGAGGTCGGAGGCCATGACGGGCGCGGCGGATAGTTGGGCGACGCCGCGGACGACGGCGGTGCCGTGATCGACATTGATGTCTGCGCCCATGCGCTTGAGTTCGGCGCAGTGCATGAAGCGCTGGGGGAAAATGGTGTCTTTGATCACGCTGATGCCGGGAGTGGTGGCGAGGAGCGCGGTCATTTGAGCCTGCATGTCGGTGGGGTAGGCCGGGTAGGGGGCGGTGCTGATTTCCACGCCTTGGGGAGTTCCTTCGCAGCGGCGGACGGTGCAAACGTCTCCAGCTTCGTTGAAATCGACGCGGTGGCCGGAGGCTTCGATGGCGGCGGTGATCGCTTTCATGTGGTCGCGGCAGACCCGTCGGAGCGTGACTCCTTCGCCCGCGAGGGCGGCGGCGGCCATGAAGGTGCCGGCTTCGATGCGGTCTGGAATGACGGTGTGCTCGACGCCGCGAAGGGCTTTCACGCCCTCGATGACGATGCGGCGGGTGCCCGCGCCGGTGATTTTCGCGCCCATCGCGTTGAGGAAATTGGCGAGGTCGAGGACTTCTGGCTCGGCGGCGGCGGACTCGATGATGGTGATGCCCTCGGCGAGGGTGGCGGCCATCATGACATTGTCGGTGCCGAGCACAGTCGGGCCGTGGGTGCCGCGCAGGTCGATTTCCGCGCCGCGCAGGCCGTCTGGGGCGGTGAGGGTGATGTTGCCGCCTTCGAACTCGACCTTCGCACCGAGTGCTTCAAATCCGCGCAAATGCAGGTCGATCGGGCGGTCCCCGATGACGCAACCGCCGGGCAAGGAGACGACGCAGCGGCCGTTGCGGGCGAGCAGCGGGCCCATCACGCAGATGGAGGCGCGCATCCGGCGGACGAGTTCATAGGGTGCTTCATCGATGACGTCGGCGCAGGAAATGCGGACGGTGCCGGATGAGCGTTCCACATCCGCGCCGAGGGCGTTGAGGATTTGGATCATGTAATTGGTGTCCGAGACGTCCGGCACGCGGCGGATGATGCAGTCTTCGCCGGTGAGGATGGCGGCGGCGAGGATGGGCAGGGAGGCGTTTTTGGAGCCGGAAATATTGATGCTGCCGCGCAAGGTGGCACCGCCGTGAACTACGAGTTTATCCATGGGAGATTTGAGATTTGAGATTTCTTTACCGGCGTTTGGCGAAGGGAAAGCGGGCGATGCCGGACAGGTCGGTTTTCACCTCGATGGCGGTGAAGGCGGAGGTTTGTAAAATTTCAGCGACCTGTGAAGCTTGATCGTGGCCGATTTCGAGGACGAGCCAGCCACCGGGTTTGAGGCGGTGGAAGGCTTGCGGGATGAAGCGGCGGATGAGGTCGAGGCCGTCCGGGCCGCTGAAGAGGGCGAGCGTGGGGTCGTGCATGACCTCGCGGGTGAGCGTGGCGCGCTCGGCTTCCGGGACGTAGGGGAGATTGGCGACGATGCCGTCGAACTGGGCGTCGATGGCGGTGAAGAGGTCGCTTTGGAGGAAAATGGCGTTTTGGATTTGCTGGTCGGCGGCATTTTCCTGAGCGAGGGAGAGGGCGTCGGGGGAAACGTCGGCGAGGGTGACTTTCCAACCAGGCCGCTCGGAAGCGAGGGTGAGGCCGAGCACTCCGGAGCCGCAGCCCATGTCGAGGACTTGGGAATCGGCCGGGAGGTCCCATTTCAGGATCCATTCGGCGAGTTCCTCGGTCTCGGGGCGGGGGATGAGGGCGCGGGCGTCGGTTTTAAATTCCTGTTTGTGGAACCAGACGGTGCCGAGCAAGTGCTGGAGGGGGATGCCTTCGCCACGCTTTTTTAATTTTTCGCGGAGCGGGGCGAGGTCGGATTCCTCCATCGGGCGGTCGAACTGGGTATATAATTGCAGCCGCGTGCAACCAAGTTGACCGGCGACGAGCATCTGCATGTTGCGGCGGGCGTCGTCGATGCCGCGTTTTTCGAGATAGCGGATGCCGCCATCGATGGTTTCCAGAACGGTGCTCATTGATAAAGTCGGCGGAGGTTGGACCTGCCGGGCGGTCGCGCCAAGACCTATGATCGGGATTTTTACGGGTGTAAATTCGCTGGTCAGGTGCGGGGGGAAATGCTTTGAAACCGGTGCGAGCGATCCGCTTCGCGACGATGAATGACTCTCACGGAGGCCACTCGGGCCACAAACCTCACCTTGCGGTGACCACAATCGCAGCTTTGGGCATTGTTTTCGGTGATATCGGAACGAGCCCGCTGTATGCATTTCGCGAATGTTTCTCGGGTCACCATGGGGCTCCGATCAGTCCTCAGAATCTGGTGGGCGCGGCCTCGCTGATTGTCTGGTCGCTGCTGCTGGTGGTTTCGGTGAAGTATTTATTCATCATCCTCAAGCTGGATAACAAGGGGGAAGGCGGGATTCTGGCGCTATCGACTTTGATCCGTGGCGCCGTGCGGCGGCTGGGTGGAAATGATTCGCAGAAGATTTTGTTATTCGGGCTGGCGGGCGCGGCTTTGATTTATGCCGACGGTATGCTGACTCCGGCGATCTCGGTGCTCAGTGCGGTGGAGGGGCTTTCGGTGAGTGCTCCGGCGCTCGCGCATTGGACGGTGCCGCTGGCGGTGGTGATTTTGATCGGGCTGTTTTCCATCCAGAAGTTCGGCACGGGGAATGTGGGGAAATTATTCGGGCCGGTGGTGCTGCTGTGGTTCGCCACGCTCGGCTTGCTGGGTATCGGGGCGCTGTGGGAACATCCGCAGGTGTTACTGGCGCTGAGTCCGTGGGAGGGGATTTCGTTTCTCGTCCGCGAGTGGCAGCATGCGTTTCCGCTGTTGGCGGCGGTTTTCCTCGCGGTGACCGGCGGCGAGGCGCTCTACGCGGATCTCGGGCACTTCGGAACCAAGCCGATCCGCGTGGGTTGGTTCTCGGTGGTGCTGCCCGCGCTGGTCCTCAATTACCTCGGCCAAGCGGCCCTGCTGACGGCAGATCCGTCGGCGATTCGCAGTCCATTTTTCCTGCTCGCGCCGGAAATTTTTCAATTGCCGCTGACGATTTTAGCGACCGGGGCGGCGATCATCGCCAGTCAGGCGCTCATTTCCGGTGCGTTCTCACTAACGACTCAGGCGGTGCAACTCGGTTGCATGTCGCGGGTGCGGATTCTCTACACTTCGGACCATTCCGTGGGGCAGGTGTATGTGCCGGTGGTCAATCACATCCTCGCGGCGGCCTGTATCTTGCTGGTGATCACCTTCAAAACCTCGGCGAATCTGGCGGGGGCTTACGGCGTCGCTATTTCGCTAACGATGACGATCACCTCGCTGTTGTTCTTCTCGGCGGCGCGCGTGGTGTGGGGCTGGTCCAAGTTCAAGGCGCTTTTGATCACGGGTATTTTCATGCTGCTCGACGGTGCGTTCCTCGCCGCGAACGCCTTGAAAATCTGGCCTACCGGCTGGCTGCCGCTGTTGATCGCTGGGGTGGTGATGTCGGTGATGCTGATTTGGATCTGGGGGCGCCGGCGGTTGTATGCGCGGATTCTGCGCGACTCCCTGCCGATCGAGGATTTACTCAAAGAGCTTCATAAAGGTAAAATTCACCGAGTTTCCGGCACGGCCATCTATATGAGCGGCAAAGGTCTGCAAGTGCCCACCGCGTTGCTGCATAATTTAAAGCATAACCAAGTCCTGCACGAGCGGGTGATTCTCCTGCATGTCATGACGCTCGATCAGCCGCTGGCGAATCCGGACGAGGTGATGAACTACGAGGATCTCGGTGACGGAGTGCATCGCGCGACCCTGCGCTTCGGCTTCGCGGAAACTCCCGACGTGCCGACCGCGCTGAAACTCCGTATGCCGGAGAGCGCGCGTTTCCAGCCGGGCAAGGCGACTTATTTCCTCGGTCGCGAAACGTACGGCGTCGGGAAAAAAGCCACTTTCATCGATCGTCTCCGGCTCTCGTTGTTCGCCGCGATGGCCCGCAACGCCTCTCCCGCGACCGCCTATTTCCAGCTTCCTCCCGGCCGCGTCGTCGAGCTTGGCGGGCAGATTACCCTATAATATAAAAGCAGGCAGTCATGCCCGCGTCACAACCCGTGGCCACCCCACCTTCTCTATCCATCACCGGTCTTGGAGCACTCTCCGCGCTCGGGGCGGACATCCCATCGCATCACCAAGCGGTGCTGGCACGGCAGGTGCCGTTCAGGAAACTCGGCGAACTCCTCGGTGCCGACAGCGCACACGCAGCGCGACCGGGCGCGTGGATCGAGCGGCGTTCGTTGTTAGTGAACCGCAAGTGGAGCCCAGCGACAATGGCCGCGCTGCATGTCGCCCGCGAGGCGATCGCCGAAGCGGGTTGGACCGCAGACGAACTGCGGGACGCCGCGCTGGTCCTTGGCACCAGCCGCGGAAATGCCGCAGGCTGGCTCGGGCCGTGGCCGGGGCGCCGCCCCTTCAAGCTGATGGCCGCGAGCAACACCATCCACAGCGAGCCAGCGTCGGCCATCACCATCGAGTTCGGCATCATGGGGCCTAACCATGTTCTCGCCAGCGGTTGCTCCGCAGGGCTGGATGCCGTCGGCATTGCGATGATGTTGGTGCAGTCCGGAGCCGCGCCGCGCGCCTTGGCAGTGGCGGTGGATCTTCCGCTGGTGCAGGTCCTGCTCGATAACTATGCCGCGTCCGGCCTGTTATCCGCAGACAGGGATTTGAATCCCTATCATCCCGCATCGTCGGGTTTCATCCCCGCCGAGGGCGCGGCGGGGATGGCCATCGAGTATAATGAGGGCTGTTTCCCGCGCCTCGCGCACTATGCCTGCAACGCCGACGCCTGCGATCCGGTAGGCATTCCCGCCGATGGTGGGCGCACGCCTGAGTTGATAGAAAAGGCGATCCGTCTCCACGGCAGGCCTTCCGCCATCTGTCCGCACGCCACCGGAACTGCGGTGCAAGCTTTGGCCGATCCCGCCACACTCAACCGTTGTTTTCCCGATTCGCGGCCCAGCCTGCATTTGTTGAAGCCCTTCACCGGCCACACCATCGGCGCGAGCGGCTTGTTGGAAAGCGTGATTCTCGCCCGTTTCGCGCGCGATCGCCAACTCCCGCCAAACCTCGCCGGACGCCACGCTCCCGCCGGATTTGAGCTGCCCGACGAGCTGCTTGAAAACTGCGGCTCCATTTATAAACTTTCCCATGGAATGGGCGGGCATAATGCACTGCTAGTTCTGACACCGCCATGAGCCCGACACGCCGTCTTGTAGTTTCCATCGATGATCAAACACTCAAAGTCATCGAGGGCGAGCAATGTATCCACCGATTTGATATCTCCACCGCCACCAAGGGCATGGGCTTCACGGTGAACAGTTATCGCACGCCGACCGGTCGCTTCCAAGTGGCGGAAAAAATTGGCGAGGGCGCGGCGAGCGGCACAATTTTCAAGCAGCGGATCGCTGCGGGATTCTGGCTTCCAGGTG
This sequence comes from Verrucomicrobiota bacterium, assembly GCA_041179105.1. Lineage (GTDB taxonomy): Bacteria > Verrucomicrobiota > Verrucomicrobiia > Verrucomicrobiales > Akkermansiaceae > Luteolibacter. The sequence continues at coordinate 18,966 of JBEGUC010000024.1, read as the reverse complement.
CCGCCGTGGAGGGCGATCTCGTTCTCAGCCGCATCCTGCGTCTCGAAGGGCTGGATCTTGAAAATGCAAACACGCTGGAGCGCTTCATCTATATTCACGGCACGAATCATGAGGACAAGCTCGGTCAACCCGCTAGCCAGGGTTGCATCCGTCTTGGCAACGACGAGGTGATCGAGTTGTTCGACATGGTGAGCGTGGGCACCGAGGTGGAAATCCAGCCCGCTACCCAGCGCGGCATGAAGTTGTTTTTCATCGATTGTGATTCCACGCTTTCGACGATTGAAGGAATCGACGAGTTGGCACGCGGCAAAGGCGGTGATGTTTTCGAGCGGGTCGTGGAGTTGACCCATGCCGCGATGAATGGTGAGATTCCCATCGGCGAAGTATTCCCGCGGCGGATGGAAATGATCCGTCCGGATCGCGAGCTATGTGATGCGGTCGCCGGGCTTTATGTGGAAACCATCGTGCCGGGTGCCGTGGAAATGATTCGCGAACTGAAGGACGCCGGCTGGTTGCCCGTTATTTTATCGGGTGGTTTTGCGCCCTTGATCCAGCCGCTCGCTGAGCGTCTAGGCATCGCCCACGTCGAGGCTGTGCCACTCTATTTCCACGAGGATGGTTCCTATAAAGGCTATGGTGAGAACTATCCCACCACGCGGAACCTCGGGAAAAACGAAGTGATCCGCGAGTGGAAACAGGCCCTATTACCTGAGCGCGTCGCGATGATGGGTGATGGAATGTCTGATTTAGAAACCAAGCCGGACGTGGATGATTTCATCGGATTCGGCGGCGTGGTGGCGCGCCCAAAGATCGAGCAAGAGAGCGACCATTGGCTCGCTGATATGAACTTCCGCTCCGGATTACGGGATATTATCGCGGGGAGTGAGTTAATAGATCGCGAGGCATAGCATCCGGTGTGGATTTCGAATACAGATTTAGCTTGCTAGCTCGTTGCTGATTTATAGGTTGCCCCCGACATGAGTAATACTCCTAAGAAAAATACGGCACAAAGTATCCGTTATACCGCTGAACAGAAAAAAGAAATCGTGGACTTCGCAGTGAGCTACAACGCCCAAAACGGTCGTGGAGGCCAAAGCGCGGCAGTTAATAAATTCAATGTCTCCCCAATTTCGGTGGCTGCATGGATGAAGGGCGCTGGTGCTTCTAAAACGGTCAAGGCACCGAAACCCGCCAAGGCTGCTAAAGCACCGAAAGTCGCCAAGGCTGCTAAAGCACCGAAGGCAGAGAAGGCACCAAAGGTCGCTAAAGCTCCGAAGACTGCTGCCAAGGTCGGCACCCGCTACACCGCCGAAGAGAAGCAAGAGGTTGTTGACTTCGTCGCAAACTACAATGCCGAGAACGGCCGCGGTGGCCAAAGCAAGGCAGCTGCGAAGTTCGGTGTTTCCCCAATCACGGTGATGGCTTGGCTGAAGGCAGCCGGCGTCAATAAATCATCCGCGAAGGCGTTGAAAACTGACACCGCGCCAGCGAAGGTCGAAAAAGGCACCAAGACCGCATCAGTCGGCTCCGATGCCAAGCTCGTCACGCTTCTCGCCTTGATCAAGGAAATCGCCACTGCCGAAGCAGCACTTGCCCAACTCAACGGCAAGTTCCGCTCGCTCCAAGCGTCGCTCTAATCAAAATCTGTTGGATCATTCAACGGGCCGTCTCCTCACGAGGGAGGCGGCTTTTTTATTTTACCAGACGACATCGGTGGTCACCTCGCTCCAGCGCAGATGATCCGCCTCGAAGACGAAGCGACCGAGAAACGACTGTTCCTTGAGCAGCAGCGGTAGCCAGTGCTGGTCGTCCTCCCACATCCGGTGATAGGGAATTGCGTCGAGCGCAGTCCACAGCGGCACCGCCTCGTCGGTCTCGGTGGGAGTGCCGCTGAAGTTGTCAGACCGATAGACGTGGCAAAGGATGTGTGGGCAATCCGACATTGAGAAGCGCAGCTCTCCGAGCTTTCGTGGCGCGTGCGGAGTCACATGAAGTTCCTCCTGCGTCTCGCGGATGGCCGCTTCCATCGGTGTCTCACCGGGATCAATTTTCCCTCCCGGCCCGTTAATTTTCCCTGCGCCGAGCCCTCGCTTTTTTTCAATGAGGAGGATCTGCCCGTCCTTGATGATGAACATGATAGTCGCGAGCATCTCGCCTTCCCATATTGTCCAGTCGATGGGCGAAGCGATCATCATGCGTTGCCTTCGGCGTAGGCTTCCACCGAGTCGCAGGTGCAGACGAGGTTCCGGTCGCCGTGGACGTTGTCGATGCGGCCGACGGATGGCCAGAACTTGTGTTGGCGCAAATAGGGCAGGGGAAAGGCCGCCTGCTCACGGGTGTATGCGTGCGGCCAGTCGTTGCCACAAACCGTCTCGCAGGGGTGGGGTGCGTGTTTGAGCGGATTGTCATTTGCGTCGAGCGCACCGCTGATGACTGCGGAAATCTCGCCGTGGATGGAAATCATCGCGTCGCAGAAACGGTCGAGTTCGGGCTTCGACTCGGACTCGGTCGGCTCGATCATCAAGGTGCCACCGACTGGCCAGCTCATGGTCGGCGCGTGGAAACCATAGTCCATCAGCCGTTTGGCCACGTCTTCGACCGTGATGCCGCTAGCATCGGATAGAGGGCGGACGTCGATGATGCACTCGTGGGCGACGAGGCCTTCATTTCCGGTGTAGAGAACCGGGAAAAACGGGGCGAGCCGCTTAGCGATGTAGTTCGCGTTGAGGATGGCGACCTCGGTGGCTTCGGTCAGTCCGGTGGGGCCCATCATGGCGATATACATCCATGAAATCGTGTTGATCGAAGCGCTGCCCCAGGGTGCGGAGCTGACAGCGCCGCTGGGATTCTCTAACTCGGCATGGCCGGGGAGGAACGGCAGGAGTTGCTTTGCCACGCCGATGGGACCGACGCCCGGCCCGCCGCCGCCGTGCGGAATGCAGAAGGTTTTGTGGAGGTTCAAGTGGCAGACATCCGCGCCGATCAGGCCGGGCGAGGTCAGGCCGACCTGCGCGTTCATATTAGCACCGTCCATGTAAACCTGGCCGCCGGCTTCGTGGATGATTTCACAAATCGAGCGAATCGTTTCCTCGAATACGCCGTGAGTGGATGGATAGGTAACCATCAGCGCCGCGAGATTGTCACGGTGTTCCTCGGTGCGGGCCGCGAGATCCGCGACGTCGATGTTGCCCTTATCGTCGCATTTCACGCCGATGACTTTCATCCCGGCCATGACGGCGGACGCGGGATTCGTTCCGTGCGCGGAAACAGGAATGAGGCAGATGTTTCGGTGCGCATCGCCACGGGAGCGATGGTAGTGATAGATAGCGAGCAGGCCGGCATACTCGCCTTGCGAGCCGGCATTCGGCTGGAGGGAAACTCCGGCGAATCCGGTGACTTCCGCCAACCAGTCTTCAAGCAGCGAGAGCATTTCCCGGTAGCCTTGGCTCTGCTCGGCGGGCACGAACGGATGCAGCGAGGAAACTTCCGGCCAGCTCAGCGGCACCATTTCGGAAGTCGCGTTGAGCTTCATCGTGCAGGAACCGAGCGCGATCATGGATTCATTGAGCGCGAGATCCTTCGATTCCAAACGCTTCAAATAGCGCAGCATGTCGGTTTCCGAGTGATAGCTGTTGAAGACTTTCTGATTGAGGAAATCGCTTGTGCGGGAGAGCGCTGCGGGCCAGGCGACTCCGGAAATTTCCTGCTCGCTGGCGCTAATCCCGAACGCGGCGGCGAGCGTGACGACGTCTGCGGACGTCGAGGTTTCATCAAACGAAATCCCGAGGTGATCCGTATCGATATAGCGGAGGTTGATGCCTTCTGCTGCGGCGGCTGATAGGACGGCGTCCGCCTTGCCAGGGATTTTTGCGACGAGCGTGTCGAAGAATGGACCGTCCTCGATAGCGATTCCGCCTCCGACTAAAACGGCCTTGAGTTCCGCGGCACGGGCGTGGGTGGTGTGGGCGATGTGTTTGAGTCCTTCCGGCCCGTGATAGACGGCATACATCGAGGCCATCACGGCTAGCAGGACTTGCGCGGTGCAGATGTTGGAAGTTGCCTTGTCGCGGCGGATGTGTTGCTCGCGGGTTTGCAGGGAAAGCCGATAACCCGGCTTGCCGCGCGAATCGATGGAAACCCCGATGAGACGGCCGGGCATCTTGCGCTTCAGCGCATCGGCGCAAGCCATGAAGCCTGCGTGCGGACCGCCGAAGCCCATCGGCACGCCGAAACGTTGCGAATTTCCTACGCAAATATCCGCGCCGAATTCGCCGGGTGCCTTGAGAACGGTTAGCGCGAAAAGGTCGGCGGCGACGATCGTCACCGCGCCAGCAGCTTTGCATTTGGTGAAAAATTCCGTGAAGTCGTCGATGCGGCCCCGGGTGTCGGGGTATTGGACGAGGACAGCAAAGAGTCCTTCGCTCGGCTCGAAGCTTTCCCAATCGCCGGTGATCACCTCGATGCCCAGCGGCTCGGCGCGGGTGGTCACCACGTCGATGGTCTGCGGATGGCAGCGGTCGGAGACGAAGATCGCCTTGCCCTTCGGCTTGCCGGCGAGCGCGAGGCTCATCGCCTCGGCGGCGGCGGTGCCCTCGTCGAGCAGCGAGGCGTTGGAAACGTCCAGCCCGGTGAGGTCGGTGATCATCGTCTGGAAATTGAGCAACGCCTCAAGTCGGCCTTGCGCGATTTCCGCCTGATAGGGCGTGTAGGCGGTGTACCAGCCGGGGTTTTCCAAAATGTTGCGCTGGATCACGCCGGGCGTGTGGGTGCCGTGGTAGCCTTGGCCGATGAATGACTTGAGAACTTGGTTTTTCCCCATGATCGACTTCAGCCAGGCGAGCGCGTCGTGCTCGCTGCGGGCGGCGGGTAGATTCAGGGCGGCGTTCATGCGGATGCCGGCGGGGACGGCGGCGGAGATGAGTGCGGCGAGCGACGGGTAGCCGGTTTCGCGGAGCATTTCATCGCGGTCGGTGCCGATGGGACCTAGGTGGCGGCTGCTGAAGTCGAGGCGTGCGGACATATTTGGTGGAAGGATGAATGGTGAAATCGGAAACCCCCTCCATAGTGGAAAATGCCCCCGGCGCAACCCCCGTGCGTGAGAATTCCCCTAACTTTTGGGAAGCGATTCACCTTTGGAAATGATTCGCGCGGCTCTTGTCAATCGCCGTGGGGCGATTGTCCAGCGAATGTCTTTGTTCTTGGCAGGCGGGCGTGGCTGACTTGAATGGCGGCATCTTGGCTGCCATCCCTATTTACCCGCCGCTGGATCACTGGCTTTGGCTCATTCCCGCGTTCCTGATCGGTGCCTGCATCGGCTCGTTTTTAAACGTCGTCATCTACCGGGTGCCGCTCGGCATGTCGGTGAACGAACCGAAGCGCTCGTTCTGCCCACTGTGCAAGAATCCGATCCCGATGTGGCTGAATTTCCCGATGATCAGCTGGCTCTGGCTCCGGGGGAAATGCCGGGAATGCAAGGCTCAGATCGCGTTTCGTTACTTCGGGGTGGAGCTGCTGACGGCGCTTTTGTTCGCGGCGGTGTGGTGGCTGTTCGCGCCGCTGGCGGTGGGCGTGGTAGTTTTCCTGTGGGTGCTGGTGGCCTTGTTAGTGGCCATCACTTTCATCGATGCCGAGCACCTTATTATTCCGACTTCGCTCACGTGGGCGGGCTCGGCGATCGGTCTCGGGGCTTGTGCGATCTGGCCGCAGCTCCCGGTGCTGGGCGGCGAGGCGGGCAACTGGCTCTCCGGCCTCAAGCACGGCGCGATCGGCTGGGCCGTCGGGTTCGTCGGCTTGTGGCTCGTCGTGGAGTTGGGAAAAATGGCGTTTGGCAAAAAGGCGCTCAAATTCGAAAAGCCGGTCGCGTGGTCGCTCAAGGAGCCGCAAACCGACCAAGACCCGATGTGCTTCGTGATCAATGGCGAGGAGATCGCGTGGTGGGATATTTTCTCCCGCAAGACGGACCGGTTGTTGGTCGAAACGACCGATATCCGGGTTAGTGGCGAGTCGGTGGGCGGCGGCTCGTTGGTCATCCGCGAGACTGAAATCCAGCTTCCGGACGGGACGATCCATCAGTTAGCGCAGATCAAGTCGCTTGACGGGTTTGCGACCGGCACGGTGATTCCGCGCGAGGCGATGGGCATGGGCGACGTGCATTTGCTCGGAATGATCGGCGCATTTTTCGGCTGGACTGGGGTGTTTTTCTCGCTGTTCGGGGCGTCGGTATTTGCGATCATCGCGGCGGTGATCGGGCGGATCGGCTTCGGCAAGCAGTTGCCGTTTGGGCCGTTTCTGGCGATGGGCGCGGTGGCGTGGATGTTCGGCGCGTGGCGGCTTTGGGAATGGTATATGAACATGCTTGGGCCTGTCGGTGGACTATGACTTGGCAAACCCGCCCGCCCGGTGGTTTGATGGTGGAGATGTCACACAACAGTCGTTCCGCCGAACTGGCGCGCCCCGTGATTTACCAGCTGATGGTCCGCACCTTCGGCAACACCAACGAGACCCGGAAACCCAACGGCACGCTCGCGGAGAACGGCTGCGGGAAATTTGCCGACATCACCGCGCTCGCGCTGGAATCTCTCCAACAGATGGGCTTCACCCACCTCTGGCTAACCGGTGTGCTGGAGCAGGCGAGCGGCACTGCCTATCCGGGGCGGCCAGCGGATGATCCGGATATTTTGAAAGGCGTCGCCGGCAGTCCTTATGCCATCAAGGATTACTTCGACGTCTGCCCGGACTATGCCGAGGAACCCGCGAATCGTCTTGCGGAGTTCGAGGCGCTGGTCGGGCGCTGCCACGCGCTCGGGCTCAAGGTGATCATCGACTTCGTGCCGAACCACGTCGCGCGTTCTTACTCATCCGACGTGATGCCGGAGTTGTCATTTGGCCATGGCGACAAGCGCGACGTTTTTTTCGACCGCGACAACCACTTCTACTATCTCGGCCCTAACGACGCGGGCGGCGGTCCGCCGCTCAAGCTGCCGACCGCCGGAATGCCCGGTTGCGATGGGAGCTTCCGCGGCGAGATGCGCTTCGGCCGGGTCACTGGAAACAACGTGGTTTCCTGGGCACCGTCGAGCCATGACTGGTATGAAACCGTGAAGCTCAACTACGGCCACGACTTCACCCAAGGCCACGCGACCTCGCATCTTCCCGGCCCGGATGCTGCGCCTGCCGAGGTGCCGAAAACCTGGCAGACCATGGACGCCATCCTCGCCTACTGGCAGAAATTGGGCGTCGATGGATTCCGCGTGGACATGGCTCACATGGTGCCCATGGAATTCTGGCGCTGGGCGGTGAAGCGCGCCCGCGCCCGCCAGGCAGAGGTGTTTTTCGCGGCAGAGGCCTACGATAACGATCCCGCCAAACTCACCGACGGGCATGTCCTCGACGAGCTGCTTCATGCCGGCTTCGACGCGGTTTATGACGATCCGAGCTACGACGTGCTGGAAGGCATTTACGATTCCGGGAAATGGGCAAACGATCTCGATCCGCTCACGTTCACCGGCCCGCGCTTTCATAAATCGCTCCGCTATGCGGAAAACCACGACGAAGTCCGGCTCGCCAGTCCGAGGGAATGGGGCGGCGTCGGGATGCAAGTCGGCAAGCCGGTGTCCGCCGTATTGTTCGCCATGGGTCGTGGCGCTGTGATGCTCTATCACGGCCAGGAAGTCGGCGAGCCAGCGGTGGAAGGCGGGCGGACCTCCATCTTCGATTACGGGTCGATGCCCGAGTTCATCAAGTGGGTCAACGGCGGCAGATTCGACGGCGGCCGCCTCAGCGACGAACAGAAATCCCTGCGCGAGTGGTATGGCAAACTCATCCGCGCCACCCAGGTCCGCGCCTTCACGGCCGGCGGATTCTATGGCCTCAATCATGCGAACAAGGAGAACCCAGCATTCGGCAGGGTGGGGGACGAGACTGTTTCCGGCCACTGGCTCTACGCATTTCTCCGCCGCGATCCAAAAACCGGCCAGGCTTTCCTCGTGGTTGCGAATTTCCATCCATCCGAAACCCTGCACGGCGTGAAAATCCGAATTCCGGAGGATGCATCGATGTTTCTCGGCCACTCGGGTGATGAAATTTGGTCGTTCACCGACCGGCTGGATTCCTCGTGGTCCGGCTCCCTTGCCCGCGGCCTGTCGGAAGCTGAAGGCATCGCGCTGCCGGAGCTCGCGCCTTGCTCTGCGCTGCTGCTGGAAATCGGTAAGTAGCAAGCGCTATCAGAGCCGGATTTCCCTGCCTTGCGTCGTTTGGAAACCGTGCAGAAGCCCGCCACCTCAACGTCGGCTTCCATCACCACCGCGCCAAATCCTACGCCGCCCTTCGCGTGGGTCATCTTCCCGCATTTGGGAGTTTTCAAATCGCCCGGCCTGTCTAGTTTCCTGCCCCCATGTCCGCCAAAATTCGTTTCACCTCCGCCACCGCCACCGGGCTCGTGCTCGCCAAAGTCGGCCATCCACAGCGTGATGAGCCGCTTCAAACTTCCAAGGAGGTTTTCAAGATCGAGGAAAAGGACCAAGAGCCGCTTGCCGCGATCTTTCTCAAGCCGTTCAAGAATCTCACCGCCCACCGCTTCAGCCATCATTCGTCGCTCGAGCAGCATGAAATGAACGCCTATGCCGCTGCCATCTTCGCCTCGGACGACGGGCTATTAGAAAAAGGCTGCGACATCGCCAAACGCCTTTACGCCAAGTCGAACCACCCGAACATCAAGTCCGGCGATCTCTGCATTTCCCTCGTCAAGAACATCGACATCGACGGTGAACTCACCCAGGGCCTCTGCATCCTCAAGTCCGAGAGTGTGGTGCCCTTCCTCAGCATTTCCACCCGCGACGGCGATCTCGAACTCCACACCGAGCAGGGCATCAACCCGGAGAAAATCGACAAGGGCTGCCTGATTCTCAACCACCTCGCCAGCAAGGGCTACTACGTTCTCACCTTCGACCGCACCGGCTCGGACTCGCGCTTCTGGGTTCGCGACTTCCTCGGCGTGGTGCCCATCACCGACAGCCCGTTCCTGACGAACAAATACGCGGGCATGGCCGTCGCCTTCATCGAGAAGGAAAAGAAAGGGAAACCCGCCGCCGATGACGACACGCCGCCGTGGGACAACTCGAACGCCGCGATTACCTACTTCGAAGAGAAGGAGAATTTCAGCCTTAAAGAATTCGAGGAGGAAGTGCTCAAAACGCCGGATGCCAAGGCGAGGTTCGCCGAGCACCGCTCGAAAATTGAGGAAGAGCAGGGACATAAGTTAGACGACTCGTTCGAGATTTCCAAGAAGGACGTCAGCAAGGCCAAGAAGAAAATCCGCACCTCGATGAAGCTCGATACTGGCGTGGAAATCCGCATCAAGCCCACCCTCGCCGCCAAGCCGGACGCCGTCCTCGAGCACGGCTTCGACGAGGGACGCAAAATGAAGTTCATCAAGATCTACTTCAACGAAGATCTTGCGGATTGAGCGGGTATGGGAAAGTGTCCCAACTCATTCATTCCTTGTTCTTGAAACTTATGAAAGCACTCCGTTGGTTGGGTTACGCGTTGCTGGCTTTGGTTATCCTCATCGGCTTCGTCTGGGCGTTCGGCGCGTTGTATTATGACGGGCCGTCGAGGCTGTTCGCGGCGGCGAATGCGTTAGCGCTGCTGGCGGCGGTCGTCTTTGTGAGGCCGTGCCGTCGCAAGCTCGGTATTATCGGGATTTGGTTCGCGGTCGTGCTCGGCTGGTGGTTCACGCTCAAGCCGTCCGCCGACGGCAACTGGCAGCCTGACGTGGCGCAGCTCCCGTGGGCGGAAATCCATGGCGATGAGGTCACCCTTCATAACGTCCGGAACTTCGACTATCGGACCGACACGGATTTCACCCCGCGCTGGGAGACTCGCAAGCTGCGGCTTTCGCAGCTCACCGGTATTGATATGTTTGTCAATTATTGGGGCTCGCCGTGGATGGCGCACCCGATCGTGAGCTTCCAGTTTGCCGACTCGGTGCCGCTGTGTTTCTCGATCGAAACCCGTAAAAAAGTCGGCCAAAGCTATTCCGCGATCGGCGGTCTCTATCGACAATACAACCTCACCTACATCGCCGCCGACGAGCGGGACGTGGTGCGCGTCCGGACGAACTATCGGAAAGGCGAGGACGCCTATCTCTACCGGACCACCACCGGCCTGGCGCAAACGCGCGCGCGGTTTCTCGAATATATCCACTCCATCAACCAGCTTCGCGATACGCCGCGCTGGTATAATGCAGTCGCCACCAACTGCACCACCGGTATCCGCAGCCAACATCCGGCGGCGGAGCGTGCGCCCTGGGATTGGCGCTTGCTGGTCAACGGCAAGGGCGACGAACTCATGTATGAGCGCAAAACCATCGAGACCGGCGGCCTGCCCTTTGCCGAGTTGAAGCAGCGCGCACTCATCAACTCCGCCGCGCGGGCCGCCAACGACTCGCCTGATTTCTCCGCCCGCATTCGCGAGAGCCGGCCGGGTATGTGATTTCATTTTCGCGTAAAATCACGATTCATCTGCCGCGCATCAGGATTTGTGAAATAGGGAGGAGGGACCTTATTGTCCCTCTCTTCCTCGTTCCCCAGAGAAGAGGCGACAATAAGGTCGCCACTCCTTAGCCCGCAAAACTCAAATCTTTAGACGCTCCAGCATAAATAAATCGCGCAATCGGCTCGGAACTTTGTCAGAGTTTGCCGCGTGAAACCATTGGTTGCGAGTGATTGGCCCCGGCTGATCCGGCCGGGGAGCCGGGTCTTCCTGGGCGGCGGGGCTTCGGTGCCCTTCGCCTTGGTGAGGTCGATGTTGGAAATGGCCGGGAATTTCAAGGATGTTGAGCTGGTTCACATTCACGGGCTCGGCGAGACGCCGTGGATCGATTTGCAATACGAGCAGGTGCTGCGGACGAATTCGTTTTACCTAACTCCATCGCTGCGAGAGGCGGTGGAGCGCGGGCAGGCGGACTACACGCCGTGCGCGATGTCCGAGGTGGCCTCGCTTTTTAAAAACGGACCGCTGCCGCTGGATGTGGCGCTGGTCCAAGTGAGCCCGCCGGATGTCCAGGGCTGGTGCTCGCTCGGGGTGAGCGTGGATGTGGTGAAATCCGCTGTGCAATGCGCGCGCACGGTGATTGCCCAGATCAATCCGAAGATGCCGCGGACTTGTGGCGACACGTTGATTTCCACTCGCAAGATCGCTTGGTTCATCGAGCATTCCGCCGTCTTGCCGGAGGCGGCGCGCGGGATTCTCGACGAGCGGCACGAGCGGATCGGCCGTTACGCGGCGCAGCTCATCGAGGACGGCTCGACGATCCAGTCAGGCCTCGGTAACAGCCCGGAGGCGGTCGTCCGGGCCTTGCGGAAACACCGCCATCTCGGGATTCACACAGGCATGTTCAACGACGCGCTGATGGAACTGGTGCGCTGCGGCGCGGTGGATCATTCGATGAAAAGCTATCTGCCAGGCAAGATCATCGCCAGTCACGTGCTGGGAAGTAGGAAGCTTTATCAATTCGTGGACGGCCATCCGGACGTCGAGCTGCATCCGAGCGACTGGGTGAATGATCCAAGCCGGATCGCGCGCAACCAGCGGATGGTGGCGATCAATGGTGCGCGGGAAATTGATCTGACAGGCCAGGTGGTTAGGGATTCGAGTGGGCACCGGTTTTACGGCGGGATCGGCGCGTTGCAGGATTTCATCCGGGGCGCGGGCCGGAGCAAACAGGGGCGACCGATCATTGCGCTGACCTCCACCGCCGACGAGGACGGGCGCTCACGGATCGTCGCGGGGCTGGAATCCGGCAGTGGCGTCTGCACCGGGCGAGGGGATGTGCACCATGTGGTCACAGAATACGGCGTGGCGAATTTGCACGGTCGCAGCATCCGCGAGCGGGTGGCGAGGTTGGTCGAAATCGCCCACCCGGATCACCGCGAATCGTTGTTAGCTGGCGCTCATGGTCGCGGGTGGTTGCCCAAGTTTTTCACGATGCCGGGCTCGGGGCGGGGGATGGACGACATTGAATCGGGCTGGGTGCTGTTTCAAACGACCCGGCTGTTTTTGCGCCCGCTGCACCCGAGCGACATGCGGATCTTGCAGGAGTTTTTCTACTCGCACGACGCGGAGACGGTCCGCCTGCGCTACGGCTACCTCCGCGACAAGATGACGGGCGAGTCCGCTTACAAGCTCGCGGCGGTGGACCAGTCGAAAGACGTCGCGCTGGGGATTTTCGACGAGCATCGCGGCCAGCAGGAGCTGCGGGCGATAGGCCGTTACTTTCTCGATGCGGGTGGGAAGAGCGCGGAAGTGGCCTTCATCGTACACGAGGCTAAGCGGCATCTGGGGATCGCTGGGTATTTGCTCGGCGAGTTGGCGGCGGTGGGCAAGCGTCGCGGGATCAAGGAATTCTGGGCCAGCGTGATGCCGGACAACCGGGCGATGGCGGGATTGTTTCTAGCCGTCGGAGGTATCGAGTCGAAGGTTGACAGCGAGGGCGAGCGCGAGTTCAGGATTCCCGTTGAGCGGATTTTGAAGTCGCGGAAGAAGTTTCTGGAACGGAAGATGATCCAACGAATCGACCGGTGAATGAGAGGCTGTTTTGCTGCGCTATCTTGTCGGCGTTCGAGACCTCAGGCGCACATCCGGAGAAACAGCATGACGGGAATCGCCAGGAGGATGAGGGATGATTCAAGCAGGGTGCGTTTCAGGAGATCGAAGTTAATTTCATAACGCCCGCGGTCCTTCCATCGCTGGAAGTTCGGAAAGAATAGCGGAACTTGTCGTTGGTATTCCGCATAATCGGGGAATTTCTCCCGCAGGACTCGGGCTTCATTGCGCATCATGGGATAAAAAACCACCATGAAGGCGACGACGAGCAGCACGGTGAAGTCCAGGCGTGCGAAAAGCAGGCCGGTGCCGACTGCCATGAGGAAGGAGGAGAAATACAACGGATTCCGGCAGACCGAGTAGAGTTCGGTCTGCACGACGACGCGGTCCTTGAGTCCCCCGATGGAGAGGGTGGAAAATACTCTGCCGAGAATTCCGGCAAACATCAGCAGGGTGCCTGCTAAACTCATGCCGAGGACCGTGGACTCATGGTGTGGCCATGGATTCGGGACGTAGAAAAGGTAGGCAGCAAGGGCGATGGCGAGCAGCCGGAAGATGAGTTTGCGGTGGAGATTGGAGAAGCCTTGTTGGCGGAGACGGGGCGAGATCATGATTCAGGAGTGGGTGGATTTGGAGTGGGTGCGAATGCCGATTGCGCGGTTTTCCCGAAGTCTTTCTTGAGGCGACCGCTTTTGAATAACCAGGATGCGCTTTGGTAGAAGATGCTGGTGTCATGGATGAGGGATGCTGCGGCGGGACCGGGCGGCGAGAAGTCGCCTGTGGCGAGATCACAAGCATAAGCAGCGGCCTTGCGATTCGGGCCGAGGATGGCGAGTCCGTCTGGGGTGAGTAGGCCGAGTTTTTGATAGTTGCTGACAAATGCGCGGCCCGGATGGTCGGCGGCTGATGGCGCAAGGAGGTCGTGGCCGTAGCCTAGGGTTTCATAATTCCAGCCGAGCAGGCCGAAGAGGGTTGGCATGACGTCAATCTGGCTGGCTAGGGTGGTGATGGTTTTCGGCGTCACGAGCGAGGGATCGTAGATCATCGCTGGGATGCGGTATTTGGTCACATCGAGCTCGGTTTTTCCGGCGCTGCTGGCGCAGTGATCTGCGACGATGACAAACAGGGTGTCATTGAACCACGGGCGCTTGCGGGCTTGCTCGATGAGCTGGCCCACGGCCCAATCGGCATATTTCACTGCGGGTTTGCGCTTGCCGCAGGCGGGTATGTCGATGCGCCCGGCAGGAAATTCGTAGGGTCGGTGGTTGCTGGTGGTCATGCAGAAGAAGTGGAACGGCTTGCCGGCGGCGTGGTCGGCATCGGCTTGTTCGATGGCTTTGTTGAAAAGGTCTTCGTCGCAGGCCCCCCAAGCGGTCTTGAGAGTGATGTCTTGTTTTTGCCATGTCCCGACGTCGGCAATCCGGCAGCCGGCGGTGGAGAAGTAGCGGTTCATGAAGTCGAAGCGGCCGTCTCCGCCATAGAGAAATGCGCAGTCGTAGCCGCGGTCGAGAAACGGGCTGAAGGTGGTGGTGAGGTGGGTTCCCTCGGGGCGGTAGATGATGGCTTGTCCAGGAGTCGGTGGCAGATTGAGGGTGAGCGCCTCCATGCCGCGCACGGTGCGGGTGCCAGTGGCGTAGAGGTTTTCGAAGAAAATCGATTCCTTGGCGATGCGGTCGAGATTGGGAGTGAGTCCGGAATTTTTCCCAACGTAACTCATGAATTCGCCACTCATACTTTCCATGCAGACGAGGATGACATTTTTGCGGCGTTCCGGGATGCGGCCGCGGATGGCGCGGTGGAAATCGTCCGGTTCGGGTGAGCTGGCAGGCGCGTCGGCGGTGGTGAGAAGTTGTTTCGCATCGTGAAGGGCCTGCTTCTGCGGCAGGACGGCATACCATTTCGGGTAGTCGAGTTCCATGGACCGGAAGGCGGCGAAGAATGACCAGCAGCCGTTTTTGGCGAGTTCTCCATGGTAGCTGTTGGCGAAAGTCGGCATCGACTGCTGGCTTACGCCAAATGCGACGAGGGCGGCGCTTGCGAGTCCCACCGCCGGCCATGCGATGCGGTGGCCCCAGCGAGTGGTGTCATCCGCCGCCCATACGAAAAGGCCGGTGCGCACCATGCCCCAGACGGTGAGTGCGGCGGCAGCGATGATGCCGCAGAGAATGGGGACCATCGGGTAGGATTCCGTAATGTTTCCAAGGACTTCCTGCGTCCAGATCAAGTAGTCCACGGCGATGAAATTGAAGCGTGCTCCGAATTCGTCCCAGAAAACCCACTCGGCGGTGGTGATGAAGATGAGAATGGCGGCAAAGAAGGTCATGAGTCCTGCCACCGTCCATCGACCGGCGCGGGATTTGAGAAACCGGGTGGGAGCGACCGCGCCGAATAAAATCCATGGTGCCGCAGCAAATAGGGAGGCTGCCGCATCGAAAGCGATCCCCGTGGCGAAGGCACCGGCGAGCGACAGGCCCCAGTCGATTTCATGGCGGGAGGCCATGAGGAGAAGCAGTCGCGATACGAGCGACACGGCGAGAAATAACGAGAAGGCGATGAGTCCGAAACGGGCGGGAGATGAGCGGAAAAGTCGGCGCATGGAATGAAATGGCGTTGGCGGAATGCACGCGCCTCCGAATCCTTCGGTAAGTGCGCGCGGCATCCGTGGAATTCTTTAGCAGACCCAAGATGAGAATCCGGTGAGTGTGCCGGGTTTTTTCTCCCTGCCCGCCGGTTGCTTATGCGGCGGGTAATTCGAGGGCGAACTCGATCCATCCGTCCGGGGTCATGCGGGCGTTTAGGATGCCGCCCATGGCGTTGGCCGCGTCTAGGCTCAGGGAGAGGCCGATGCCAAGGTGTCCGGCACTTTCGCTTTCGGTGTCCTCACTGCGGAAGAGCGGCTCGAACAGGCGCTCCGGCGGTGATGTTAGCTTCGCGGCGGGGTTGGAAATCGTGATCTTGGCGTGTTTCCCCTTGGTTTTGCAGCGGATGCGGATGCTGCTGTGCTCCGGTGCGTAGCAGGCGGCGTTGTCGAGCAAGTTATTGAGAACGATGCGGCAGAGCGCGCGGTCTCCGAGGATTTGTAGCGCGGAATCCCAAGGCTCCACGGTGAGGGTGATGCCTCGGTTTTCGGCGATGGCTTGGAAGGGCGGTAGGAGTTCGAGGATGAGCTCGGAGGCGTTGATGATTTCGCGCTTCACCGGGGATGCCGCCGGGCTGCCGATGCGGGCGAGGGCGGAGAGTCGCTTGACCAAGGTGCCGAGTTCTTCGGCGGTTTTGCGGCAGCTCGTGAGGTAGGCGGCGTATTCTGGTGCGTCGCGGGTTTTTGAAAGGGCAAGCTCGGTAGTGGCATGGAGGCTGGCGATGGGGGTGCGCAGTTCGTGGGCCGCGTGGCGAATGAAGTCGCGCTCGCGTTGGCGGATGGCGGCCACGCGGGCGAGCAGCGAGTCGAAGTTGCTCGCAAGTCCATCGAGTTCCGTGGGCAGAGCTCCGGGAAGTTCGAGTGCGGAATCAAGCTGGTGTTCGGTGCGCTCGCGAACTTGCCGCGAAAGGTCGTCAATCGGCCGCAGAGTGATGCGGACGACGTGATCGATGAGGGTAAATCCAAGCGCGAGAGTCAGCAGGGTGCCGCTCAGCAGGACATATCGCAATTGATCGAGGGTGCGTTGCAGCGGTTCGAGGTTTCCGGCGACGACCAAGGTGTGGGGGAGGGATTTGGGGTCAACGGTCCTGTGAAGGCTCTTCATCTTTTCAATTTCCTCAGGCAGGCTGAATGGCAGCACACGCAGGCCGATGGCGCGGCCGCGCTTGCCGTCTGGCAGATGGATGTTTTGAATCAGAGGGTGGCCATTCTCACCTTGAAATTTCGGCAGATCGAGCGATTGCAACGCCGGTGAGCGGGTGGTTTTACCGCGGGTGTCATCCCAAAATTGGAACAGGCCATCGAGAATCAGCGCGTTATTAGTCCCGAGACCTTCCTGCCATTCGAAGATGATCTTGTCGTTTTCGAGTTCCACTTGGTTTGCCAGCAAAGCGGCGGTCTGGGTGATCGACTGGTCAATCTCACGGTAGAGACTTTGGCGCACCATCAGATAAATCGTCAGGGAGAGCGCGGAAAGGAGCAAGCCGACGCCGACGCAGCAACGAACCAGGAGACTGCGCCGGATGGAGGGCGATTTCATCGGATTTTCTCCTCAAGGATGTAGCCGTGGCCGCGTTTGGTGTGGATGAGGGCGGGCTCGCCGGCAGCACTGAGTTTTTTGCGCAGGTAGCCGATGTAAACGTCCACCGTGTTGCTGCTTCCGCCGCTCTCGTCTTCGAAAACATGATTCCAGATGTCGCCTCGGGAAACCACTTGGCCGGAGCGGTGAAAAAGATATTCCAACAGCCGGTATTCGAGCGCGGTGAGCGGGATGACGCGCCCGTCGCGCCGGAGCTCGCGGCGGACGGGATCGAGTTGGAGATCGGCAATCTGCATGAGTGGGTTCTTTTTTGCATAATTCCGGCGCAGCAGCGCGCGGACGCGAGCGAGCGCCTCAGCGAGTGAAAAGGGTTTCACGAGATAATCGTCTGCGCCGGCGTTGAGGGCTTCCAAGCGATCCTCCAGTCCGTCGCGGGCACTGATGACGAGAATGTGGACCGGGTTTTCCTTCGCTCGTAGGCGGCGGAGGATTTCCATGCCATCGAGCTTGGGCAGCATGAGATCGAGGAGGATCGCGTCACAGGGATTTTCGACGGCGGCCCACAGTCCCTCATCGCCGGTGGCGGCGGTTTCTACGATGAAGCCGGCCTCCCTGAAATATTGGGCGATGGCGTTTTGCAGCGCGGGATGGTCTTCGATGAGCAGCAGGCGCATGGAAATAAGAGGGGTAGAAATCAGGCAGAACAAGGCACGGAGGTCAGATTGAAACGGATAGCGGTATCGAATTCATGTTCCGTTTCGCGGCTTTTGAAATTCCATTCGGAGACTTTGGAAACGCTTCATCAGATGAAGCAGCTTGATTTGTTGTCGCAAGGAAACAAAAATCATCATCGCGCTCGGCCTCGGCCTCGCGGAAACCGAGGCCAAATCCCAATTCGCCGTCACCTTTTGGGTGAGTATGCTGCCGCGCCAGGATTTGTGAATAGGGAGGAGGGACCTTATTGTCCCTTTCTTCGTTGGGGTTTAGGAAAAGAAGCGACAATAAGGTCGCCGCTCCTCAATTGGAAAAATCTCATTACCCCGATGCGGCGTTGCTTGATTCACCTTTGGATTCGTGTTCTTGCAAACGAAGAGGTTGGCACCGCGAATCTGGCGAATTCAACGAATCTTGAAGACGATAAATGCTGAAGCGGAGAGGTTAGCCCTCTTTACTCTGAGTGATTCGCCAGATTCGCGGTGCCTAAACTCTTTACGCCCCTCGATTTTCCTCCTCTTTTCGCTTCAAGTCATTCCCCAGTGTGGGACATGTCCCAGCACTCCCACTCCGCTTCCCAGACTCGTCCCGCCCTAGTCCAACTAATCCGGAGCCTACCTCTTCACTTCGATGTTCGATGTTGGACGACTCGGAAAGCTCTTCCCACGACTCGGAAGGCTTTTCCAACGACTCGGAAAGCTTTTCCCACGGCCCGGAAAGCTCTTCCCACGACTCGGAAGGCTTTTCCAACGACTCGGAAAGCTTTTCCCACGACTCGGAAAGCTTTTCCAACGACTCGGAAAGCTCTTCCTACGGCTCGGAAAGCTCTTCCTACGACTCGGAAAGCTTTTCCCACGACTCGGAAAGCTCTTCCTACGACTCGGAAGGCTTTTCCCACGACTCGGAAAGCTCTTCCTACGACTCGGAAGGCTTTTCCAACGACTCGGAAGGCTTTTCCAACGACTCGGAAGGCTCTTCCCACGACTCGGAAGGCTTTTCCCACGACTCGCCTCCCCACCGTCCCGGCTCCGCGCTCCCTTCGCGGCCTCTGCGCCTCTGCGGTTCATCTTTTCCCCCAAACTGCCGTGGCTGCGTCCTGCCCAATGCTACCAGTTTAAGAATTTTTAACCGCAGATGAACGCAGATTCACGCAGATGGAAGAGAAGAATCCTGAAAACTCTCGTGCAAAGGGAGCATTTTTGCTCATTCAGAGATCAAACTGCCGTATTGGCTCATCGATTCTTCCCAATTAACGTCCATCTGCGTTCATTTGCGGTTAAAAAATGGATTCGCGCGGATTGAAGTTTTCCCGCAGATTCAGGGACGGCCACCGATTTTTGAAGGGTGAAGCCTAGTATCTCGTAAAATGGATTCTGGCGGATGATGTCCTGATAGGTGAATGATCCGTGTTCTTGCAAACGAAGAGGCAGGCACCGCGAATCTGGCGAATTCAGCGAATCTTGAAGACGAT
>JBEGUC010000023.1:0-28409 GCA_041179105.1 Verrucomicrobiota bacterium | reverse complement strand
CCACCGGAGAAATTTGTTTTAACACCTCGATGACAGGCTACCAGGAGGTCATCACCGATCCCTCCTACCGTGGCCAAATCGTCGCGATGACCTACCCGCAAATCGGAAACTACGGGGTCAATCCCGAGGACTCCGAGTCCGCCGCGCCGCACATCCGCGCGTTTGTCATCGGCGAGCTTTGCGAGGTCCCGTCGAATTGGCGCGCCACCCAGCCGCTTTCAGAGTATCTGGCTGAAAATAAGATTCTAGGCATCGAAGGCATCGACACTCGCGCCTTGACCAAACACCTCCGCTCACTCGGAGCCATGCGCGCCTGCGTCACCACGGAACTCGACGCCGAAGCCGCCGTCGCCGCCGCCAAAGCCTCGCCCTCCATGGAAGGTATGGACTACGTCAAAGAAGTTTCCACCCCGGACTCCTACCTGTGGACAGAGGAGTCCCGCGAATGGACCTTGCCGAATGTGATGGCAGGCAAAGAAGGCTACCACATCGAACTTCCACCCGTCCGCCACCGGATCGTCGCCTATGATTTCGGTTTGAAATACAACATCCTCCGTCGCCTTCGCCAGGCCGGCTTCGAGGTCGAGGTCGTCAATTCCCGCACCACCGCCGCCGAGGTGCTAGCGAAAAATCCGGACGGCGTCTTCCTCTCCAACGGCCCCGGCGATCCCGCCGCCCTCGGCTACATCCACGAGGAAATCCGCACACTCATCGGCAAGCTCCCGATTTTCGGCATCTGCCTCGGCAACCAGATCCTCGCCCACGCCTTCGGCGGCACGACTTTCAAACTGAAATTTGGCCACCGCGGCGGCAACCAGCCGGTCAAAGACCTCCGCACCGGGAAAATTTCCATCACCTCGCAAAACCACGGATTCGCCGTCGATCCAAATTCCCTGCCGCCAGAAATCGAGGTCACTCACCTCAACCTCAACGACAACACCGTCGAAGGCATGCGCCACCGCGAGCACCCGGTTTTCAGTGTCCAATACCATCCCGAAGCCGCTCCCGGCCCGAACGACGCCGCCTACTTCTTCGAAGAATTCGCCGCCCTTATTTCCAAAAACAAAGGCTTTTAACCGCGAATGGACGCCAATGGACGCGAATTGATTTTGAAAGATGAGGTTTACGCCGTCATTTCGTGTGCCTTTGAGATTATCAATGGTCTTGGCCATGGACTTCACGAAAGGCCTTACGAAAACTCGCTGGCCGTCGAGTTTAGACACCGGGGTATCCCGTTCGTCCAACAACCCAAGTTTCCGGTCATTTGGAGAGAGGTTATGGTCGGAGAGTTCATCCCGGATCTCATCGCCTACGAAAAAATCATCGTTGATACAAAAACGATCGACCACATCACTCCGGTTGAGCGTGGCCAAATGCTCAACTATCTACGAATCACCGGCCTATCCGTCGGTCTTATCATCAACTTCAAAAAACCAAAACTCGAATGGGAGCGCATCGTTCTCACCTACTAATTTCTTCCATTCGCGTCCATTCGCGTTCATTCGCGGTTAAAAAAATTTCATGAATACCATTATTGTTGGCCTCCAATGGGGCGATGAAGGCAAAGGCAAAATCGTCGATTACCTCACCGAAGGTGCCGATTTCGTCGTCCGCGGCCAAGGCGGCAATAACGCCGGCCACACGGTCATCGCCAAGGGCGTCCGTTACATTTTAAATCTGCTCCCATCCGGGATTCTCTGGGACGGAAAAATCAACATCATCGGCAACGGCGTAGTCGTCGATCCCTCCGGCCTCGTCGCGGAAATCGAGCGCAACGAAGCGCTCGGCGTCTCCGTCACCCCGGACAAACTTCTCATTTCCGACCGCGCGCACGTCGTTTTCCCGTTCCACAAGGAGCTCGACGCTGCCCGTGAAATCGCCCTCGGCGATCAAAAAATCGGCACCACCAAGCGCGGCATCGGCCCGACATACTCGGACAAAGTGAACCGCTGCGGTATCCGCATCGCCGACTTACTCGACGAAGAATTTACCCGCGCCCAAATCACCCGGCGACTCGTCGAGGTGAATGAAATTCTCGCGAAATACGACCTTCCACAGTTCACCACCGAGCAAGTTTTCGAGGAAATCTACACTGCCTTCGCCCGCCTCCGTCCGCACGTCACCAACACGATTCCCGTCCTCCACGCTGCGTGGAAATCCGGGAAATCCATCCTTTTCGAAGGTGCTCAAGGAACCTTGCTCGACATCGACTACGGGACGTATCCCTTCGTCACCTCCTCCAACACCACCTCCGGCGGCTCCTGCACCGGCTCCGGCCTTCCGCCCAACGCCATCCAGCGAGTCATCGGCGTTTGTAAAGCCTACACCACTCGCGTCGGCTCCGGCCCATTTCCCACTGTCGATGAAGGCCTCTCCGAATACCTCCACGGCCTCGGTCGGGAATTCGGCGTCGTCTCCGGCCGCCCGCGCGGCTGTGGTTGGCTGGACACAGTGCTGCTTCGCTTCGCCTGCATGGTGAATGGCGTGACCGGCCTCGCCGTCACCAACGTGGATGGTCTCGACGAATACGAAACCCTTCAAATTTGCACCGGCTACGACATCGACGACATCGACGACATCGACGGCACGATTCACACGCTTCCCCCAGCGGACCGCAAGGCTTGGGACCGTGCCGTGCCAGTCTATGAAACGCTGCCTGGTTGGAAATCCGACACCACTGCTTGCACGGAATTCGCACAACTTCCCGACCAAGCGAAAGCCTATCTCGCGCGTCTCGCCGAGCTTTGCGACACACCCATCGCCTTTGTCGGAGTCGGGCCAGATCGCGTGCAGACACTGGTCGTGTAATAGGTCCTATAAGTCTTATAGGACCTATTTCTTCCATGGCCACCCATCCGGAAATCCCCCGCCACATCGCCATCATCATGGATGGCAATGGCCGCTGGGCCAAGGAGCGCGGACTTCCTAGGCTGGAAGGCCACCGCTCCGGCGCTGAATCCGTGCGAGAAGTCATGGAAGCCTGCATCGAGCGCGGCGTGGAATATCTCACACTTTACGCGTTTTCCTCGGAAAACTGGAGCCGCCCGGCCACCGAAGTCAGCGCCCTGATGACCTTGCTAGATCGATTTCTCAAAGAAAAAGGTAAAGACCTCGACCGCCAGAACATCCGCCTCCTCGCCATCGGCCAGCTCGACCGCCTGCCCGCAAAAACCCGCGCGCTCATCGAAAGAATCCAAGTTCGCACCGCCGACAATACAAAGATGACACTCGTTCTCGCCCTGTCATATGGCGGCCGCGAGGAAATTGTCGCCGCCGCGCGCTCGCTTGCGACCGATGCCGTCGCCGGAAAAATCTCGCCCTCCGAGATCGATGCCGAGCTCTTCGCTTCCCGCCTGCAAACCGCCGGCATCCCTGATCCCGATTTACTCATCCGCACTTCAGGCGAAATGCGGATTTCCAATTTCCTTCTCTGGCAAATCAGCTACGCCGAAATCGTGATCGTCAAAAAATTCTGGCCAGATTTTCGGCAAAGCGACTTGAGTGAGGCAGTCCAAGAATACCAACGCCGCCACCGACGTTTTGGCGCGCTGTGAGGCGATAGCCCAAGCTCGCTATGAAAAAAGGGGGGGCGCGACTTGAATGAAGCAAGCGGGTTCGCCCGTCGATTCCCGCAAGACAACGCCCCTTGTGGCACCGGCTAAACTCGTCGAGAATGCGCTGGAAGTCTCCGGATTCATTTGGGAGTTTCCGTCATTCGTCGCCGGACCAGCATGCTGGTCGTTTTCTTTATGGCCTCTTCACCCACTCCACCCGGCTCCAAAGCCGCCATCCCCGAATCGCTCCGGCTTCAGCTGGACGACTTTCGGCGGCATTTGTGGCGGGTGAAAATCATGGAAGCGGTGGTGGCCGGGTGGGTCGGACTGCTGGTTTCTTTCCTGCTGGTTTACGGGCTCGACCGGATTTGGCAAACGCCGGGCTGGGTGCGGCTCGGGATTCTCGTCGCGGGAATTTCCCTGTTCGCGGTGTTCGCGCCGTATTGGCTGCATCGCTGGGTTTGGCGGCAGCGGCGGGAAACCGAGTTGGCACGGCTGATTGCCAAGCGCTACCCGGGTCTCGGAGATCGGCTGCTAGGCGTCATCGAGCTTCAGAATCAGGAGGGGAACTCGGACACGCTTTCACCGCGGTTGCGTGAGGCGGCGATGGAAGCTGTGGCGATCGAGGCGGGAAATCGCAAGCTCGACGAAGCGCTGCCACCGCAGAGACACCGGCGTTGGGCCTTGGTCGCGCTTTGCCTCGCCGGGATTTCCGCAGCGGCCTTCACTTTGACGCCGCGCGCCGGTCTGAACGCCCTGCAACGCTGGCTGATGCCGCTTTCCAAAACCGAGCGCTACACATTCACGCGACTGGAAAATCCGCCGATTTACCGTGCAGTGGCGTTTGGCGAGGCTTTCGAGATCACCCTGCGCTTGTCGGAGGATTCCGAGCAGCGCCCGGAGAAATCGTCCGGCCGTTATGGATTGCAGCCCGCAGTGGATGCGTCGTTGAGAAAGGACCGCTACGAATTCGTTTTCCCCGGCCAGCAAGACCCGGGCACCATCGTTTTCCACATAGGGGATCTCCGCCACGAGGTCCGGGTGGAGCCGGTGCCGCGTCCCGCCATCAAAGACGCCGCCGCGGCCGTCACCTTTCCTGCCTATCTGGGCATTCCCGAAAAAACGGCCAATCTCAACACCGGCGTCCTCAGCGTGGTCGAGGGCAGCAAGATCCGAATTCGCCTAACGACCACTCGCGAGCTCGCCACCGCCACCTTCGGGCCGACCCGCTCGCAGGCCAGCGAAGAGCTTGCCGCCGCATACGTCCCGCGCGACGGGGCGCTGGAAATTTCTGGCCCGCTCGCCAGCACGCCGGTCATCGAGATCGGCGCGATTCCGTTTGAAATTTCATTCGCGTGGACCGACACGCTGGGGCTCGCGGGCGAATCCGGCTACCGCCTGCGGGTCGATGCGCTCAAGGACGCGGCACCGACTTGTTACTTGCTGGGGATCGACCGCCAAAAGGTGATGCTGCCGGAGGAAACGGTCGATTTCGAGGTGCTCGCCGAGGATGATTTCGGAGTCAAACAAACCGGGATCGAGTGGTCCGGCCAATTCACCCGGCCGACCAGCGAGGCCCCGGCGAAGGGCGAGCTGAGCCTGGGCGACGGCTCGCCGGAGGAGCGTCGGCTCACCAAGTCCGCGTCGTTCTCACCCGCCGCCTTCGGCATCGCGCCGCAGAAAATCACCCTCCGCGGCTACAGCGAAGACCATTTCCCCGGGCGCGGCCGGGTATATTCCGAGCCCGTCATTCTCTACGTGCTGACTCGCGACGAGCACGCGCAGATGTTGAAAAGCAAATTTGATCGAACGATCACCGAGTTCGAGGACCTCGCCCGGCGCGAGGTGGAGTTGCTGGATGAAAACCAACGGCTCGAACGCCTGAGCGGTGAGGAACTCCAAAAAGATCCTAGCACCAAGCGTCTCGAATCCCAGGAACAAGCCGAAGCCGAGAGCGAGCGCCGCATGAAGAATCTCACCGAGCAGATGGAAAACCTGATGAAAGACGCCGCGCGCAACGGCGACATCCAGAAGGAAACGCTCAAGAAAATGGCCGAGTCCCTCAAGTCGATGCAGGAACTTTCCCAGCAGGATTTACCGAAGGTGAAGGACAAACTCGGCGATTCGCAGGAGCAATCGAACACGCCGGAGAAGGCCCAAAAAGACGTGGCGCAAGCCGCAGAGGAGCAAAAAAAGGCCGTCGAGAAAATGCAGGAAGCCATCGCCAAGGCAAATGAAGCCAACCGCCAGTTCGAAGCGGGCACCTTCGTCAATCGCCTGAAAAAAGCGGCCGGCGAGCAGAACGGAATCGCCAGTTCGCTCATCGACGCCTACGAGCGGATTCTCGGCGTCAAGGCCTCGAAACTCGATCCCTCCGACCTGCGCCGCCTAAACGAATCGATCAGTCAGCAGGCGAAAACCGCCTCGGACGTGCGCTGGCTGCAGGAAGACCTCGGCAACTATTTCGCCCGCACCAAAACGGATTCGTTCAAACAGATCCTCGATGAAATGAAGACGTCGCAGATCGACAGCGGCTTGGAGGAAGTCCGGTCGGTGCTGGGTTCCAACCACTCGTTCATCGCCACCGAGCAGTCGAAAAAATGGGCGGACAAACTCACCGAATGGGCGAAGAAGCTCGAAGGTGAGAAAGAAAAAGGCGGTCCGGGCGGCGGCGGCGGCGGCAGCGGCCAGAGCCCCGAGGACGAGGACTTCGAGTTCATGCTGCGGGTGATGAAACTCGTCCAACAGGAACAAGACCTGCGAGCGCAAACCCGCGCGCTCGAACAACTCCGCCGCAGCAGCAATCCGTCACAAGAACCATGAAGCGGCTCATTCAAATTTCCGGCATTCTGTTACTGGCCACGCTGATTGCGGCGGCCGACGAACAAAAGCACCGCGAAGGCTCCGCCAAGGTGGCGGACCAGCAGGACGAACTTTCCGCAGACGTCCAGCAGCTCGCCATCGAACAAACCGTGCCGAAGGTCATCGAGTTGCTCAACGAAGTGGAAAAAATCATGGACGAAGCCACCGACCAACTCGCGGAGGCCGACACCGGCGGCACCACACTCGCGGCACAAACCGAGATCATCGAGAAGATCCACGAGGCGGCCAAGGAGAAGCAAAAACAGCAGGGCAGCGGCCAGTCTGGTAGCGCCATGATGGACATGATGGAGCGCATGATGGGCAAAACTCCCGACGCCGACAAGGACGGCAAAGGCAAGGGCGGTAACCAACCCAGCGATAAGGGCGGCGAAGGCGCGACGGGCTTGTCCGATGCCGCTAACGAACCCGGCGGCGGCGAGGCCGGCGGTAAAAGCGAAGCCCGCCGGGTGCCGAAAGCCAGCGGCGGCGCGGGTCGCGTGCTGCCCGAGGAATTCGCCAAAGCGCTCGATGCCTACAACCGGGGAGTGGAACAAAAGACCAAGTGAAAACGGCAATGATGAATTTTCTGTCAATTGGAACGACCGCTTTGCTCGGGTTTTCTATGATCGCAAACTCGCAGGATCTGCCGATCCGCCAGGACGACTCGATTCCCGCGCAAGCCGAGTTGATCTACGAGCGGGGCTTGCAATACCTTGCCAAATCCCAGAACGAAAAAGGCAACTGGAACGACAGCGTCGGCACCGAGCCGGGCGTGGTCGGCTTGTGCGTGGCGGCCTTCCTCGCCCACGGCGAAGATCCGAACAACGGCCCTTATTCCAAGAACATCCGCGCTGGCATCGACTACATCCTTTCCCAACAGAACGAGAAGAACGGCTACATCGGTTCGAGCATGTATAACCACGCATTCGCCACCAAGGCGCTTGCAGAGTCGTATGGGGTTCTCGACAATCCCAAGATTGCCCCGGCGCTGGAGAAAGCGGTCGAACTGATCGTCAGTTCGCAGAAGAAAAACCGCTTCGGGGCGTGGCGCTACACTCCGGAAAGCCGCGATGCAGACACCACGGTGACCGGCTGCCAGATGGTCACCCTGTTCGCCGCGCGGAACGCCGGCGTCGCGGTGCCGGACGAGGCGATCAAGAAGGGTCTCGCCTATCTCGCGACCTGCCGCGGCCAGGACGGCGACTATGGCTATACTTCTGCTTCGGGCGGCAAGCCCACGCTCACGGCCATCGGCTCGCTTTGCTTTTCGCTGGGCAAGGAGCGCGATTCCAAGGGCTATCAGGCGAGTCTGGCCTACCTGAAAAAGAATATCGATTTCCGGGACCGTTACTATCCATTCTACTATGAGTATTATATGTCGCAGGCTTTGTTCCACGCGGACGAGGCGGCGTGGAAGGAATGGAATGCCCGCAACATCCGCTACCTTTCTACCATCCAGTCGTCGGACGGATCATTCCCCGGAAACCAAGGCACGTCATTCAACACCTCCGGCGCGCTCCTGTCGCTGGCGCTGAACTACCGCTTTCTCCCCATCTACGAGAAATGATCCGGCAATTCGCGATTTCTTGGGTTTCTGGCGTGATGATTCTGGCGGCGGCCGAGCCATCCGACTTGGTGCGTCTTCCTAACGGCGACCAGCTCCACGGCGCGTTCCAAGGGTTCAAGGAGGGAGCCCATGTTGTCTGGCAGAACGACGACGCCGCTGCACCCATGGATTTCAAAACCGAGAAGATCCGCCACGTCGTCCTCCGTGGCGGCAGGCCTTTGAAACCGCTGACATCGCTGTCCCACGTCGCGCTGGTGAACGGCGACCGCGTCCCGGGAAGGCTCACCGGACTGGACGATAAGGCGATCACTTTGGAAACTTCGTATGCCGGGGAGTTGAGGATTCCACGCGAGCAAGTGGCGATGTTCGCGCCGAGTCCGTTAGGCGGACGGGTTCACTATCACGGGCCCTTCCTCGAAGATGAATGGAAGATAGCGAACGCCTCATTTCCTGACGGTATGCCGCCGGACTCAGCCGAAAAGGACGAGCCCGGACGGTGGGTGTTTTCCGGCTCTGCCTGGTATTGGCCGGGCAAGTTTTCCGGCACCGCACTGCTGCGTGAAAACACGATGCCGGATCGCGCGATCCTGCGCTTCGACTTGGCGTGGAAGAACCGGCTGTCCATTGCGATCGGATTTCATGGTGATTTTGCGAAAACCAAGCCACGGGACCCGGCGGACAAGAATCAGGAAATCCAACCGCCCCATGCCCGGAGATTGTCTCCTGGCGATTCGACGGTTTTTCCGTTATTATTTGGTAACAGCTACGTGTTGCAGATTTTCTCGACCCACCTGATGCTCTTCCGCGCCACCGTGAATGAGAAAGGCGAGCCCGTCGTCGAGCGGGTGCAGATCAACGGCAGTTCAATCCGGTTAGGAGATACCGGCAAGGCACGGGTGGAAATCCGCAGCAACCGCCTGACCGGGGAGATCTCGCTCTTCATCAATGACGAGTTCGTCGTCAATTGGAGCGAGGGCGGGACGACTGCCGAGGCGCAGGCCCGTTATGCGGGGAAGGGCGCGGGCTTGGGCTTCGTGGTGCAGAACGAGGATGCGCCGGTGAAGATTTCCGATGTGATGGTCGCGGAATGGAACGGGATGCCGGACTCGGCGCGCAGTCTCCAGACAGACGAGCAGGACATCGTCCTGCTGGCTAACGGCACCGACCGCTTCTCCGGAAAAGTGGAATCGCTCAAGGATGGGAAAATCCGCCTTCAGGGGAAATACGGGCAATTTTTGTTTGAAATCGACGACATCGCCGAGATCCGCTTCGCCCGCGCTCGCTTGGCGAAGGAAAGCGATCCGGCGACGGATTCGCTGACGGTGCGGCTCAGTCCGCTCGGCCAAATCTCCGGCCGCCCGCTCGCGGGGAGCGCGTCGTCGATCCGGATTCTCAATCCGGTTTGCGGCGAAATGAACTTCAACTTGGAATCCGCAGTCATGCTGGATTTCAAATCTTCCAACAACGTAATCGATGACTGGGATGCGGAATTCTAACTTGAAATCTTGGCTGGGACTCCTGCTCGTTGGCGGCACCCTCGGCGTGCTGCGCGCGGACAATCTACTACTGGTGGATGAGGCGCGCCTCACCGGCACCGTCCGCGCGATCAGCGAGGCGGGCGTGGTCGAGCTGGCGACGGCGCTTTCCCCGGAGCCGTTGCTGCTGAAGGCGGAGGCGATCGAAAAGGTCGAATTCAGCGCCCCGGAGTCGGCGGGGGCGGTCCCGGCGGGCAGCTTGATCGAGCTGGTCAATGGCGATCTGCTGTCGGCGACCATCGAGGATTTGGATGACAAGAACCTCCATGTGGTCACGGCGGACGCGGGACGCTTGAGCATTCCTCGGACGGCTTTGAAGTCAATGCAGCTCGGCGTGTGCAAACAGAAAGTCGTCTATCGAGGGCCGAAAAATTCCGAAGAGTGGGGGCTGTATGCAGAGCGGGCGAAGAACTGGCAGTTTGTGAACCATGCGCTCACTGCCAACGGTCCGTCTCAAGCAGCGAGAGATTTCGAAGCTCCGCAGCAGTTTATCCTCAAGTTCACTCTGAAGTGGCAGGCGAACCCGATGTTCAAAATCTACTTCGCGGATCCGCTGACGCCCAAGGATGAGCTGGTGGACCGCTATTTCATGCAATACGGCAGCGCGGGACTGGAGATCAAACGTGAATCCAGCAAGGGTAAGCACTACCAAACAGTGATCCAACTGCCACGGACCCCGGATCAATTTCCCGCCAACGAGCTTGCGGTGGAAATCCGAGTGGACCGCAAAGCCTCGCGGCTCCACCTGCTTCTCAATGGCCAGCCCGAGGGGGCCGGCGTCGATCCTGTCGGGGAGCCGCCGCAAGGCAACGGCGTGGTCATCATCAACAACTCACCGGTCGGCCCCGTGCAGGAAATCTGCGGGATTGAGATGCTCGAGCTCGACAACGCGGGAACTCGCCACCGCACCGAAGAGCGCGGCGATGCGAAGACTGATAGTCTGATCAGCCGCGACGAGGACCGCTGGGGCGGACGCTTGATCGGCATTCGCAAGGGGCCGGAAGGTGCGATTTTCTCCTTCAAGAGCGATTTTCAGGAAGAGCCGCTGGAGCTGGCGGAAGCTGATGTTTCGACGGTGTTTTTCGCCAAGGCGGCGCAAACCGACGCGCCCGCGCCGGTCCATCAGTTCGTGCTGCGCCTCCGAGGAGAAGGCAGCCTTCGCTTGTCTTCCTGCGTGTTCTCGGCTGAGGACGTCTCCGCGCGGCATCCGCTGCTAGGCCCGTTGAAAATCCGCCGCGCGGGGGTCTCCGGTCTGGAGCGATTGGAATCCAAGCCCGAAGCCAAATCAAACGAATGAAGCTCACCCCACCACTCGTGATTTTCGCTGCCGCGTTCACGCTCGCCTCGACTGCGGACGAGGTGAAATCGACCGTGCGCTTTTTCAATGACGACCAGCTAACCGGCAGTGTGGAGTCGCTCACGACCGAGCGCTTGGTTTTGAAATCACCGATTCTGGAAAAGCCCGCGCTGTTTCTTCTCAAGGACGTGCTCGATCTCACGCTGGCTGCCACTCCGCCCGAGTCCGTGGCGAGGCATGAGGCATCGGTCACCCTGACTCGCGGCGACGTGGTTCGCGGGCAGCTCGCATCGGTGAGCGACGAGGCCGTCGAGCTGGACACCTGGTTTGCGGGCCGGATGAAATTCAACCGTCTCAACATCGCGGACATCAAGATTTCCGAGCGGCCGGAATTCATCTATCGGGGGCCCACCGGGCTGGAGGGTTGGAAGCAATCCGGCGAGAAGCCGGCATGGACTTTTCAGAATTCGCGCTTCCGCTCGGTGGCTGCCGGAAGCATCGCGCGAAACGTGGAATTGCCCGATGAGTGCTCGATTGCCTTCGACGCTGCATGGCGGGGTTCGTTCGCGCTGAAGCTGGTTTTCTTCTCCGATGATTTGGCGAGCGACCATCCCGCCAGCGGCTATGAAATGGCGATCCAGTCGCGTTCGGTGTATCTGCGGAGTTGCAAGACGCAGAAGTTTCTCGGCCACACGGCGAGCGCGGTGACGCTTCAGGAAAACGAAAAGGCGCACATCGAGGTGCGGGTCAGTTTGAAATCGGGCAAGGTCTGCCTGTTTCTGGATGGTCACATCATCGATGTCTGGACGGACCCCGATGTGGTCCGCGAGGAGATAGGGCGGGGAATTCATTTTATCACCCAGAATGAATCTCCGGTGCAAATCTCCGGCATCGAGGTGAGCGCTTGGGATGGCGAGGTGGACCCGCTTCCCAAGCCTCAGGAGATGGGCGGATTGCGCCAGTTCGGAATTCAGGGGCTGATGGAAGAGGAGGACGAGCCGGAGGAATCCGCGCCCGAGGAGGCTCCTAACAAGCGACGAGTGGAGTTGCACAACGGCGACAGCATCGACGGCGAGGTCGTGTCGATCAGCGATGGCATGATCACGTTGAAAACGCCGTTCCGGGACGTGAGATTGCCGGTGGAGGCGCTCCGCACGATTGCCTTGAAACCGGTGGATTTGGAAACTTCCAAACGCGAGAATGGTGATGTGAAGGCTTGGTTTGCGGATGGCTCGTGGCTCGTTTTCCGGCTCGAAGGCGTGGATGAGGGAACGCTGACTGGCTACAGTCAGGCTTTCGGCACTGCGGTTTTCAAAATGGCGGCTTTCAGTCGCATCGAGTTCAACATTTATGATCCGGCGTTCGAAGAACTGCGGATGACCAACGGTTGGTGAATTCCGTGGGATTGTGAAAAGTTTCACAATCCACTTGAGGGGATGCCGCGACGCGGGCAAGGTCCGACCAAGTCAGCAACGCACCATGGTCAGCCCTTCTCCCACCACCGTCCACACAGCCTACGATTCGAAAATCGAGGGCAACGTGATCATCACCCGTGTGGACGCCGCCATCAACTGGATGCGGAAAAACTCGCTGTGGCCGATGCCGATGGGCCTCGCCTGCTGCGCGATCGAGCTGATGGCGACGGCGTCGAGCCGCTTCGACATTTCCCGCTTCGGCATGGAAGTCATGCGATTTTCACCCCGCCAAGCGGATGTTTTGATCGTTTCCGGGACGGTGACTTACAAGATGGCGCTAGCGGTGAAACGGGTCTGGGACCAGATGCCGGAGCCGAAATGGTGCATCGCGATGGGGGCTTGCGCCTCGTCCGGCGGGATGTATCGCAGCTACGCAGTGCTCCAGGGCATCGACAAGTTGATCCCAGTGGACGTGTATATTTCCGGCTGCCCGCCGCGGCCCGAGGCGTTGATCGAAGGGTTGATGAAGCTTCAAACGAAGATTGAGGGCGAGCATTCCACGATGGAGCAGAAAAAGGCGTTGTTCGAGGAAATCGCCTGAGTTTAATAAACCGAATTTAAGCAATGTCAGCAGCAGCCGATGTAATCCAACTCCGCGACGCGTTCGGCGGAAAAGTCGTAGAAACCTTGGAATTTCGCGGAGAGCAGACCGTGCGGGTGGAGCTCGGCTCTTTGCACGACGTGCTCGCGAAATGCCGGAACGACCTCGGTTACGAGATGATTCTGGATATTTCGAGCATCGACCATTTTGGCGAGGACCCGCGCTTTGAGATGGTTTATGAAATCGCCACGTTGGATGATTCCAAGCATTTGCGGATCAAGGCGAAGGTCGCTGAAGACGAGAAAGTGGCGTCGGTCACGGATCTTTGGTTAGGTGCGGATTGGCACGAGCGGGAAGTTTGGGACATGATGGGAATTGCGTTTTCCGGTCACCCGAATCTCAAGCGCATTTTGATGTGGGAGGGCTATCCGTTTTTCCCGCTGCGGAAGGATTTCCCGCTCGCCGGTCGGCCCACGGACATGCCGGATGTGGCGTTCACCGGAGTGGCACCGCTGGAAGGTGGGCCGTTCGTGACGAGCGCGGGTGGCGAGGACGTCGCCCGCCGCGAGCCACGGGCTCAGGTGGTCGAGTGATTTTTTGCTAACTTCGCGTCGTCATGACCTCGACCGGCGCGCCGTTTTCCAATCTCGGGCGGAATTTGCGCCAGATCGGGAACTCGCCGGCTTGCTGGGCGTGGGTGGCGGTGATTTTGGGAATTCAGGCACTGGTGATGGCGGTGGGCGGGCCGGAGCAGCAGCCGGCTTGGGGTTGGTTTCAGATGCTGGGCTTGAGCCGCGAGGGCGTTTTTTCAGGCAAGATCTGGCAGGTTTTCAGTTATGGCTTTTTACACGGCGGCTGGTGGCATGCTGGAGTGAACGCGCTGTTTGTGTTGCTGGTGGGATCGAGGATCGAGCACGCGGCGGGCGGCGCGGTGATGTCGAAAGCCGTGATTTTCGGAGTCACGGGCGGCGGGATCGGGCACTTGGTGTTGGCACCGGGTGGCGATGGCGCGGCTTTGCTGGTGGGACTCTCTGGGGGTTGTTTGGGCTTGTTGTTATTACTCACCACATTGTCCCCGCAGTCGCGGATGATGCCGCTTCCGGTCTCGGGCAAGAGTCTCGGACTCGGAGTCTTGGCGGCGGAGTTGATCCTTGCTTTGATCGATCCCGCCTTGGGGCTGCCGGGGGTTTGCAGGCTGGGAGAAATCCTCGCCGGGCACGGGCTGGGAGGGTGGTTTCAAATCGGCCACGCCTGCCACTTCGGCGGCGGTCTGGCGGGATGGATTTTCGGCCGCTGGTTGCTGCGTCCGCGCGTTACGCTGGAACGCCTCCGCCGCGACAGGGAGCGGCGAGAGGCGAAGGATTCCCGGCGGAGGTGATGGGGTCAGAGCGGTCCCGGTGCGCCTTGCTCGGCGGCTTCGGGATTGGCAGGCCGGTTTCCTCGTGAGGATGAGTGATTTTGGGGACTGTCGCTAGGTGGCGCTTGCCTGTGGTTGCCGCCCCGCGAGGCCGACCGCTCCGGGCTATGGCGACTCTGTTGCTCGTCGGGTTGCGACAAGGTGCGGATTTCCCGTTGGGCGGCGGGCTGCTGCTGTGAGCGAGTTTTATACTGGCGCTCCTGCGACACACGGCGTGATTCTTGCGGTGGTGCCGACTGGATTTCATGCACCGGAGTGTTGTAGCCGGACGGCAGGCGGGGGCTGATTTCCTGACGCGTGCGCGACGGGTTGCCGGATCGAGGGGCTTGGTAGTTTTGATGTCCCGACTCGCGACTGCGGTCGTAAGAAGTGCCGTAAGGACGATGGCTGCCGCTGCTCGGGCGGGTGTTGTTGTAATCCTGCCTGTTGTAGCTGCGGTCGTGAGACGGCTGCTGACGGACTTGTCGCGCCCATTGATAGTCGGAATTGCGGTAAGCGGACTCGCGATTACTGTAGTTCACCACCGTCACGTTGGAAACGCGGCTTGGCGGGCGGCAGTGGCCGCTTCCCGGACGCCAGCCGTAGGGATGCGGCACGCCGTAAACCACCGGCGGACGATAGCCGACTGGGTAGTAACCGCAAAGATACGGATCATAGTAAGCCCGGCGGCGGTAGTCGTAATAACTGTAACACGTCGGGTCGTAACCCCAGCGCGAGTCGCCTGTGCCGACGAAGACGGAAGTGGAAAATGAGCTGGCTCCGTAACCGTAACCTTGGCCGTAGGACCCGCTGACGGAGGTCGAGGAGTAATAAGGATCGTAAGCGCAGGAGGTGAAACCCAAGGCGACCACAGCTCCTACTGCGGCACCGGCCAATCGACGAAGGTTTGTCTTCATGCGGCTACGACAGCACAGCTCGGCATTCTATTCGACCCGATTTCACCGGAATTTTCCGCCTCGGCCTCCCGTGAGTTGACAGGGCCGGGGTTTCTTCCGTTTCCTCGGGCAAGTAGATTTTATGGAACTTTCAAACGCCCCGATTCTTGTCACCGGAGGAGCTGGATATATTGGCTCCCACACCGTTCGCCTGCTGGCCGCCCAAGGCCGGAAAATCGTCGTCCTCGACAATCTCGTTTTCGGCCACGACCAAGCGATCATCGATCCAGATGTGGAGTTGGTGGTCGGCGAGGTCGGCGACCAAGAACTGGTGCGCTCGCTTTTCGCCAAGCATCAATTCGGAGCGGTGATCCATTTCGCGGCCTACGCCTACGTCGGCGAGTCGGTGACCAATCCGCTGAAATATTACCAGAACAACACCGCCGAGCCCATCAAGCTGCTGCAAGTGATGCAGGAAGCTGGCTGCAAGATCTTCGTTTTCTCCTCCACCTGCGCCACTTACGGCGTGCCCGACAAGTTGCCCATCACCGAGACCAACCAACAAAAGCCGATCAATCCCTACGGCATGAGCAAGTTGATGGTGGAGCACATCCTGGCCGATTGCGGCACTGCATGGGGCTTGCGCAGCGCCTGCCTGCGCTATTTCAACGCCAGCGGTTGCTCGCCGGACGGCAAAATCGGCGAAGACCACAACCCGGAAACCCACCTGATTCCGCGTGTGATGATGGCGGTCACCGGCGAAATCGACCACCTCGAAGTCTTCGGCACTGACTACGACACGCCGGACGGCACCTGCATTCGCGACTACATCCACGTCGAGGATCTGGCCGACGCCCACGCCCGAGCGCTCGACCATTTGGCCGCTGGCGGCGCATCGGTCCGCTGCAACTTGGGCACCGGAGTTGGCGTCTCGGTGAAGGAAATTATTTCCGCCGTCGAGGAAATCACCGGCAAGACCGTCCCGGTCAAATACGGCCCTCGGCGCGAGGGCGATCCCGCCTCGTTGGTCGCCGATCCCGCCCTCGCCAAGGAGCTACTCGGCTGGGTCGCCAGCCGCAAGGACATCCGCGACATGGTTGGCCCCGCTTGGCTCTGGACCTCCGGCCCACGGGGCGGAAGATACCCGGCGAATGCGAAGTGAGGTAACTGCGATGTATGGACATTTCCACTTGCGGCACCCACCAAAGGAATCCACTTTTCCCCAAACCCAATCCAGACCCATGCACTCAGCTGATTTGAAAATTGATCCCCGGCGGCGCGGCCAAGGCTTCACCTTGATTGAGATGCTCGTCGTGATCGCGATCATGTCTATTTTGATGACCGCTGGAGCCATCGGCATCGGTGGTATGGGTGGCAAGGGCGTTACCAGCGGTGTGGCTTCTGCCGAGTCGTTGTTTGACGAGGCGCGGTCGATCGCCGTGGGCCAGCGGACCAAGGCACGGGTTTTGATCGCCAAGTCTCTGACAAATAATCCGGCGGATAATCTTCGCCGCATCGTGGTCGCTTCAGCGGAAATCGATCCTGTGACCGGATTGGAAAAAACTCCTCAAAATTGGATTCTCTCCAGCCGTGGTGTTTTGCTCCCGGATCAAACTTTTTTCAGTCAGGATTATAGTTTGAAAGGTGATGAGCAGTCGAACGGACAAATTGATGAAATGCCATCGCTGCCCGGTGCCAAGGCCACTTATGCCGGCTCCTATTTTTATTACGAATTCAATGCCGAGGGGATTTGCACAACTCCCGGTGCCAGCTTCGTTATCGGCTCGGGGGCTAGAGCGGTCAACGCTCCCACTTCGAAACCTAGGGTCACCTCCTCCGGCAAGCGTGATTTCGGTGGCTTCGTCCTCTGGCGAAACGGCCGGAGCTCGGTTTTCCGCAGCCCGGACCAGATGAAAATCCCGGCCACTGTCAAAGAATTCTAAATCATGAAATCCAAGCCCACTTGCCGCCAGCGCGGCTTTACTCTGCTCGAGACAGTCATCGCCATCGGGGTACTCGCCGTGCTGCTCACCGGCTTCATGGTAGTATTCACCCCGGCCGCCGACGGCATCCGCAAGTCCATCAATGTCCAACAGGCAGATCGCCTGGCTTCCGCGCTGGAGCTGGAACTGGTGACGCTGCGTGGCGCAACGGAAACGACGAAATACAAAACCGGATTCAATAAATCGTTCGAGTGGATTGGGAATCAGAGCACAGCAAAGGACGCGCTGTTGATTTATCAATATCGGGGTAAAACTTCGAGCCTACGGACGGACGATCAAACACCAGAACCGGAGCCATCTCTGAAAGACAAACTGCCCGGGAAGGACTACGTGGTGGTTTCCATGCTGCGCCGCCGCAGTGACCCTAAGCTTGAGGACGATTTGAAAGCGGTCGAGGGCGCGGTCTATCTGGTGAAATGCACGCAGTTGATCTTTGGTGGGGACCAGCTGATCGCAGGTACGGCTGGCGGGATCAAAGATCCGAAAACCGGGAACCCGGCAGCTTCGGCGGATGATTATCCGGAGGCGGTCATCGCGTTCTCAGCGGAATTCCACATGCTGCCCGCGAAAACGGCGTCCTACATCGCCGGACCCGCGTTCACCGCCAAGTTCGACTCCGCCCAAAACCCCGTCTTCACCCGCAACCTCGCAGTGCGCCGGTAATCTTCCAACTCAAACCCCATCATGATCACCCAACGGACTTCCTCCATCAAACGTGGCTTCACCCTGATGGAGCTGATGGTGGCCATGGCCATCACCACGATCATCGTGACCGTCTTGGTTTCCATCACCTCGATCGCGCTCGACACATGGAACCGCAGCCGCTCGGAACTCCGGGCTTCCCGCCAGGCGAAAGCGATGATCGATACCATGGCGCGCGATTTCGAAGCGATGGTGACGCGTCGGCAGAATAGCAATGAGTGGCTCTCGGCCGTTACAGAAGTCCCAGTTGGCAAGATGGAGATTGGCAATGCTTCCAAGTTGATTTTCTTCACTGCTGCGACGGACCGCTACAACGGCGAGCAGGCGGGGAAAGATCTCATCGCTGGTAATTCCGATGATCCTCCAGGCGGCGATGTGTCATGCGTGGCTTATGGACTTGAATACAAGGATCCAATCGGCTCCGTGGATTCGGGATTTGAAACCTTCGTGCTGAATCGTTTGCTGGTGAATCCTGACGAGACCTTCGAAAAGCTGCTTGGAAAAACGGACTTGGAAGCGGAGTTACCCAAGTGCGCCGTCAAACTGAATGATCTTACCAACTTCGTTTGTGAAAATATTTACCAGTTCACAATCACGTTTCATGTGCAGGTCAGCCGAGCATCAAGCAGCAATTCTCCGGTGACGACCTTGATTAACGTGCCGGTGCGGCTCGGCAAAAACAATAGCGGCGAGACGACCGATACATTTAAAATCAAAGGCACGGGTATCGAGAGCGGTTTTGCGGGCGGCACGGTGACTGCGGCTGAATTGAAGAACGGCCGGATCGGTGCTGTGGAGATTTCCGCCACCGTGATCTCGGACTTTGGAATCGATCAGCTCAAAAGGCGGACATTGAGCAGCTCCCAGCAGGCGGATTTCCTCGCGAAGAATTCCTACCAATACACCAAGCTGGTCCAGCTTCCGAGCATGTGATTTTCATGGGCCTCCACGCCAGCAGGGTGGAAGAGGGGCCGTTGAAAATCGCATGGATCGCCGCTTTTATAGAATTTCACTTGGCTATTCCAGCGGGTGCTCCTTGAGCAGTTCTTCGGCGATGTAAAAGCTCTTGCGGTCGGCGGTGGCGGCACGGACGGCGGTGACCTGCGCGGGTTGGACGGCGGGCGACTTGTTGCCGAAATGATTGCGGACGTAGGTCAGCACGGCGGCGACTTCATCGTCCTTGAGCATGCCGCCGAACGGGGTCATGGGAACCTGGCCGTTGTATTTTTTCCCGTTCAGGTCGAAGGGGCCCATCAAGCCGTGCAGGGTGAGCTTGATGAGGCGCTCGGGATCGCCGGCCGCCCAATTGCTGTTAGCGAGAGGCGGGAAGGCGGGATCGAGGCCCTTGCCGTCCAGCATGTGGCAGGTGGCGCAGTGGGCGTCGCGGAAATAGATTTCATGGCCGGCGATGAATTGTTGCTTGTCCGAGCCGGTGAGATGGGCGGGGACGGGTGGCAGCGGATGTTCGTCCACGGCGACCTCCTGCACGCCTTCAAGGCGGGACATGGCGGTGGTGGCGGCACCTTTACTCCATTCGTCCAGCGGTCGGCTGGCGGCGGTGGCGACGACTTTTTTGCCCATTGAGTTGTCCAGCCAGGAGCCGGCGATGAGCGCTTCAAGGCGCACGCGACCGTGAGGATCGCTGGCGGCCTTTTCCAACAACGCGGCATGGTCGGAGATGGCGTGGGTGTTGTAGCGGAGGACTCGCACCGCAGCGGCGCGGACGTGGAAATCCTTGGCTTCGAGAAGCTGACGGAGCAGTGCTTCATCGACTTGATTGAGGCCCCAAGCGGTCCAAAGCGCTTCGAGTTGGTGGTGCTCGTGGCGCGGGTCTTTGGGATCGAGCTTGGCGACCCAACTCTTGAGGGCGGGCATTACTTTCGCCACCGGGTGGGAGCGGAGTTCCCGGCGGCTGCGGTAGCGGGTGCGATATTCCGGCAACTTGAGATTTTCCAACAGGGTGGCGACCGATGCTTTCTCGACGGAGGCTGGCTTGACCAGTGGGCGCGACGGATAGGTGATCCGATAGATCCGACCGTGGACGTGGTCGCGCAGCGGATCGCGCGCGTTGTGCTGCATGTGGCCGATGAGGGTGTTGTGCCAGTCGATGACGTAGAGCGAGCCGTCGGGCGCGAATTCGAGGTCCACGGGGCGGAAATTTCCATCGGAGGATTTTAACAGATCCTGGCGGAACACTGTCTTGTAGCCGGTGCCGTCATCGACGATGGAGTGCTGCTTGATGCCGAGGAATCCGATGTTGTTGCAGAGCAGCATATCGCCCTGAACCTCGTCCGGGAAATGGCGGGAGGAAACGAACTCGAGCCCGGAGGTGGGGCGCACGGCGTTGCCCTCGGGAGCAAGTTCGGGCCCGGTGGGCGCCTGTTTGCCGTAGGTGGGCTTGACGGAGCCGGGGAGCATCCAGTTGATCGAGGGGCCGGAGGTGTGGAGGAAGAAATCTTGCCCCCAGTCGTCGAAGGCGATGCCCCAGGGATTTGGGATGCTGAGCTGGGCGGTGCGCTCGAGCTGGCTGCGCTGCGGGCTGTAGCGGAAAAATCCGCCGTTCATGCCGCGGGCCGGACCGTAGGCGGTTTCCACGTTGGAGTGGAGGAACACGCCTTCGCCCATCAGGAAAGCACCGGAAGGATCGGCGCAAAAGGCGCTGATGGCGTGGTGGGTGTCATGCGTATCGAAGCCGCTTAACACAATTTCACGGACGTCGGCGCGATCGTCGCCGTCGGTGTCGCGTAGCAGGACGAGGTTAGGCGCTTGGGAGACATAGACGCCTTGCGGGGCGAATTCGAAACCGATCGGCAGTTGGAGCTTGTCGGCGAAGACAATTTCCCTGTCGGCGCGGCCGTCGTTATTGGTGTCCTCGTAAATGAGAATCTTGTCATTGGGGAGCGGGTCGCCGGGGCGGTAGGCCGGGTAGGTGGGCATGGTGGCGACCCATAGGCGGCCGCGGTCGTCGAAGGAAAGCTGCATCGGGTTGGCGAGGTTGGGGAATTCCTTTTCTGAGGCGAACAACTGCACCTTGTAGCCTTCCGGGACGGTGAGTGATTTCTCCGCCTCATCACCGTAGAGGTAGGTCTGGCCATCGCTTTTCTTGCTGGGAGTGTAGTTGCTGAC
This sequence comes from Verrucomicrobiota bacterium, assembly GCA_041179105.1. Classification (GTDB taxonomy): domain Bacteria; phylum Verrucomicrobiota; class Verrucomicrobiia; order Verrucomicrobiales; family Akkermansiaceae; genus Luteolibacter. Next base: position 7,455 of record JBEGUC010000023.1, on the reverse strand, counting down.
GACGGGGGGCAGGGGGTGGGTTTTGGAGTCATCGACGCTGAGGTTAGTGGTTTTTCCAGCAGCGACGGCGTGGATGAGTTTGTCGCGAAGGACCATCATCTCGCGGGTCTTCTGCACTTCATCCGGGTAGTTCTGCGGGCCGAAGGGAAGGTAGCGCCCGCCGTGGCTGTGGACACCGTTGGTGATTTGATAGTCATGCTGCCAGAACCAGTTTTTCTGTTTGACGGCAGCGTGGACCTTGGCGGGATCGGCTTTGGATTGACGAGCCTGCTTGCCGTAAACCCCGTTGGCGAGCAGTCCCGCGAGCTGCTGATAGCAGGCTTCCGTGGGGATGAATCCGCTGGTGGTGAAGGGGCCTTCTGCCTGGGTGAAGAGTTCATGGGTCGGGGAAAAGAGGTCGATGAATGTCAGCGAGTGTTTTTTCGCCACACGCTCCATCGCGGCGGTGTAGAGCTTGAGATTGGTGTTTTCATTGGTGCCATCAGGCAAATCGCGAGCTTTGGAGAGGTCTTCGTAGGCGATGGGGGAAACGAGGATCAACCGCGGGGCAGCGGTGCCGTTGTAGGCCTTGCTCAAGGTGTGGACGACGAAGGCGTCGAGCTCCGCCTCGTAGTTGTCCACGCCCTTGGGGCCGTCGAAGGATTCGTTATAACCGAAGAAGGCGACGATGGTGTCCGCCTTGAGATGGGTGAGCCACTGGTCAGGTGTGGAGAAAAAACCATTGCCGCTGTGCGGGGCATTTTCCGGGCGGAATTTCTCCGCACCGGGGAAGGCCCACTGCGATTTGCGGGCCGGGTGCGGACGGAAGCCGGGCGTGTCGCCGGGGCGGCCCATGTTGCGAATGACTAGCTGTTTGTTAGGATAGCGGAGATGGAACTCCGTCTCCAGCCGACTGTAATAGACATCGCGTTCGGCCAGCCCGTTGCCGATGAACACGAGATTTTCCCCCGAGGCCGGGGGAGCGACAGCTTGAGGGCGGGCTACTGTGGCGGCGGCTGGCTCGTCGTGTGGGGCGTGGCGCTCGGGATCAGAGTTTTTTTTTGAGCGTCCTGAGTTTCGGACTTGGGAGCTTGCCCGAGCAGTCCGGTGGCAGGGCTCTTGCCGAGTGCGTAGTCGGCGGGCTTGAGGTTACGGTTCTTGTAGAAGTCCGGCGCGTCGATGGCGCTGTAGTGAGTCGGTTGAAACGGGTCGATATAGCCGACTTCCGCCTTGTTCGGCACTTTTAAGCCGGTGAGGTGGAACGAGGCGTTGACGATCAGACGGCGGAGGTTTTCGTCGGCGAAGTCGGTGCTGGCACCGAGGGTGGTGCAGAGCGCTTGGCCCCGAGTCGTGCCGTTAGGCGCGGTGTATTCGCGGAGCCAGGCGAGCGGCATGAGAGGGTTGTTTTTCGGGCCATCGAGATTTTTCGAGGTCGGATCGAGTGTCTCGGTGACCGCGCCGCGGAGGAGGATGGTGGCGGCTTTTTGGTCAAGATTGGCGATGCCGTAAACATCGGTGGTGGCGAAAATCTCGCTCACACCGTTGAGGATTTCGTGCTTGGCATGGGCGGCTTCGATCACGCTACGCGTCCCTTCGACCTTGTGATTGCCGTGGTGGTTCACCCATTTTTCTCCGAGGATTTTCAGACCGAACTCTGACCACTGGAAATCCCCGGTTTTGGCCGGGCCGGTGAAGGCGTGGGTGGCGGTGCGGAAGCCGATGATTGGCTTGCCAGCATTCAGATAGGTGGCGAATTTAGCGATTTGCTCGTCCGGCAATTGCCGGAAACGAGTGCCGATGATCATCAGGTCGGCGGAATCGAGCGCTTCGGTGCCGGGGAGGTTTTTCTGGAAATTCGGGTCGATATAGCCACCGGCCGGGTTGATGGCAAAAAGCACGACGCAGTCGAAGCCATATTTCTGGCTGAGGATCTTGGCGAGCATCGGGCAAGATTCCTCGCTGCGGTATTCTTCGTCGCCGGAAACGAGGACAATTTTTTTGCCGTTGGCGGTGCCGGGCTTGGCTCGGAGCGTCAGCCAATCGGCGGCGTGGCCGCAGGCGCTGCTAAAAATGAGGGCAGCGAGCGACGCGAGAATGGCTCTGGAATGCGCGATTTTGATCATTTGACTGCCCCGAATACGCAGGCAGCGGAGGCGTCTTTCGTCCCCAAGAAAAAATTTCACTCACGGTGAGAGCCTCTCGATTTCCCAGCTGGTATCTTTGCGGCGGTAAAGAAGGCGGTCGTGCAGCCGCGCGGGACCGCCTTGCCAGAACTCGATCATCTGCGGCTTCACCCGGTAGCCGCCCCAGAACGAGGGCAGTGGGATCTCGCCGTGGGTGAATTTTTCCTTAATCTCGGCGAGCTTCTGCATCAAAAATTTCCGTGAGGTGATGACTTCGCTCTGATTGGAAACCCACGCGCCGATTTGTGATTCGCGGGGCCGGGAGGCGAAGTATTTGAGCGACTCGGCGGTGCTAATTTTCTCCACCGTGCCTTGGATGATCACTTGCCGCTCCAGCGTGATCCACGGGAAGAGCAGACTCACGCGTGGGTTTTGCGCCATTTGTAGGGCCTTGCGGCTGCCGTAGTTGGTGAAGAATACGAATCCGTCTTGGTCGTAGTATTTGAGCAACACGGTGCGCTGATAGGGCATGCCGGTCTCGTCCACGGTGGCGAGTGTCATCGCGTTGGGCTCGTGCAGGTGGAGCTCGGTCGCTTGTGTGAACCAGGTGGAAAACTGCGCCACCGGGTCGGCGAGCATTTCCTCACGCTTCAGGCCACGGTCGGAGTATTCTTTGCGAAAGTCGGCAAGATCCATGCGCGAGTCGTAACCGCACGGCTCGCTCCGCGCAAGGATCAGAAATGGAAGCCGGCGCGCTGAAAGTGGCTTGCCCACCCGCTCACGGCTCTTTTAGGTGAAATGAAAGTCCCTCATCAATGGGGCATGCAAAATGCTGTTGCACTCGGTAGAGCGCTTTCCTAAATTCCGCGCTTCGCTCGCCAATCCCACCCGCATGAAACCTTCTCACCTTATTTTCGCCACTGCCGCCTCGCTCGTCAGCCTGTTTTCCCTCCCAAGCTGCAAATCTGGAGATGGTGACACCATCAAGGTCGGCGAATTTGCCTCGCTCACGGGCAAAGAAGCGACATTCGGCACTTCCTCCCACGAAGGCACCGAGCTCGCCTTCGAGGAAATTAACAAGGCCGGCGGCGTGCTCGGCAAGCAAATCGAGCTACTCACCGAGGACAATCAGTCCAAAGCCGGTGAACCCGCCAACATCGTCAATAAACTCATTTCCCGCGACGGCGTGGTCGCCATCCTCGGCGAGGTCGCCTCCAGCCGATCGCTCGAAGCCGCGCCGATCGCCCAAACAGCGAAAATCCCAATGATTTCCCCGGCGTCCACCAACCCGAAAGTCACCGAAGTGGGCGACTACATTTTCCGCGTCTGCTTCATCGATCCGTTCCAAGGCACCGTGATGGCGAACTTCGCCAATAAAACCCTCAAGGCGAAAAAAGTCGCCGTCCTCACCGACGCGAAGAGCGACTACTCCAAGGGCCTCGCCAAGTATTTCAAAGAGCAGTTCGCCAAAAACGGCGGCACGCTGGCCTCCGAGCTCGACTACAACGGCGGCGACAAGGATTTCAAGGCCCAGCTCACCACCATCAAGGGCGCGGCTCCTGACGCGGTGTTCGTCCCCGGTTATTATAATGACGTCGCCCTCATCGCCATCCAGGCCAAGGAGCTAGGCCTCACCATCCCGCTCTTCGGTGGCGACGGATGGGAATCGGAAAACCTCCTGCAAGTCGGCAAGGACGCCGTGGAAGGCCATTATTTCTCCACCCATTGCTCGCCCGAAGACACCTCGCCGAAGATGACCTCCTTCGTCGCCGCCTACAAAGCGAAGTATAACAAGAGTCCCGACGCTATGGCCGCCCTCGGTTACGACTCCGCCTACGTGCTCGCGGAAGCCATCAAACGCGCCGGCACCACGGAAGGCCCCAAGCTGCGCGACGCGGTCGCTGCCACCAAGGATTTCGACGGGGTGACCGGCAAGTTCTCACTCGATGCCAAGCGCGACGCGATCAAGTCCGCCGCGATTCTTCAGATCAAGGACGGCAAGTTCAAGTTCCTCGAAACCATCGCCCCTTGATCCGCTAGCCCGCGCGTTTAGACGATGATTTCACGAACGATTCCCGCCGCCCGCCTGTGAACGAGATTTTCCAACAGCTCGTCAATGGCCTAGCCCTTGGCGCGGTTTATGCGCTCATCGCCATCGGTTACACGATGGTTTACGGGGTGCTCCGTTTCATCAATTTCGCCCACGGCGATGTCTTCATGCTCGGGTCGTTCACCGGGTATTACCTCGCGCCGCAGATCGCCAAAGCGTTCCCGCTGCCGAGTTGGGGCGGCTGGGTCGCGGTGATGGCGGCGACGATGATCCTCTGCGCGATCATCGGAATTGTCATCGAACTGCTAGCCTATCGACCGCTGCGGAACCGACCGAAGCTCACCGTGCTGATCACCGCCATCGGAGTTTCCCTGCTTATCGAATACACCTGCCAGCACAAGGCGTTCTTCGGGGCCTCCCAGAAAGCATTCCCGAAATTGCTGCCCACCGGAAATTTCATGCTCGGTGGAATCTCGTTCAACACCACCCAGTTCGTCGTCCTCGGCGTGACCTTGGTTTTGCTAGCCCTACTCACCTTCATCGTGAAACGCACCCGCATCGGCATGGCGATGCGCGCCGTCTCCCACAACTCCGCCGCCGCCTCGTTGATGGGCATCAGCAACTCGTTTATTATCTCGTTCACCTTCGGCCTCGGTTCCGCCCTCGCCGGCGCGGGCGGCATCCTCTACGGCATGACCTACACCGGCATCGAGCCGCTGATGGGCGTGAACGTCGGCTTAAAAGCCTTCGTCGCCGCCGTGCTCGGTGGCATCGGAAATCTCCCCGGAGCCGCTCTCGGCGGGATGGTGCTCGGCGTCGTGGAAACCTACGCCGGCGGGATGTCGGGCATTTCGACGTATCGCGACGGCATCGCCTTCGCCATCCTCATCATCATTCTGATTTTCAAACCGACCGGCCTGCTCGGTTCCAAACAGATCGAAAAAGTCTGAGAATATGCCTCCCATTTTAAAAGACCCGCGCCTCCTTCTCCTCATCGCCGTCGTGCTCGCGGTGGTGGCGGGCCTAGGCGCGGACCAGATGAATCCCTATTACCGCGGCGTCGTCATCGACATCGGCATCGCCATCATCCTCGCCGTCAGTCTGAACCTAATCAACGGCCACACCGGCCAGTTCAGCCTCGGCCACGCGGGCTTCATGTCCGTCGGTGCCTACGTTTCCGCGATGATCACGCTCGAACTGCAAAAAAGCATGGGCCCCGACGCGCTGCCTTGGGCCTTCCTCCCCGCGCTCGTCGCCGGTGGCGTGGTCGCCGCGATCGCAGGCTTGTTAGTCGGCGTGCCGTCGCTCCGCTTGAAAGGCGACTATCTGGCCATCGTCACCCTCGGTTTCGGCGAAATCATCCGCGTGATTTTCCAGAACGTCGAAGCCGCCGGAGCTGCCAGCGGACTCAGTGGCATCCCCCGGCTCACCGGCCTGACGTGGACCTTCACACTCGCTGCATTCACCGTCTATGTCGTCGCTTGCCTCGTAAATTCCACCTACGGCCGCGGCTTCATCGCGGTGCATGACGACGAGGTCGCCGCCAGCTCCATGGGCTTGAATCCGACCCGTTATAAAGTCACCGCCTTCGTCATCGGCGCGTTCTTCGCCGGCATCGCAGGCGGCTTATTCGCCCATCACAAAACCTCCATCACCCCGCAAGTCTTCGATTTCATGAAAAGCTTCGAAGTCGTCGTCATGGTCATCCTCGGCGGCATGGGCCGCACCGCCGGAGTCATCCTCGCCGCCATCCTGCTCACCCTCGCGCCGGAATTCCTGCGCGCCGTGGCGGAATACCGGATGATCATCTACGCGCTGCTCATCATCTTCATGATGATCGCGCGGCCACAGGGGCTGTTCAATTTCGAGCGGAAGAAGAAACCATTAGCCGCGAAATCATGAGCAAGCCCTTGCTGGAACTCGAAAACATCACCATCCGCTTCGGCGGCCTAACGGCGGTCAGCGACGTGAGCCTGAAGGTGGGCGAAGGTGAACTCATCGGCCTCATCGGCCCGAACGGCGCGGGCAAGACCACCGTTTTCAACATGATTACCGGCGTCTATCAACCGACCGAGGGGAAAATCAAATTTGCCGGAAAACCGACTGCCGGATTGAAACCGCATGTCCTCACCAAAAGCGGCATGGCTCGCACCTTCCAGAACATCCGGCTTTTCGGCTCGATGAGCGTCTTCGACAACGTCCGTGCCGCCACCCAGCTCCACCGCAGCCACGGCATCCTCGAAGCGCTTTGGCGCGGCCGCTCGCATCATGCGGGCGAGAAGGAAGTCGAGGCGCGTGTGCTCGAACTTCTCGAAGTTTTCTCACTCCAAGACTACCGCGACGAGCCCGCCACCAGCCTGCCCTACGGCGGCCAGCGGCGCTTGGAAATCGTCCGCGCCATGGCCACCCAGCCGAAGCTTCTGTTACTCGACGAACCCGCAGCCGGGATGAATCCCTCCGAGAAGGAAGACCTCATGAGCCTCATCGAGTTCATCCGCAAGCGCTTCGGCATGGCCATCCTGCTCGTCGAGCACGACATGAAAGTTGTCATGGGCATCTGCGAGCGCATCGCCGTCCTCGAATACGGCATCAAGATCGCCGAGGGCAGTCCGAAGGAAATCCAATGTCATCCGAAGGTGATTGAAGCCTATCTCGGGGCAGCGGCAGTTTAGTTGATGGTTCATAGTTGATAGTTGATGGAAAGAGGAAGAGTAGAAAGATAAGACAGTATGTTTGGATTTGAACGACTCGATGTTTGGGGCAAGGCGATCGATTTCGCAGACACCGTTTATTCGGTTACCCGGGATTTCCCTTCGGACGAGCGCTTCGGTTTGACCAACCAGATGCGAAGAGCCGCCGTGTCCATTTCATCCAATATCGCGGAAGGCTGTTCACGGAACTCACCCAAGGATTTCGCCCGATTCATTGAGATTGCCACGGGTTCTCTTTTTGAAGTTGTTTCGCAGTCTTTCATCGGCAGGAATCAGGGGCTGTTGTCATCCGAAGATTTTGAAATTCTCTACCTTGCCGCCGAAGAACAAGGTCGAATGCTCAGCGGTCTGCGTCGGTCTTTACTCGGCGATTCGTAAACACCATTGGAGTTCTTCATCTTCTCTTTCCATCAACTATCAACTCTCAACCATCAACTACCCTCTTGCTCACGGTCGAAAATCTCTACGTCTCCTACGGCGCAATCAAAGCCCTCCACGGCGTTAGCCTGAAGGTGCCGAAGGGCAGCATCGTCACGCTCATCGGCGCGAACGGCGCTGGCAAATCCACCACGCTGCGCGCTCTATCCGGATT
>JBEGUC010000022.1:0-28694 GCA_041179105.1 Verrucomicrobiota bacterium | reverse complement strand
GGTGCGTCCGGTTTGATCGGATTTGACGATGACGCCGGCGGCGGGGTCGATATTGGTTTCCATAGGGCGGGCATCCTACGCCCAAACAGCCGCCGCCGGATAGTGGGGTTCTGTTGACCGCTTACCCGCGAGCAATTCGATGTGCAGGACGACTGCTCGCAGGAGGAGCTGGAGCGGGCGGTCCGCACTTCCGTCGCGCTGGACCGCTTGGTGGCGGAGCACGATCTCGGTTCGCTGGCCTATTACTACATGGGCACCGGCAACGCAGACAACGAGGACGCTATCAGCTCGATCATTCTCGGGAATTCCCTACTAACTGCCTGCGGCGTCCCAGTCGCCGGGGAATACGAAGTGAAGAACGCGCAGGCGATGAAGATCATGGACAGCTTCGGTGCGGGTGGTTCATTTACTGAATACTATGCGATGGATTGGAACGAGGACGTGGTGCTGATGGGCCACGACGGGCCCGGCCATATCGCCATCGCGCAGGGGAAAACCAAGGTGCGCCCGCTCGATGTCTATCACGGCAAGGTCGGCCGCGGATTGTCCGTCGAGATGTCGGTCAAACACGGCCCGGTCACGCTGCTCTCGGTCGTCGAGACCGAAGACGGACGCCTCAAGTTGCTGGTCGCCGAGGGCGAATCCGTCCCCGGCCCGGTGCTGGAAATCGGCAACACGAACAGCCGTTACAAGTTCAGCATCGGTGCCCGGCGCTTCACCAATGACTGGAACGCACAAGGCCCCGCGCACCATTGCGCGGTCGGGGTGGGGAACTTGGCGGGAAAAATCGAAAAACTCGGTCGTCTGCTCGGGGTCGAAACCGTAAGGATTTGCTGATCGCCTCCAGCCTTGCACGATTGCAGTTTGACGGCTAAACGTCCGCCCGCATGGCCACGATTAATTCCAATTTCCTCAAGCTCAAAGCCGGTTACCTGTTCCCTGAAATCGCCCGCCGGGTGCGCGTTTACACCGAGCAAAACCCCGACAAAGCAGCCCGCATCATCCGTTGCGGCATCGGCGATGTGACCGAGCCGCTGCCCGCCGCCGTGGTGAAGGCGATGCACGAAGGCGTCGATGAAATGGCCGACCGCGCCACTTTCAAGGGCTATGGTCCGGAGCAAGGTTACGAGTTTCTCCGCCAAGCCATCGTGGACAATCAGTTCTCCAATCTCGGCATTTCCGCGGACGAGGTTTTCATCTCGGACGGCTCGAAGTGTGACACCGGCAACATCCTCGACATCTTCGGCAAGGGCAACGTCATCGCCATCACCGACCCCGTCTATCCAGTTTATGTCGATACCAATGTGATGGCCGGTAACACGGGCGACGCCGATGAAAAGGGCGCCTACGCCGGCCTGCTCTATCTACCTTGCAATGCCGCGAATCACTTCGTCGCCGACGTTCCGGCTGCAAAAGCCGACCTCATCTATCTCTGCTTCCCAAACAACCCGACCGGAGCCGTCGCCACCCGCGCGCAGCTCGAAGCGTGGGTGAAATACGCCAAGGCCAACGACGCCATCATCCTCTTTGACGCCGCCTACGAGGCGTTCATCCAAGACCCGGAAATCCCGCGCTCGATCTTCGAAATCGAAGGCGCGCGCGATTGCGCGATCGAGTTCCGGAGCTTCTCGAAAAATGGCGGCTTCACCGGCGTCCGCTGCGCCTACATCGTCATTCCGAAAACCGTCACCGGCAAATCCGACACCGGCGAGCGCATCCCGCTCCATCAGCTTTGGTCACGTCGCCATAGCACCAAGTTCAACGGTGCCAGCTACCCGGTCCAAAAGGCTGCCGCCGCCGTGTTTTCCCCGGAAGGAAAACAACAAGTCTCGGCGCTCATCGAGCACTACATGGGCAACGCCAAACTGCTCCGCGAAGCCGCCACCGCAGCCGGACTACCGGTCTTCGGCGGTGAAAATGCGCCCTACGTCTGGGTCGGCTGCCCCGCTGGCCTTAGCTCGTGGGACATGTTCGACAAAATGCTCGACGAGGCCCAAGTCGTCATCACCCCCGGCTCCGGCTTCGGCTCTGCGGGCGAGGGTTATTTCCGCATTTCCGCCTTCAACTCGCGGGCAAATGTGGAGGAAGTCTGCCGCAGGTTGAAAGCGCTGGTGGAGTGACCCGGTGTGGGGAAACCATCCAAAATGCGATCTTCAAAACGGTCGTTCGTGAAGTCGCTCTCGTCCGATGTGAGCTGAAAGAACAATCCGTCGGCCGGACTTATTCCTTTTCAGGGATTTCCGCCCTGCGACAGACCTCCCAAAATGGCAAATCCATGGCACGGCTAATCCTGACGAGAACCGGGACTCCTGGGAATCGCTCTTCTTTTTCCGCACGCTTGATTATCGAAAGGTCTGCCCGATTTTAAATCACGAATGGGAAGGCGGCGAAGCATCCAGGGGGGAGCACACGTCCGGCGAAGGGCTTTCAATTTGACAGGCAAGGAGCGGCCCATTAGCCATTGATCGTGACGAGTTCAAACGGGCGATTTCCCCGCGAGCCGCCCCCACTCCGCCATTCCGATACGAGAGCCAATCCCCAAATACTTGAAACCGAACACCAATTTCACCCCGCCACTTCGAGTGCTGGCCTTGGCGGCCGTCGCCGTGCTCTGCGGCTGCAAGAAGCCAGTCGCCGTCGTGCCACCGCCGCCGACCGTCGAAGTCATGGAAATCTCGACCTCCAAGGTGCCGCTCTCCTCAACGCTCATCGGCCAGCTCGACTCGCCGCAAAACGTCGAAGTCCGTGCGCGGGTCGAGGGATTCGTCGACAAGATGCCATTCACCGAGGGCGTCGAAGTGAAGCAGGGAGAGCTCCTGTTCGAACTCGATAAGAAGCCGTTTCTCGAAAAACTGGCCGCCGCCACCGGTGCCTTGGCGGAGTCCAACGCCGCACTTAAGAAATACCATGCGGATGTCGCCCGGCTCGAACCGCTCTACGAAAAACGGGCGATTCCCAAACAGGATCTCGATGATGCGCTGGCCTCGGTGGACGTCGGTGAAGCCGGCGTGATCACCGCCCAGGCCCGAGTGGAGTCCGCCCAGCTCGATCTCGGTTATTGCGATGTGAAGGCGCCCATCACCGGCCTCATCGGTGCCACGCAGGTCGCCATCGGCGAGCTAGTCGGCAAGGGCGAGCCCACTTTGCTCGCCACCATTTCCACCCTCGATCCCATCTGGTTCTACTGCAATGTCAGCGAGGTGGATTACATCCGGGCTGAGGTAAAAAGCCGCGCTTTGGGCCGCGATGTCGCCAGCCTGCCGCTCACGCTCATCCTCCCCAGCGGCACCGAGCATCCGGATCAAGGCAAGTTTGTCTTCATCGACCGCGCGGTGAACGTAAAAACCGGCACCTTGCGCGTCCGCGCGGAGTTCCCGAACAAAGACAAGCTGCTGCGTCCCGGCATGTTCTCGCGGGTCCGCGTGAATCTCGGTGCCCGGCCTGACTGCATCACGGTGCCCGAGCGCGCGATTGTCTCGCTTCAGGGCAAGAGCTTCGTCTGGGTAGCCGGAAGCGATGGCACGGTGACCCAGCGGCCAGTGACGACCGGCGAACAGGTGGGCAGTGTTTTCATCATCAACGAGGGCCTCAAGGCAGGTGAGAAAATCGTGGTGGAGGGTATTAACAAGCTCCGCGAGGGCATCCCGGTGAACACCAGCGCCCCAGCCGCCAAGGCAGTCGCTTCCGAAAAACCCGCCAAGTAATAACACCATGGCCGACTTCTTCATTCGCCGTCCCATCGTGGCGATGGTTATTGCCATCCTCACCTGCATCGTGGGCGCCATCTCGCTTTCCCGACTGCCGATCTCGGAATATCCGAACGTCAGCCCCACCATGATCCAAGCCACCACGTCTTATCGTGGTGCCGCTGCCGAAGCGGTCATGGAATCCGTGGCCACTCCCATCGAATCGAAGGTCAACGGCGTGGACAAGCTGCTCTACATGCAGTCGTTCAATGCCAATGACGGCAAGATGACGCTCAACGTCTATTTCGATGTCGGCACGGACGTGGACATCATGCAGGTGAATACCCAAAACCGCGTGACCCAGGCCGAAGCCCAGCTCCCGGAAGCGGTGAAACGCGAAGGCGTGGTCGTCAACCGTTCCAGCCCGGACATCCTGATGGTCATCGGCCTTGCATCGCCGAAGAACACTTACGATGCCGTTTTCCTGAGCAACTACCTCGATCTCAATCTGGTGGACTCGATCAAGCGCGTGAAGGGCGTGGGGGATGTGAAAAACTTCACCGCCCAAGACTACACCATGCGGATGTGGCTGCAGCCGGATAAACTCGCCTCGCTCGGCATCACGCCGGATGACATCAAGAAGGCGCTGCAAGAGCAGAACGCCCAGTCGCCCGCCGGACGGATCGGTGCGGAGCCAGCACCACCCGGCCAGGAAGGGCAATACAACGTGCGCGCTCTCGGCTTGCTCAAGGATCCCAAGGAGTTCGAAGAAGTCATCATCCGCTCGAACAGCGATGGCTCGCAGGTGAAAATCAAGGACGTGGCCCGCGTGGACCTCGGTGCGCAGACCTACGATCTTCGCGCTCGCCTCAACCAGTCGCCGGCCGGTGCCTTCGCCATCTATCTGGCACCCGGAGCCAATGCGCTCGACACCGCAGCGAACGTCAGGGCCATCCTCGACAAAGCGAAAGCCAAGTTTCCGGCGGATATGATCTACGAGGTCGCGATGGACTCGACGCTTCCGATCAAAGCCTCCATCGAAGCCATCGTCCACACGCTTTTTGAGGCGGTGATTCTGGTGCTGATCGTCGTTTATATTTTCCTGCAAAGTTTCCGCGCCACCATCATTCCGATGCTCACGGTGCCGGTTTCCCTCTTGGGAGCCTTCATCATGTTCCCGGTGTTAGGATTCAGCGTGAACGTGCTCACCATGTTCGGCCTGGTGCTGGCGATCGGCATCGTGGTCGATGACGCCATCGTCGTCGTCGAGGCGGTGCAGCATCACATCGAACACGGACTCTCACCCAAGGACGCCACGCGCAAGGCGATGCAGGAAGTGTCCGGCCCGGTGATCGCCATTGGTTTGGTGCTATGCGCGGTGTTCGTGCCCGTCGCCTTCATGGGTGGCGTGACCGGCCAGCTATACAGCCAGTTCGCGCTGACCATCGCCATCGCGGTGGTGTTCTCCGTGATCAACGCGCTCACGCTCAGTCCGGCGCTCTCGGCGATGCTGCTGCGCGCACCGACGCCCGGCAAGGGGCCCATCGCTTGGTTCTTCAGGAAATTCAACGCCGCCTTCGATTGGATCATCGAGCGCTATGGCAGAGTGGTCGGCGGCTTGGTGCGCAAGGCGACGCTTTCCATGGTGATGCTAGTGTTGGTAATGGTCGCCATCAACCGCATCGGCAAGCACGTGCCCGGCGGATTCATTCCGGATGAGGACAAGGGCTATCTATTTGTGGCGGTGGAACTGCCGGAAGGAGCCGCACTCCAGCGGACGGACGAGGTGCTCAAACAGGTCGAGGAAATCGTCGGCAATACCGAAGGCGTGCAATCCGCCGTGGCACTCGCCGGCATGAACATCCTCAACTCGCTCAATGTTCCAAACTGCGCGCTCATGTTCGTGGGCCTTAAATCCTGGGAGGAGCGCCACGAGCCGCACCTCCATTCCAAGGCCATCGCCGCCGAGTGGACGAAAAAATTCCAAGCCATCCCCGGTGCCCGTGCGTTCGCCTTCGGCCCGCCTCCGCTGCCGGGATATGGAAACGTTTCCGGCTTCACCATGCAGCTTCAGGATCGCTCGGGTGGCACCATCGACGACCTAGCAGGCTATGTGAAACAACTGCAGGCCGCCGCCGCCAAGCGCCCGGAAATTGCCCGCCTATCAACCACCTTCAATCCCGCCACGCCGCAGGTGAAGGTGGAGCTGGATCGCGAGAAATGTCGCACGCTCAACGTGCCGGTGGACAGCGTGTTCGCCACACTCCAGACCTACCTCAGCGGTCTTTATGTCAATGACTTCGTGAAGTTTGGAAAAGTATATAAAGTCTTCCTGCAAGCGGAGCCCGAGTTCACCAGCAAGCCGGACGACATCGGGAAATTCTATGTCCGCAGCAATGACGGCAACATGGTCCCGTTGAGCACGCTGGTCACCGTCACCAAGATGTCCGGCCCCAACCTAGTCACCCGTTTCAATCTCTACAACTCCGCCGAGGTCATGGGAGCCACCGCTCCGGGCTATAGCTCCGGCCAAGCGATCAAGGCGATCGAAGAAGTGATGAAGGAAATGCCCGCCGAGACGGGCTACGAATGGTCCGGCCTCACGCTTCAGGAAAAGAAATCCGAAGGTCAGGCCGGGGTGATTTTCGCCATGGCGATCATCTTCGTCTTCCTGCTCCTTGCCGCGCAGTATGAAAGCTGGTCACTGCCCTTCGCCGTGCTGCTCTCCGTGCCCACGGTGATTCTCGGCACCATGGTCGGTCTGCTACTGCGCAAGTTCGATATGAACGTCTATGCCCAGGTCGGCCTGGTCATGCTCATCGGCCTTGCGGCGAAAAACGCCATCCTCATCATCGAGTTCGCCAAGATGAAACGTGACGAAGGGATGCCCACCATCGACGCCGCCATCCTTGCCGCGAAACTCCGTCTGCGTCCGATCCTGATGACTTCCTTCGCTTTCATCCTCGGCTGCGTGCCGCTGATGTTAGCCACCGGCTCCGGTGCCGCGTCACGCGCGACCATGGGCACCGGCGTGGTCTATGGTATGACGATTTCCACCGCCATCGGCCTGTTCCTAATTCCGGTCTGTTATGTTTTCGTTCAGAAATTCTCTGACAGGAAGAAAAAGGTCGTCGCAGAACCTGCTCCCGCCGCCCATCACTGATCGCAGTGAGAGGCAGGCGACTGACTCTTTGCGGCACAGCACAAGATCAACCCATGCGAATCGCCGTCATCAATCTCGTCGGACTTTCCCGCTCGCTGCTAGGCGAAAACATGCCGGGTTTGACCGAGTTCGCCGAGAAGCGCGGGCTGCAAAGTTACACGCCCGCATTTCCGGCGGTGACTTGCACGACGCAGTCGTCGATCGCCACCGGGACATCGCCTGCGGAGCACGGCATCGTGGCGAACGGCTGGTATGACCGGGAAAGCGCGGAGGTGCGATTCTGGAAGCAAAGCAACCACCTCGTCTGCGGCGAGAAACTGTGGGACAAGCTTCGTCTCGAAATTCCCGGCTTCACCTGCGCGAAGTTATTCTGGTGGTATAACATGTATTCCTCCGCCGATTTTTCCATCACGCCGCGGCCGCTCTATCCGGCGGACGGGCGCAAGGTGTTCGACGTCCACACCCAGCCGATGGAGATGCGCGATGCGTTGAAAAACGACCTCGGACCATTCCCCTTCCCCGCGTTCTGGGGACCGGCAGCGGGGATCGCTTCCTCGGAGTGGATCGCCGCTTCCGCGAAATGGGTAGAAGAAAAACACTCGCCGACGCTAAGTCTCGTCTATCTGCCACATCTCGATTATCCGCTGCAGAAGGACGGCCCGCAAGCGGCTAGCATCCCAGCGGAACTCCGGAAGATCGACGCGCTCGCGACGGATCTCATCCGTTATTATGAGTCGCGCGGCGTGCTGGTGCTGGTGCTTTCTGAATACGGGATTTCCCCGGTCAGCCGGGCGGTTCATCTCAACCGCCTGTTCCGCGAAAAAGGCTGGATTCAAATCAAGGACGAGCTCGGCCTAGAAACGCTCGACTGTGGCGCCTCACGCGTTTTTGCCGTGGCGGACCACCAAGTGGCCCATGTCTATGTGAACGACCCGGCGATCCGCGAGGAGGTCCGGAGTTTGCTAGAAAACACTCCGGGCATCGACGAAGTCCGGACATCCGCAGAGATCTGGGGCGAGGGCGTGGCGACCGAGCGCGGCGGAGACTTCATCGCCATCGCGGCGGCAGACGCGTGGTTCACTTATTATTTCTGGGAGGACGATGCGGTCGCACCGGACTACGCGCGGACCATCGATATCCACCGCAAGCCCGGCTATGATCCGTGCGAGCTGTTCATCGATCCGGCGCTCAAGTTTCCCAAGTTACGGATCGCGAAATTCCTGTTGAAAAAAAAGCTCGGGCTGCGCGGCTTGCTCGATGTCATCCCACTAGACGCCTCGCTGGTGAAAGGCTCGCACGGCCGGGACGTCGTGGCGGACGACGAGCGCCCGGTCTTGTTAGGGTCGGCCTTCCCCGTGAGCACGGCGGAGGACGTCCACCGCTCGATCCTGGCGGAATTCAGCGCGGGCTGATGACCACGGCGTGTTGGTCGTAGCGGACCTTCGCGCCCGTTTGATCGGTGAGATATTTCAGCACCGCCTTGGCGGGCATGTTCTTCAAGTTTAGGGAAATTTTCTGGGTAGTGAGTTGGCCCTTGGGATCTTCGATGACGAAATTCGGCGTCACATCGCCCTTGGATTCCTTTTCGACAATCACGCCCAAACCGGTGAGCGCTTCCTGCAGGGTGGCTTGGTCGAGTTGAAAAACCGGAACCACCAGCGCACCGAATTTTGCCTCGCGGCCCTTAGTAGCGATCCCCGGGGCGGTGAGTTTGAGCTGGCCGAGGCTGTAAGTGGCGTTGGGGTTCTTGGGGTCGAGCTTCAGCGCTTCTGTGTAGAAATTTCGGGCGGCGGCGGGGTCGCCGGCCTTCTCGGCGGCGAGTCCTTTTTGATAGAGCGCCTCGGCCTGCCGGGCCGGTGCTTGAGCGAGGGCCGGGGAAACCAGGGCGAAAGCAACGGCGAGCGTGAGGGTCTTTTTCATGGTCTTGGAAATTAAGCGACTCCGAGAGCTGACACCCATTCCGGCCGGATTCAAGCGGCAAGTTCCATGGATTCGGGCAGGGGCCCTACACCAGCGACGGTCGAATCGGATCATTGAGCGCGATGGTTGCCGGAATGGCGGACTACCTGAAAGAACTTTTCACCAGGGAAGTCCCGGCGAACTGCCCAAGCCGCTGATTTTCACCACTTCGGCCTCCACGCCGGTTTCTCGTCATTTTGCGCGCTCTTCGTGAAGTGATTTGAGGCCGCCCGATAAAAAAACCTCGTCATTTCGGCACTCATTCGCAGACATTTCGGCGTGATCCACCCAACTGCCATCGTTTCACCGCTCGCTTCGCTGGGGCGGAATGTCCGTGTCGGACCGTTTTGTATCATCGGCGCGAATGTCGAGCTCGGCGATGACTGCGTGCTGCACTCGTACGTCGTGCTCGAAGGGCACTCGAAATTCGGCCGCGGCAATGAGTTTTTTCCCTTCGCTGCCATCGGCGGAAAGACTCAGGATTTAAAATATTTGGGAGATCCGACTTATTTAGAAGTTGGAGATCACAATGTCTTCCGGGAAAATACTACCGTCCACCGTGGCACCCACGCTAGCCTGCCGACGCGGATCGGCTCGCACAATCTGCTGCTTTGCTACGCGCACGTCGCGCACGATTGCCAGCTGGGCGACCACATCATTCTCTCGAATTCCGTGGGCCTCGCTGGCCATATCACGGTGGAGGATTACGCGATTGTCTCCGGCGTGGCGGGCGTGCATCAGTTCGTCCGAATCGGTAAGCACTCGATCATTGGTGGCTGCTCGAAGGTGGTGCAGGACGTGGCCCCGTTCATGATCGTGGACGGCCACCCTGCGACCACTCGTGGCCTGAATCTCATCGGCTTGCAACGCCGGGGATTTGCCGAGGAGGACATCAAGGCGCTCAAGTCTGCTTACAAAAAGCTATTCCTAAAGAAAGACGCCAACCTCGCGACCTCGATCAGCTCGCTCAAGGCGACTCATGCCGCAGACACGCCACAGGTCGCGCATTTGCTCGATTTTATTGAAAAATCCGAGCGCGGCGTCACTCGATAAGCGGGCAGAGTCCGCTTTCGACAAATCCATCTGGGAGTGTTACTTCCTGCTCCGGCTTCAAATTTTCCCCAACATGCATCCCACTTCGCTCTCGAAATACCGGCCCTTCCCAGCGGTCTCCTTACCCGACCGCACTTGGCCGGACCAAACGCTGACACACGCGCCCGAGTGGTGCTCCGTCGATCTCCGGGATGGCAATCAAGCGCTGCCGCAACCGATGTCGATCGAGGAGAAGCTCGATTTTTTCGATCTACTCGTCCGGGTTGGCTTCAAGCAAATCGAAGTTGGCTTCCCGTCTGCTGCAGATACCGAGTTCAATTTCCTGCGTCGTCTGATCGATGAAAACCGCATCCCGGAAGACGTCACCATCCAAGTGCTGGTGCAAACTCGCGAGCCATTGATCCGCCGGACTTTCGAGGCGATCGACGGGGCGAAGCGGGCGATCGTCCACATTTACAACTCCACCTCGCCGCTCCAGCGCCGGGTGACATTCAGCGACGCATCGCGCGAGTCGATCAAGCAAATCGCCATCGATGGCGCGGAGCTGGTGAAAAAACTCGTGCCGACGGTGCCACGTACCGAGGTGGTTTTACAATATTCGCCCGAGTCATTTTCCGACACCGAGCTGGATTTCGCTCTGGAGTGCTGCAACGCGGTGATCGACGTCTGGCAGCCGACGCCGGAGAAAAAAATGATCCTCAACCTGCCGGACACCGTCCAGTGGACGACGCCAAACGTCCACGCCGACATGATCGAGTGGATGTGCCGGAATCTTGCGCAGCGGGATTCCGTGCTCGTCTCCCTGCATACCCACAACGACCGCGGCACGGGCGTGGCCGCCACCGAGCTGGGCCTGATGGCCGGCGCGGACCGCGTGGAAGGCACGCTTTTCGGCAACGGCGAGCGCACCGGAAATCTCGATATCGTCACCGTGGCGCTGAATCTCAACAGCCACGGCGTGGAAACCGGATTGGATTTCTCCGACCTGCAATCCATCCGCACAGTTTACGAGCGGGTGACGCGCCTCAGCGTGCCCGAGCGCCAGCCGTATGCCGGCGAGCTCGTGTTCACCGCCTTCTCCGGCTCCCACCAAGACGCGATTAAAAAAGGCCTCGACCGCCGCACGCGTGAGCTCGCCGCAGACGCGGCTACCCCGTGGGGCGTGCCTTATCTCACCATCGATCCGCAAGACATCGGCCGCTCGTATGAGGCGATCATCCGCATCAATTCGCAGTCAGGGAAAGGCGGCGTCGCCTATGTGCTGGACCGCGAGCATGGCTTCGATTTACCGAAATCCATGCACCCGCAAGTCGGTAAGCGCGTTTATGACCTCGCCGACGAGCACGGCCGGGAACTCTCGACGGATGAAATTCGCGAGACGTTTTTCGAGGAATTCGTCAATATTTCGACACCGCTGGATGTGATCGACTACGAGCTGATCCACCAAACTGGCGAGCGTGGCTTGGTCCAATGCAAGGCGAGCATCCTCGTCGGTGGAGAAAAAAAAGCCATCGAAGGCAATGGCAACGGACCCATCAACGCCTTCGTGCACGCGATGGAAGGCGCGGGTCTGAAGGATTTTAAAGTCACCGATTACCGTTCGCACGCGGTGCGCGGCGGTTCGGATGCGAGTGCGGCGGCTTACGTCCAAGTCCAGCACGACGACGGCCGCTTGCTGTGGGGAGCGGGCGTCGACCCATCCATCGAAATGGCCGGACTCAAGGCGCTGGTCTCCGCGTGGAATCTGCTACGATAGTCGATTATTTCCAGCCGCCGCCGAGGGAGCGGTAGGCTTGGACCACGGCCCGCAGGCGATTGCTGCGGGAGTCTGCCAATTCGAGTTCGGAGGCGAAGAGTTCGCGCTCAGCGTCGAGCACTTCCAGATAGCTGGAGGCGCCGCCTTGGAAGCGCTCGAGGGCGATGGAAGAAACGCTTTTCTGCGAGGCGACCAGCTTGGTTCCCTCGGCGATGATTTCGCCGGTTTTTTGGTAGGCGTTCAGCGAGTCCGCAGCTTCCCGGAAAGCTTGCTGGACGGCTTTTTGGTGGGCGGCGAGCGATTCTTTGGCCCGGGCTTGCGCGACTTTTACGCGAGATTTACCGGCTCCGGCATCGAAGATCGGGCCAGCGAGTTGTGGGCCGATGGAGTAGGCGGAGGAGCTTTTTTCGAGCAAGTTGCTCAGGTCGCTGCTGATATATCCGCCTTGTCCGGTGAGCGAAAGGGTAGGGAAACGAAGAGCTTCGGCGACTCCAATCTGGGCGGTGGCGGCTTGGAAATCTTGGTTAGCGGCGGCGATGTCTGGGCGGCGTTCCATCAAAGAAGAGGGCTGCCCGCCGCGGATGCTGAGAGCGGAATCCAAACTGCTCAGACTGCCACCGCGGGTGATGCCGCCGGGGAATTCTCCGAGCAGGGCGCGGATTTCATTTTCCTTGGCGGCCATGGCCTGCTCGGTGGTCGGGATGGTGATTTGCGCCTGGGAGAGCAAGGCCTCGGCCTGGCCGACTTCGAGATCCGAGCTGATGCCGCCATCTCTGCGGGCGGCGACCAGCTCGAGCGAGCCCTGGCGGCTTGCCACGGTGCGGCGGGAAATCGCGAGGCGTTCATCGAGGTTTTTCAGATCGATGTAGGCGGTGGCGACGGCGGCGATGAGGGAGGTCTGAACGCCGTCGCGCTGGAATTCTGTGGCCAGTAAACGAGCGCGAGCAGCTTGGTTGTTGCGACGGATGCCGCCCCAGAGATCGGCTTCCCAACTCAGGGAACCGGTCAGGCCGTAAGATTCGCCGGACTTTTCAAAGCGGTAATTCGTAGCGGCGTCCGCGCTACCGTCGAGCTTTGGAAACCAAGCGGCGCGGGAGATTTCCGCTTGGGCGCGGGCGGCTTCGATCCGGTAAGTGGCGGCGACGAGGTCCGGGTTATTTTGAAGGGCGCGGGCGATGAGATTGCGCAGCGTGGAGTCCGTGAAAACCTTGCGCCACGCCTTGTCGCCGAAGGAAATGCCGTGCGGCGCGACGTCGCCGCGGATGGAGGAAGGCAGGGGCGTTTCCGGCGAGCCGGGCTCCGGGCCGAGGACGCAGGAGCTGATGAGGATCACGCTGGGCAGGAGAAAAATCGGGCGCATTGGAATCGGAATTTGTGAAAAGTTGCTTGGGTGCCGCTGTGTCGCGCGCTTGTCTCACGCGACGGGCGGACGCTAGCAACATCCTCAGGATCGGGGCGAGAAGGATTTTTCGGAGGAGTGGCCGCCATGGCTATTTCGACTCACAATCAAAGACTTAGACTCCTTTTGGCATTTATTAGGATCTCTTAAATTTATCCCGCCGTGTGAGGCGTGGTCATTAAGCTTGAAATTAAATGATCACGAAGGATAGGTTCCGGGCGCAAACTCAGCAAACTGGCATTCTTCCGCTCATGACCGACTCTCACGAACCTGCCGGCTTCATCGCTCCGGATCCCTCCGACCTCGCGCCGCTTTTTCCAGCGTATCAAATTCAGGGACTCATCGCCACCGGTGGCATGGGAGCCGTTTATTGCGCGCTGCAAAAGTCTTTGGATCGGACCGTCGCGCTGAAAATTCTGCCCATGGAATTCAGCAAAGACGCGGCGTTTTGCAAAGGTTTCGAGACCGAGGCCAAGGCCATGGCTCGCCTGAATCACCCGAATCTCATCGGCGTGTACGATTTCGGCTCGGTCAACGGAATGCTCTACATCGTCATGGAGTTCGTGCCCGGGCAATCCATCTATCATTCGGCCAATGGCCAAGCGATCGATCCCGCAGAAGTGATCCGCCTGATTTCCGCCATCTGCCACGGACTCGCCCACGCCCACGAAAACGGCATCATCCACCGCGACATCAAGCCGGCCAACGTTCTTCTCGATCTCAACGCCCAGCCCAAGATCGGCGATTTCGGGCTCGCCCGCCCCATCGAGCGGAAAATCGAAGAGGGCGAGGAAATTTTCGGCACGCCCCATTACACCGCTCCCGAGGTGGTCGATTCCCCACACTCGGTGGATTACCGCGCCGACATTTTTTCGGTCGGCGTGATGCTGCACGAACTCCTGACCGGCAGGCTTCCGGCCGATGATCTCCGCCCGGCCTCGCTGATCGCCCACTGCGACATCCGCTTCGACGCGATTATCAAACGCGCCACCCAGCCTCTGCCGGCCGCCCGCTACGCCTGCGCCGTGGAAATGGCAAAAGACTTGCAGGCAATCGGCGACTCCCTCATTTCCAATAATCGCGGAGCCGCAGGAGCACCCCGGCCGAAGGTGCGCCGCCCGGGACAAGCCGCCGCCCGTAAAAAGTCCTCCAGCGTCCCTGGAATTCTGTTGTTATTGCTAGCTCTTGGGATCGGTGGCTACGGGTTCAAGCATTTCCGAAAAAAACAACCTCTCCAGCTCGTCATCCTCAAGGAGCCGGCGGCGGTTCTCCCCCCGCCAATGAATTTGACGCCCGAATCGGCCCCAGCACCCGATCCCGGCCCTGACACCAAGCCAGTAACTTCTCCAACGCCGGACCCTGAGATCCTGGATCCCGCGCTCGGTGCGACAGCCGTCTCCGAGCCAGCCAGATTCGACGTCCCCGAGTTCTTCCAACGTGCCCGAAAAATCATGCTCGAGCGCGCCACTCCAGCCATTGCCAAATACAAAAGCAGCTTAATCGATAACTTCTGGAGCTTTGAGAAATCCATCCTCATCTGCGCCGGCAACGCTCAAACTAACAAGGCCCGGAGCAAGGAAGCCCTCGATGCCCTGAAGGCCGTCGGCAATCGCATTCCTGATTCTCTGGAAAGCCCCTTCTCTCGCTCTTCCGATGCCAAGCGCTGCCACGAGGAGGCGCTTGTGAAGCAGAAAAACATCGACTTCCAGCTCAATCAGTTGCTCTCCCAACTCGCCTCGACTTACATTCTCGGCCTCGAAAAACAAATCGAACGACTCAAGGCGGACAACGACACCGGCGCGATCAAGCTTATCGAGCGTGAAATCGAACTCACCAAAGAAACGGACGAGTATTTCCCCGGCCTCATGATGGAGAACCCGCCCGCCGCCGAGTGATCTGAAATTTTCGCCCGCCGAGCGCACTCTTCCGCTGGCGGCCAAGCTTTTTCTGCTTAATCTGCGGCGTGCCCCAAGCAGACAAGAAATCCACCCCCAGCCGCCCCCAGCCCGCCATCTTTCTCCGCGGCTGCCGCCAGCATAATTTACAAGGCTTCGATCTCGAGATCCCGCTCGGCAAGCTCACCGTCGTCACCGGACCATCCGGCTCCGGGAAATCCTCGCTCGCCTTTCACACGCTCTACGCCGAGGGCCAGCGCCGCTACGTCGAGACGTTTTCCCCCTACGTCCGGCAATTTTTCGACCGCATGGACAAGCCCGCCGTCGATCACATCGAAGGCATCCCGCCCGCCATCGCCATCGAGCAAAAAAACCACGTCCGCACCACCCGCTCCACCGTCGGCACCCTCACCGAGATCAACGACTACCTCAAGCTGCTCTTCGCCCGCCTCGCCGTCGGCTACGATCCCCGCACTGGCGAGGTCATCCAGCCAGATTCTCCCGAGTCCGCCGCTGCCTGGGTCCAGGAAAATTTAGCGGGCCAACCCATCCTCATCACCTTCTCCATCCCCGTCCCCCCAGACGCCAAGAGCGAGGAAATTCTCCCCTTCCTCAATGCCCAAGGCTATCTCCGCATCCTGCTGGACGGCGAAATCACCCGCACCGACGAGCCGCTGAAAGCCGAAACCACCAATTTCAAATCTCAGATCCACGTCATCCAAGACCGCCTTACCCTAAGCCCAGCGAACCGCCCCCGCCTCCTCGAAGCACTCGAAGCCGCCTTCACCCTCGGAAAAGGCCACGCCACCGTCTCCGCTCCTGAAAGCTCGCGCACCTTCACCACCAGCTGGACCAACCCCAAAACCGGCTTCACCCTCCGCAGACCCACCGCCGGCCTCTTCTCCTTCAACTCCCCTCTCGGTGCCTGCCCGAAATGCCGGGGTTTCGGCCGTGTCATCGGCATCGACCTCGAAAAAACCATCCCAGACAAGTCGCTCTCCATCGCCCAAGGTGCGATCAAACCCTTCCAAGGCGAGCGCGGCGATGAGTGCCAGCGCGATTTAATCAAAAACTGCAAAGAGCGCGACATCGACATCAAGTGCCCCATCGAGGACCTCACCGCCGACGAGCAAGACTGGATTTACTACGGCGACCGCAAGACCGAGGACCTCAGCCCGGACGAGCTCGAAGACCTGTGGGTTTCTGGTGATTGGTATGGCATCAAGGGCTTTTTCGATTGGATGGAAACCAAGGCTTACAAGATGCACGTCCGCGTTTTCCTCAGCCGCTACCGCTCCTACACCACCTGCTCCGCCTGTCGCGGCAAGCGCCTCCAGCCCGAGTCGCTCTGTTTCAAAGTCAGCGGAAAAACCCTCCCCGAGCTCTGGTCCATGTCCATCGGCGACCTCCTCCCCTGGTTCTTGCATCTCAAATCTGAAATCCCAAATCTCAAATCCCCAGACCCCACCCTCACCCTCGTCCTCACGGAAATTTCCTCCCGCCTCAGCTACCTCGACCAAGTCGGACTCAGCTACCTCAGCCTCGACCGCACCACCCGCACCCTCTCCGGCGGCGAGGTCGAGCGCGTCAACCTCACCACCTGCCTCGGTGCCGCGCTCACCGGCACGCTCTTCGTCCTCGACGAACCCACCGTCGGCCTCCACCCCCGCGATATCGACCGCCTCGTCGGCATCATGCACAACCTCCGCGACAAGGGGAACACCCTCGTCGTCGTCGAGCACGAGCAAACCGTCATGCAGGCCGCCGACCACCTCGTGGACCTCGGCCCCGGCGCAGGCTCCTTCGGCGGCACCCTCATCTATCAAGGTCCGCCCACGAGTAAAAAATTTCAAATTTCAAATCTCAAATCTCAGATCCCCGCAGGCACTCTCCCCTGGCTCACCGGCCAAAAATCCATCGCCATCCCCGCCTCCCGCCGCAAGCCCACCAAGCAACTCCTCTCCATCCGCGGTGCCACCCGCCACAACCTCAAAAAACTCGACGTCGATCTCCCGCTCGGCCTCTTCGCCGTCCTCACCGGCGTCTCCGGCTCCGGGAAATCCACCTTCGCCCATGACGTCCTCTACCTCAATCTCGCCCGCAAGCTCGGCCAAGAAGCCGAGGGCGACGCCGCACCCATCAAAAGCCTGAAAGGCTCCCAACACCTCAGTGGCGTCGAACTCGTCGATCAAACCGCCGTCGCCCGCACCCCACGCTCCACCCCCGCCGTTTTCCTCGGTGCATTCGACCCCATCCGCCAGCTATTCTGCGACACACCTGCCGGGAAATCCGCCGCCCTCAAGCCCGGTTTCTTCTCCTTCAACTCGGGCGACGGCCGCTGCGACCGCTGTGCCGGAAATGGCTTCGAGAAGGTCGAAATGCAGTTCCTCTCCGACCTCTACGTCACCTGCCCCGACTGCAATGGCCGCCGCTACAAATCCTCAACCCTCGACTTCCTTTACCACGAAAAATCCATTGCCGACGTGCTCGACCTCACCGTCACCGACGCCATCGCCTTCTTCTCAAGGAGCGTGGGCGTCTCGCCCACGAGTCTAAAACGCCAAGCCCAAGTCACCAAACTCCTAGCCCCACTCGTCGAAGTCGGCCTCGGCTACCTCAAACTCGGCCAGCCCCTCAACACCCTCTCCGGCGGTGAGGCCCAGCGCCTCAAACTCTGCCAACTCTTAGCCGTGGCTGGGACTTCCAGTCCCAGCCCGTCATCCAAACTCTTAATCTTAGACGAGCCCACCACCGGCCTCCACTTCTCCGACATCGAGAACCTCCTCACTGTCTTCCAAAAACTCGTCGATTCCGGTCACTCCCTCCTCGTCATCGAGCATAACCTCGACGTCATCAAATCCGCCGACTGGATCCTCGACCTCGGCCCCGAAGCCGGTGCACATGGCGGCCAACTCGTCGCCCAAGGTCCCCCCGAAATCGTCGCCCTCCTCGACACTCCCACCGCCCTCTTCCTAAAACCCCTAGTGGATGGAACTTCCAGTCCCAGCCCATCCCAAAAATCTCCCTCTTCTCCATCAACTCTCAACTCTCAACCCTCTTCCAATTCCATCACCCTCCGCGGCGCCCGCCACCACAACCTCAAAAACATCTCCCTCGACATCCCCCGCGACAAGCTCGTCGTCATTTCCGGACTCTCCGGCTCCGGAAAATCCACCCTCGCCTTCGACATCCTCTTCGCCGAGGGCCAGCGCCGCTTCCTCGACTCCATGTCCGCCTATGCGCGCCAATTCGCCGAGCAGCTCGAAAAACCCGAGATCGACCAACTCCATGGCCTCCCGCCCACCGTCGCCATCGAGCAACGCGTCTCCCAGGGCGGCGGCAAGTCCACCGTCGCCACCGTCACCGAGCTTTGGAATTTCATCCGCCTCCTCTACTCCAAGCTCGGCACCATCTACTGCCCTGGCTGCGAAATCCCGGTCGAAAAACAATCGCTCGCCGCCATCGAAAACACCGTCCGCGAGCAGCTCAAAAAAGGCCCCGTCACCCTCCTCGCCCCGATCATCCGGGGGAAAAAAGGCTACCACAACGAGATCGCCGAGTGGGCACTCAAACAAGGATTCACCCGCCTCCTCGTGGACAAGCAATTCAAAGACGCCGAAGGCTTCACGCGCCTCGAACGCTTCAAAGAGCACGATATCGACGTCGTCGTCTGGGATTCAAGGAGTGTGGACGTCTCACCCACAAGCCCAAAAAAATCCCCCACCCCCAATCTCCCATCCGCCATCGACCAAGCCCTAACCATCGGCAAAGGCCTCATCAAACTCTTCACCGCAGACAAAAAATTCATCCTCCTTTCCACCAAATCCAGTTGCCCCTGCTGTAATAAATCCTTCGAAGAGCTCGATCCCCGCCTCTTCTCCTTCAACTCCCCCCACGGTTGGTGCACCGAATGCCGCGGTCATGGTCGCGTCCCCAAGCGCCGCCAGCATCTCGACACCGCCCGCTTCGAATCCGTCCTCGAAGCCGAGATCGACGCCGACCGCGCCATCGACCGCATGGACTCCATCGAGCTCATCCAATGCCCAGACTGCCTCGGCTCCCGCCTCAACCCCACCGCCTCCGCCGTCCGCCTCAACAGCAACTCACCTACTTCCCCAAAAACTAAAAACTCCAAACTCGCAACTTCCTCCACTCCCATTTCCACCCTCGGCCACCTCTCCATCAACGCCGCTGCCACCCATTTTTCCAACCTCACCTTCACCGAGCCACGGGACGCCCTCATCGCCCGCGACATCCTCCCCGAGATTCGCCAACGCCTCAGTTTCCTCCAAGAAGTCGGCCTCGGCTACCTCCAGCTCGACCGCTCCGGCAACACCCTCTCCGGCGGCGAGTCCCAGCGCATCCGCCTCGCCGCCCAACTCGGATCCAACCTCCGCGGCGTCCTCTACGTCCTCGACGAGCCCACCATCGGCCTCCACCCCCGCGACAACGCCGCCCTCCTCAAAACTCTCATCGCCCTCCGCGATCAAGGAAACTCCCTCATCATCGTCGAGCACGACGAAGACACCATCGCCGCCGCAGATCACCTCATCGACCTAGGCCCCGGCGCCGGCCGACTCGGCGGCGAAATCGTTTACCAAGGCCTCCCCCCAAGGAACGTGGGAGTCTCGCCCACGAGTAAAAAGTCCTCAAAATCCCCAATCCCCAATCTCCTGTCCCCCACTTACCGCGCCCTCACCGCCGTCATCACCCACCCCATCCGTGGCTCCCGCCGCCCCGTTGGAAAGGACCACCCCCACATCACCCTCGCCGGTTGCCACGCAAACAACCTGAAAAACGTCGATGTCGCCATCCCCATCGGCCGCCTCACCGTCCTCACCGGCATTTCCGGCTCCGGCAAGTCCTCGCTCCTGCACTCCTGCATCGCCGCGCTCTTTCACAACGAAGCCAAGACCACTCGCGTCAAAAAATCCAACCTCCCCTTCGGTAAAACCAGCGGCGAGAAATCCATCAAAGCCTGCTTCGAAGTCGATCAATCCCCCATCGGCAAGACCTCGCGATCCTGCCCCGCCACCTACGTAAAGGTCCTCGACCACATCCGCGCCCTCTACGCCCAGCTCCCAGAAGCCCGTATGCGTGGCTTCGACGCCTCGCGCTTTTCCTTCAACACCGAAGGCGGACGTTGCCCCGAGTGCAAAGGCAACGGCCGCGTCAAACTCGAAATGGATTTCCTCCCCAGCACCTGGGTCCATTGCGAGTCCTGCAACGGCCAACGCTTCAATCCCGCCACCCTCGAAGTCACCTTCCGGCAGAAAAACATCGGCCAAGTCCTCACCATGACCATCGACGAAGCCGCCGCCTTTTTCGAGTCCCAGCCCCGCATCGCCCACCCCTTGAAACTCATGGCAGACACCGGCCTCGGCTACCTCCAGCTCGGCCAAGCCAGCTCCACCCTCTCCGGCGGCGAGGCCCAACGCATCAAACTCGTCTCCGAGCTCACCAAAGGCCGTGGCACCAAGGCCGCCCTCAACAACGCCGCCCTCAGCCAGCGCAACCTCTACCTCATCGAGGAGCCCACCGTCGGCCTCCACCTCGAAGACGTCCAGCGCCTCATCGACGTCCTCCACCGCCTCGTCGATGAAGGCCACACCGTCGTCGTCATCGAGCACCACATGACCGTCGCCGCCGAGGCCGACTGGATCCTAGACATCGGCCCCGAAGCCGGCGACGCCGGCGGCCAAATCATCGCCCAAGGCCCCCCCGAAAAAATCGCCAAGTCCAAACCCTCACGGACTGCACCGTTTTTGAAGATCGCGCTGCGGCTATGAAACTCGTGTGCAATAACTACCTATCAGTTTACCTTGCCGGTGAACAAAACCTGTCCGCTCAAAATATCGTAGTGGAAATCCACGATCTCGCCGGAAATGAGTAGCCGCACCGCAGTCTCGATCGTCTCAAGTGGCACGCTGAACCATTCCTGCGGGGTGTGGTAGTTCCCCTGCGAATCGGTGACTTGGATTTTCGCCCGGGCGTGATCGAAGAAGCGGTGGAGTAGGTTTTCCAATTTTGGCAGGTGAACGTTGTAGCATTGGAAAGTGCTCACGAGTGCGACGGGTGCCATCAGATAGGTCGGCTCGTTCGCGGCATTTTGGATGCGGATCTCGATGCTGCGGCGGGCGAGGCCAATTTTGTAAAGGTGAGGAACCGCCTTGATGTCGGGATGATCGCTCAGTGAGCGCAGCACGTAGATGAATCCGGCGGACGTGTCGTCGTCGGTCACCTGCATCGCGGCCATCGCTTTTTCGTCGAGCTCGGTCACACGGCGGCCGTCTTTGTAAAGTTCTGTGGCGAGGGAACGCAGTAGCATATCGGACTCGGTGCCATTTTCGAAAATACAGCGGAGCCGTGCATTCCACTTGCCGTTTTTCTCCGTCCGCTCGCCGACTTCGCTGACGAGTAACAGAATACCGCGCAGGACGTAGAATTTGCCGACCTCGATCTGTTGCTCGTTCGCGAAGGCTAGCTGCCGCCGCTTCTGTGCTGTGAGTTCACGCTGGCAGTCTTGGAATTGCGGCTCAAACTCGGCGAAGTCTTTGCAGGGCTTGCGCTGCGCCACGTAGTCCGGAGCTTCGATTTCTTTCGAGAGTGGGATGTGTTTGAGGGTGAAAATGTCAGGTGTCTCATAGTCGAGGCTGTCGAAAAACGCATCGTCGAGAACGTCATCCATCGTTGCCCCGGTCACCTCTCCGCACAACAGGCCGTAATCGTCAAATGGTCGCAGTTGTTCGCAGAGCACGGAATTCTGTTGGATCGCGATCAACCGTTTAAAAAGCATCCGCTCATTCATTCCGGTCCCGAGTTCGACCGGCGCGACTCCCATGGCTTCCACGAAATGAACGAGTTCGTGGAAGCCCGACTGCAGCCGTGCTTCTTCACTCGTTTGCGGCGTGTGTTTGGGCCGCGGCGTGGTCAGACCGAGATCATCGGCGGCGATCAACTGGTCGAGTTCTTCGTCGCTCATTTCCCGCGTTGCTGACGGAGTTTCTGGATGAAGATGAGGGCTTGCGCCATGCGCTGTTCCAGTGGATCGGCCGCTGCGATGTTGGGCGGACGGCCTTTTTCCTGAACGAATTCCTTTACCTTCGGGAAAAGCAGAATCGCTTCCTCATCACTCATCTGGATGCGGGTGGCGGCGATGCAGTCTTGGATCACTTTCAAGGTCGGCGCGTTGACGTTTTTCGAGAGGATTTCGTAGGCACGCTGGAAGGGATTGATGGCATCAATGAGGTCGATGCTTAGGTCGTCGATGTTGATAAACTGCCCCGCCATGCGGATGAAACGCTGGTCGCCCAGGATTTCGATCTCCCCGCCACGCAGCACCGAGTCCGCCACGACATGCTGGCGCACTTGTTCTCTTTCATCGGCCGTGAGCTGTGGGTATTTGGTCTCGATGACTTTCGGGATGAGCACCTTGTTGAGCACCTCTGGGTCCACGATTCCGGCGATGGCCTTGGTCACCGCGTCATCGCTGAGGATGGCGGCTTTGAGGTCGTTGATGTCTTGCTCGAGAATTTTTCTGACCCGCTCAGTCGTGGCCCCTTTGAGTCCTTTCACGCGGATTTCACCGGGCGGCGTGTCCTCGTCGTCCTGCTTCGGCTTGAATTTGATGAGCGGTGCCAGCACTTGCTCCATCAGCAGCGAGCAGGTGATCGCCTTGAGCATGTTGTTCACGGAGATCGCCACGTTGGTGTCCGTGGCATCCGGCTGGGCGATGAGATTGGTGAACTGCGCGTGTTTTTTCCCCACACTGTCACGGGTGCAGCGCCCGATGATCTGGATGACTTCTGTGAGTGAGCCGCGATAGCCGACGGTCAGCGCGTGCTCGCAGAATTTCCAGTCGAAGCCCTCCTTCGCCATACCGAGCGCGATGATGAGGTCCATGTCCTCAGTCTTTTCCATCTTCCGCAGGGTGCCCATCACGCGGTCGCGGCGGATGGCATCGTCATCCACGAGGTCGGCGACCTTGATGATTTTACCATCCGTTTTGCGCTTCACATGCAGTACGCCCGTTGCTGTATCGGTGAATTCCACGGTGCCGATGAGGTCGAGAATGGCATCCACTTCACCATGTTTGTCCTTGGTGGATTCCCCGGCGCGGACGTGCGGGATGTGCAGGATGGTTTTCTTGTCGGTGTCTAGCACCTCAGCGATCGCGGTGAGGTAGCGGCCTTGGTAAAAATGGTAGCCGATGCCGAGCGACTTCAGGTGCTCGTAGCCATTGAGTTGCTGGTAGTAGTTGTAGGTTACGCCCGTGAATTTCGCCTCATCCTCCGGCAGTAAAACCGGCTGGCTATCCCCGCGGAAATAGCTGCCCGTCATCGCTACCAGATGCGCCGTGCTGCCGCTCATAATGCCACGCACCAGCTCGCCCAGGCGGCTATCTTCACTGCCTGAGACGTGGTGAAATTCATCCACCGCGAGCAGACAACCGTCAAATGCCGCGCTGTCTAACTGCTCGTAGGCAAAGCGCAGCGTCGCGTGGGTGCAAATGAGGATGCGCCCGTCTCCTGCGAGGAAATCCTTGAAGGCGCTCACCTTGCCCGCATCGCCGCCGGGGGTGCAGAGATTGTGCGGCGGCGGCACGGTCCAGTCCGCGAAAAACCCGTGCTTGCTCAGTGGCGTGCTGTCGAAGGAGCCCCCGATGCTCCGCTCCGGCACGGCGATGATCGCCTTCTTCAGCCCTTGGTTTTCCAGCTTATCCAGCGCGATGAACATCAGCGCCCGCGACTTGCCGGAGGCCGGCGGAGCCTTCAGCAGCAGGTAGCGCGCGGTGCGGGCGGCGTAGGCTTGCGCTTGCATTTCGCGCATCCCCAGCGCGTCGGTGGCAGTGCTCGCCCCGGTGGTGGAGTAGTGGACGTGGATCAGATCAGGCATAAAAGTTCACAGATTTCCCCAACGGGTGAGTCGTTCGTCGCAGGCAGATTTGGGCAGGTGACGATCTTGGAGCAAGAGTTGGCGCAGCTTCTCAGCAGCGACGGCGGGTGCCAGCAGCTTGCGCTCGATGAGTGAATCGAAAATCCAAAGGGTGCCCCTCACTTCCACCCCTCGTTTTTGTGCTGCGGTGCGCAGTGCCCCATCGCCGGAGATGAGAGCTACCTTGAGTTTCTCTGCCAGATAGAGCACCGAGCAATCATTGAACTTCGCTTTGTTCGCCACGGATTGTTCCAGTTCAGCGATGGTCACTAGCTCCTCGAAGCTCAGCTCATGCACCACCATCCCACTCAGGTAGGAGAGTGAAATACGGTGATTTCCACGCTCTAGCTCCATTCGAATCAGGTCCGTCGTGTGAACTTCCACGCCCATCTGCAACCAAAGATCATACAGCCCCGCGAGCTCCAGATCGATAAACACATTGGCGTCTTGCACGGCGATTCTCATGCGTGGGCTCTTTAGATTTCAGCTGCGAAACTCCGGTCAAACTCGCGATGAGTCAGCCCGAGCAGCTCCGCCGCCTTGCCCCGTGTGATGAGTTCTTGCGCCGCCGCCCGGTGGACCAACTGAGAGAAGCGATTCGCCCGCTCAGCTCCGCACCAGATTCCCGGTTCTGTCTTGCGCTGGCCACTTTGATTTTTGAGGAAATAAAAACTTTTTAGGCGACTGGGAGTGATGATTTCTAAATCTGCCGCGCGCCGCATCAGTGCTGCGATCGAGATCCCCCAATCTTCTTTCATGGCTTTCAATTCCGCCGCACTGATCCCATCAGAGCGTTTCGCGCCGAGGCTGTGGCGCATCGCAGCGGCCGGGACAAGCATGGCGGATGCGAAACGATGGCAGAGATTTTCCACCGCTTTATCGGTCAAAGTCTGCGGGAAATTCATCACCAAGTGCCCCAGCTCATGCAGGGCGGTGAAGCGCTTGCGGGGTAAATCTCGGTTAAGCCAGCTCGCCAGCGCCATCACCGGCAGGGTCCCGTTCGCCCAGCCGGAGAAGCCATCGAAGCTTTCCGCCGCTTCTACTTCTTTCACTTTCACGCCGTGCTCCTCGAGCATCTCTTGGACATTCGGTAAGGCATCCTCACCCAGTTTCCATTCCTGCCGGACACGCATGGCAGCATCCTCCGCTGCTACTTGCAGTGAGGCCATGTCGTTAGGATCTGCCATGCTGAGATCCATGCGGATCAGCTCACCGGCGGATTGTTCTAAAATTGCCTCTATTTCTTGATACCGCTCAAAGTAGTCCAGCGCTTCTTCCCGCACCCGGGATTGTTCTTTTTTCGGGAATGCGGTGCGTTTGCGGAAGTTAAGCGTCGCTAACTTCATCTCAGAACGGCGGAAAAAATAGCCTGTCTCCAGTTGGAATACCTCGCAGAGGGCGATCAGCATCCCAGAGTTCGGAGCCATCTTCCCTTCTTCGTATTTTTGCAGTGCACCGTGGGAAAGAGTCTTGCCCATGGCCTCCAGCCGCGCGGCGAGTTCGCGCAGTGACAGCCCGCGCATCAGCCGTGCCCGCCGCAGCCGCTCGCCAAAGCTTTTTTTAAGGTCGGTCGCTTCCATGGTTACATTTTATCCAAAACTTATGAATTTGTAAACCGCTCAATTTACGGCGGCCAGTTTTTCACCTGTGCTGGCGTAGTGAACGTGAATGAAACCCGGCAGCGCTAGGCGGCGTGGGTGGTTTTGAACTATTAAGGATTCCTCGGTAGTTCGACTCACCACGGCTGCTCCGCGTGGTGCCGTGCGGGAGGGCCAAGGGCCCGGCATCATGCCAGCCCAGGGCAACGCCCTGGGTAGGCGACCACAAACAGCAAAGCC
This sequence comes from Verrucomicrobiota bacterium, assembly GCA_041179105.1. Taxonomy (GTDB): domain Bacteria; phylum Verrucomicrobiota; class Verrucomicrobiia; order Verrucomicrobiales; family Akkermansiaceae; genus Luteolibacter. The sequence continues at coordinate 3,011 of JBEGUC010000022.1, read as the reverse complement.
CTGAAGGGGCGATCCAACCCGCCGCCGATTTAGCCCGCCCCTAAAGGGCTTGATATCAAACGACATGCTAACCCAGGGCGTTGCCCTAGGCTGATATAGGCCGCACCTTGGGTGCTGTATGGGGTAGCCGGATACTTGGCGCTGAAGTGCGACCTGCGGACGTTGCGGGCGGCAGTTACCGAGGATTCCTCGGTAACTCACTTGCGGCCTCCTTTTTTCGCCCGTTTCTTCGGCGCGGGTGTGAGCAGGTCTGTTTGCTCGGCGGCGGTCATGCGCTCATATTCGGCGAAGAGGTATTCCAGCCGCTCCTCGTCGCTGGTGAAGGGCTTGCTGCGGTAGCACTGCTCCACGGCGGCATCCAGCGTGCGGTGCGCGGCGAGTAGCTCGGCGGGCATCGTCTCTGGATCGTAAAGCCAGGCGATGGTTTTCATGAAATACGCCTCCCTCGTCCCCAGCACTTCCTCGGCTTTTTGGTCCAGCTCCCGCTTCTGCTCGGCGCTGATGTCAGGAAATGGGAAGTTGTTGTAGCAAATGGACGACGAGTAGCGGTAATCCGTCTTCAACCGCCCGGCCACGGCCCGCACCCAGACCATGTGCATCTGGCTGGAAATGACGCCGAACACCCACGGCTCCGCGTGGTAGATGGCGAAGGCGAGGTTGGAAATGACGGTGTCGCTCCTAATCCAGCCGACAGGGATGTAATGGCGACGCTCTGAGGATACCGACGGCATGATAATTTGCTGTGTTTCCAGATACCTAACCTCCGCAAACCGATGTGGCACCACCGCAAGTTTTCGAGTGGCTTCCCGCTCACTTGCTTCGCGGTGCTCTCTGACTCGCTGAATACGCTGGGCAATCAGCGGGATGGATAACGCGAGGCTTGCTTGCTCGTCGGTAATCCACAGACACCAGCGGAATTCTGAGCGGATAAATTCCTGCGAGCCGACAAATCGCCGGATGAACTCCTTTGCCGCCGGATGCGAAGCTGAAATAGCATCGCACTCTTCACCACTCAGTGTGAGATGACCGCCATCGTTTGGCATACTACCGAAGCTAATCGCTGGTAGCTTTGAGAGAGTCCCCCGCCGGGAGTTGATGAACTGATTTCCTGCATCCACGAGATACGGCGAAATGTTTTTTGCCGCCCGGCGAACGCCTTGATGGAAGATGATCTTAGGCTGGTTGCTGCCTGGGCGGACGCCGATAATTGCACAAGTGACTCCCGCATTCCCCTTAGCGTTATTCGTCCACTTGAAGGACTGGTGCGCGAAGCTGATTTCCAACCCACCCTGTAAAACATGCGGCCAGAGCAAGGCGACTTGTTCACCTTGGCAAACCGAGTTGGTAGAGACGAATGCGAACTGCGAATGGCTTTCTCGGATGTAGGCCGCTCCTTTGAGAAACCAGCAAGCAATGTAGTCGAGGTTGTTGTGGCCGTTGATGTGTCCAGCCACTCGCTTCATGTCCACCTTGTGCTCGTTGCTTTGATTTCTCGCTCCCAGATACGGCGGATTCCCGAGCACGAAGATTTCGTGACCGTCGGTCTTGGGGCAGGCTTTTTCCCAGTCTTCTTGGAGCGCATTCCCGCAGAGGATTTTCGCGCCATCCTTGAGCGGCAGTGCGGCCGGGGCATGGCCGAAGGTGGCCTTGAAGATGAGGTTCATCTGATGCTCGGTCAGCCATAGCGCGAGGATGGCGATTTCATGGGCGAAGTCATCCAGCTCGATGCCGTAGAACTGACTGACATGGATGCCGGGGAGCCGCATGATTCCCCGCTTTTCGGATTTCTCCAGCTCGCTGAAGACCGCCATCTCCAGCCGCCGCAGCTCCTTGTAGGCGATGATGAGGAAATTCCCCGAGCCGCACGCCGGGTCGAAAATCCGCAGGCGGTAGAGGCGGGAGAGGAGTTTCTCGAGCTTGAGTTTGGAGCCTTTGGATTTTTCCAAGTCTTCGTAAAGGTCGTCAAGGAAGAGCGCCTTGATGACCTTCATGATATTCGGCACGGAGGTGTAGTGCATGCCCAGCTCGGCACGCTTGTCGTCGTCCACCACGCCTTGGAACATGGAGCCGAAGATGTCGGGATTGATCTCCTGCCACCGCTTGCTGCCCAGCTCGATGAGTTTTTGCCGAGACCGGGTCGAAAAGCGCGGGACGGCGGAGGCGCGGGCATGGGTGTCGCTGAAGAGCCCGCCATTCACGTATTGGAAACCGGCGAGATGGGGCGGCGTTTTCGCCCGCTGCGTGGGGCCGGTGTTGAGGGTGAGGAAGAGCTGGGCGAGAAATTCTGCGAGGTCTGAGCCGTCCGGCTGGGTGCAGCTCTCGACGGCCGCCGTGAAGGATTTTTCTAGGAAGATCCCGGTGTCCTCCGCGAAGTAGCAGAACAGCAGGCGGGTGAGGAAGACATTGAGGGCATGGCGCTCCTCACGCGTCTGGGGCGGATTGTCAGCGCGGATCAGGTCGTAGAGCCGGGCCATGTTTTCCGCCGCCTTCACATCCGCCTCGGCCTCCGGGTGGACGGTGCTTTTTTCCATGCCTGCCAGCGGTAGGAAAAAGGTGTAGTGCGCGTGCAGCTCGCCGATGGGGAATACGGTGGAGTCACCGCGCTTGGTATCGAAGGCAGCAAGCGTCTTGAAGTCGGTGGCGATGAGGAAGCGCGGCTTGTTTGCGTTGATTTTCCGGTCCGCCTTCGCCGCCTCGATCGCCAGCAGCGGGGCGGCCGTAGAGGGGTCGAAATAGACCTTGCTCTTGAGCAGCGTGCAGCCGGCCTTTTTCGCGACGTTTAGGCCGCCGCCCTTGAGCCGGGCGATGGTGGCCTTGGGCAGTCCGAAGCAGGTGAGGAAATCGTAGAGAAACTCGGCAGGCTTCACCGCAGCGGAGAGCTGGGTGATGTCATCGACGATTTGGGAGATGGTGACGCGGCTGGACATGGGAAGAGAGGACGGAAATTGACCTGCGGTGAAAGAATGCGCCGCAGAGTTTATCTCCGCCAGATGAGTTGAAGAACGCCCCCT
>JBEGUC010000021.1:0-28881 GCA_041179105.1 Verrucomicrobiota bacterium | reverse complement strand
TTTGGGGAAATAGCCGCGACCATACATCTGCTTCACCGGATAGTTCTTGGGATCGTATGCGCCATCCGCGCCGGGAGTCGGCGCGGATGGTTCGGGTTCGGGTGGCTTGCCGCCTAGCAGCGAATCGTTGGGGATGCCCCATTCATCACGCAGGCGGCGGATCATGTCGCAATAGGTAATCTCCTGACCTGACCGCCCTGTCCTCACGACGGATTATCAATGATCTGCGCGCCACGCCCGCCGCGTCGCACAGGACCTCCCGAACGCGTGTCACAAGCCTTGTGACGCGTGTTGAAACCCGCGTTACGCGATGTCAGGCACCCCGTTACGCGATGTACGGGTGCCTGTGCGCGATGTCAGAACCCCCGTTACGCGATGTACGGGTACCCGTGCGCGATGTCAGGCACCCCGTTACGCGATGTCCGGGTGCCAGTGCGCGATGACAGTCACCCCGTTACGCCATGTCCGGGTGCCTGCGCGCGATGTCACACGCCCTTGGCAGCGGGAAATCGCCGCCGATCCCTGTCACGTCGGTCTGCACCGTCGCTCACCGGCCCCGAGGCCGGGATGCGAGGAAGTAAGCCGGTGGCGTGTTTCAATCGATTTCCCTCGCCGCCGCTCCTGCTCACCGATTAGATCCAAGCATCCCATGACCCCTCTCCAGAGCATCCTCGCCGCCTACCGCGCCACCTCCCAATCCGAGCGCGAAAAAGGTACTTACTTCGAGGAACTCATCCGCACCTACTTCCGCTTCGAGGCATCATACGGCGATCTCTATTCCGACGTCTGGCTCTTCGCCGACTGGGCCACCGCCCACGGCTTCTCGGCCAAGGACACCGGCATCGACCTCGTCGCCAAGACCCGTGGCACCGAGGAATTTCACGCCATCCAGTGCAAATGCTACGCCGAGGACTACCGCGTCCGGAAGGCCGACATCGACAGCTTCTTCACCGCATCCGGCCAGAAACCCTTCACCCAGCGCATCATCGTCACCACCACCAACGACTGGTCCGAGAACGCAGAAAACTCACTCAACCAACAAACGCCACCGGTTTATAAGATCGATCTCACCGATCTCGAAAACTCCCAGATCGACTGGGCGAAATACCAGCCCACCACCACCCCCATCCTGCGGAAGAAAAAGGAACTCCGCCCCCACCAGACCAGCGCCAAAAGCAAGGTCACCCACGGCCTCGCCACCGCAGACCGTGGCAAGCTCATCATGGCCTGCGGCACCGGCAAGACCTTCACCAGCCTCAAGATCGCCGAGGAAGTCGCCGGGAAAGACAAGCGCGTCCTCTTTCTCGTCCCCAGCCTGAATCTGCTTTCCCAGACACTCACCGAGTGGACGCAGGAAAGCGCCATCCCGCTCCATTCCTTCGCCGTCTGCTCGGATGTCGAGGTCGGGAAAAAGCGCAACAAGGACGAGGACATCGTCGAGACCTTCGCCCACGAGCTGCGCTACCCCGCCACCACCGATGCCAAGCGCCTCGCCGTGGAAATGGCCAAGCGCCACGACCCCCAACACATGAGCGTCGTCTTCTCCACCTATCATTCGCTCGACGTTATCAGCCGCGCCCAGCACTTGCATGGCCTGCCGCCGTTCGATCTCGTCATCTGCGATGAAGCGCACCGCACCACCGGAGCCAGTTTCGAGGGCGATCAGGAAAGCAACTTCGTCAAAATCCACGACAACGAGTTCATCCGCACCGCCAAGCGCCTCTACATGACCGCCACCCCGTGGATCTATGGCGACATGGCCAAGGCCACCGCCGAAAAGGACAACACCGTCCTCTACGACATGAACGATGAGGCGCAGTTTGGCAAACAGCTCCACGTCATCACCTTCTCCGAGGCCGTCCAGCTCAAGCTCCTCACCGATTACAAGGTCATCGTCCTCACCATCGACGAGGCCCACGTCTCCCCCCGCATCCAGGATCTGCTCAAGGACGAGAGCAACCAGCTCAACGTCGATGACGCCGCCCGCATCATCGGTTGTTGGAAAGCCCTCTCCAAACAAGATCTCACCGCCGACCTCAGCTCGGATTCCGAGCCCATGCGCCGCGCAGTCGCCTTCTGCCAAGTCATCGAGCGCTCCACCGGCCGCACCCGCAAGGTCAGCTCCAAGCAGATTTCCGAAATGTTCGGTAAAGTCGTCGCCGCCTACCAGCAGCAGGAAAATTTCGAGGATACCCTCATTTGCGAAGCCGCCCACGTCGATGGCGGCATGAACGCCAGCCAGAAGGAGGAAAAACTCAACTGGCTCAAGGCCGAGTCTCCAGAAAACACCTGCCGCATCCTCAGCAACGTCCGCTGCCTCTCGGAAGGCGTGGACGTCCCCGCGCTCGATGCCGTGCTATTCCTCACCCCACGGAATTCCCAAGTCGATGTCGTCCAGTCCGTCGGCCGCGTCATGCGGAATGCGCCGGGGAAAAACCGTGGCTACGTCATCCTGCCCGTCGTCATCCCCGTAGGCGTGGAGCCGCACGATGCCAGCTTCGTGCAAATGTCCGAGCGCCCCCAAAATCGTATTTTCAACTCCATAGGCCTAGCTCTTTCGTTCTCCTCGTTTCAAAAACGACCGAGAGCCGAAATCGCCAAAATGGTCAATCCGTCATGGAAACGACGACTCAATCCTTCAGAGGTTCAAGCCGACTGGAGAACGCCCTCGACGCGTCGAGGGCAAGCACCTACCCTACGCTCATGTTGACAGTCGAATTATTTGCAGGCATCGGCGGATTCCGAATTGCCGCCGATGAACTTGGTTTCAAGACGGTTTGGGCGAATGAAATTGAAGAAAAAGCGGTTTCTGTATATCGCGCACGATTCGGGAGTGACGAATTGAAAGCTGGAGATATTTGGAAATACAAAAAGGATGTTCCTGAACACGATATCCTGACCGGAGGCTTTCCTTGTCAGCCATTTTCAAGCGCAGGAAAAAAACAAGGGATCGAAGACCCACGAGGGACGCTCTTTCAAGCCATTTGCGAAATCCTAGTTGCCAGACGCCCTCGCTATTTTTTGCTGGAAAATGTTAAGCGCCTCTTGTCGATGGATTCGGGAAGGCACTTTGCCACAATTCTCGATGCTCTTTGTTCTGCTGGATATACCTTAGAATGGCGCTTGCTGAATTCCCAAGACTTTGGATTACCTCAGAATCGCCAGAGAATCGTTATCGGAGGCCGTCTAAGTCACGATGAAAATATAGTAAGCCGTTTTGCAAATAGAGCTGATTTCAACTCCATCAGCGCAAAGCAAATTGAAGCAATTTGTGACCGCTCGGAATGGAAATCGTTAGCTGAATGCGACAAACCTTTTCCAACATGGGGGCTTTGTCGTCACGGCATGTGGAATGGAGCAGCCCTAGGGCGCTCTCACACAGGAATTAAAAGGCCGACTTTTGAGAGTCTGCTGGAACTAAAAGTTCCTGAACGCTATTTCATGACAGAGTCAACATTGAAAAGAATAAGTGAAAGCGATCATGTAAACAAATTTTATGATGGGGTTGAGATTCTTTATAATCAAAGTGGCGGAGCAAGAATGGGTTATACCGTTTATGGCATCAACGGCGTGGCTCCCGCGCTTACTTGCACTGCAAGTCGTCATTACGAGCGCTACTTGATTGGGGGGGAATATAGACGCCTGACACCAAATGAATATGCCCGGCTTCAGGGCTTTCCTGACAACCATTGCGATGCGGCAACTCCATATAATCAATATGCCCTTTACGGTAACGCCGCCCCACCGCCACTGCTCAAATGGGCGCTGGTTCAACTCATAAACGACGATGCGTTGTCAATGGATACACTGTCTCACACACATACACGAACTCTAGCTCTATGACGAAACAAGATTTAAGAAATTGCGTCCGGAACAACACTGAAAAAATCAGAAAGCTGCTCAACACATCCCTCACAAAAACAGGAGCAAAAAAATACGAAGCTATTTTAACCCGCCTCGGACGAGGGGGCAAATCTCCGCATTGGTTTCAAGTGTTGGCAACAAAGGGCACATTGCCCAATCTCGACGGAAAAACGATTGGAAGCGTCGTTGAAATGTTAATGGTAGCAGTCTGCGAAACCCACATATTAGCGGAGACCAATTGCCCATCTTTAAAGATCAACCCAGCGAGGGGTGTTGATCTTCCTGACCTTGATCTCGGAGTAAAATCTCCATCAACCAACTGGTGCACAAGTGAACCATTTTTCTCTGCTTATGAACGTCTGATCGGCTCGGAATATGATGCCGTTGTGCTTTTGACGAACTACCAGCAGGCCAAAAAATCTCCTCCGCTCAAACTCCAGATACTTTCCGTCAGGTATCTTGAAGCTTCTGAAATTGCAGATCGAGCATTATGCCGCTTAGCTAAAAAATTCAGGGATAACATGCAAGATTCTCTCGGCGCTGGCTTCCAGCACCGCTATACTCAATTTTGCAAATTTTTAGCTTACGCAAACCAAAGCGATTGGAGGGCAAGACAACTCATCAAGCTGGCTTCTAAGTTCCCTGACCCGGAGGCGATCAGGAACGCGCTGCCTTTGATTAAAGATGATTTTCGTAAAACCAACAAACTAGCAGAAACCAAAGGGAAGGAACTAATTCCGGAATCTGATCTTGCGGCTCTTGATCTTATCGGAACAGTCTCCCCTATTGAAATTGGTTTAGTAGACGCGATGTCTCAATGGGTGACTGATGTGCTAAGAGATGCAGCCAGAGACCCTAGCTCGAATGAGTTGGCTCGCCTGTTGAGTGGCCCGTTGAACGGTAAAATTGGAATGAGTTTTGCTCTTCAATGGAGATACAATTTTCAGAAGGTCTTCCCTGAAATATCTCGTGGTCAGTAAAATCGAAAAAATTTTCAAGTCGTTCTGTTTCGTGGCTCATGGACTTTCCAGCATGGCAACTCTTTAACAGTCTCTGAACACGTGCCAACCAGCTTCCGCCGCGACGCCATCACCGACACCGGCCTCGCCCATTTCCAATCGGCCTATCCGGCAAAAGGCGAAGGCAGCTCCATCACCAAGGAAGACCTGTTCTACTACATTTACGGCCTGCTGCATTCCCCGGACTACCGCAGCCGCTACGCCGACAACCTCGGCAAGGAACTCCCGCGCATCCCCGCCGTGAAGACCTATGCAGATTTCCGCGCCTTCTCCCAAGCGGGTCGCGACCTCGCCCATTGGCATCTGAACTACGAGAGCGTGGCCTGCCATCCCGGCGTGGCGGTGCAAGTCGGTAAGGAGGAGGGACCTTATTGTCCCTCTTCTTCTGCGGCGACAACAGCGGAAGAAGCGACAGTAAGGTCGCCGCTCCTTAAGTTTCGCGTGACGAAGATGAAGTTCAGCAAGACCAAGGACGCCAGCGGCAAGAGTGTGAACGACAAGACCACCGTCATTTACAACGAATTCATCACCCTAACAAACATCCCGCTCGCCGCCTACGACTACATCGTCAACGGCAAGCCCGCCCTGGAATGGGTCATGGAGCGCCAGTCCGTCACCACCGACAAGGACAGCGGCATCACCAACGACGCCAACCTCTGGGCCACCGAAACCATGGGCAACCCCAAATATCCGCTAGAGCTCTTCCTGCGGGTGGTCACCGTGGGGCTGGAGACGATGAAGGTGGTGGATGCCCTGCCAAAGTTGGATATCGCCGTCAAGTAATCCAAAATCATGTTTCTTAAAGCGCTATTTTGGAATATCGGCAAGCTTAAGGATTCTTCAATCCTTCGTGATTTGTGTCACTCGGAGTCCATTGATCTTTTGATGACTGCTGAGGACTCATTCCCTGACACACTCAAAGAAATAAATAAAAATGGTGGCGGATACAAGCGCGTGCTAGCAACAACCAAACGAGGGATGAACTTTTATTCGAAGCATCCTTCTACAATTTCATCAGTCCAAGATGATGCTTACTATTCGGCCAAGCAAATTACCCATCCTCGAATTGGAAGAATACTAATTATTCTAGTTCATTACCCATCAAAACTACACATGAGTAATTCCGATCAGAAAAGTTTTGCTTCCATGCAGTCAGGCATCATTGAAGCGATGGAAAATCGATTAAACACCAAGAATACTATTGTAGTGGGCGATTTCAATTTCAATCCCCACGAAGATGCGATGCTATCGGCAGATGGGATGAATGCTGTGAGCTGTTCTATAATCGCTAGAAAAATTTCACGAAAAATAAAAGGTTTGAGATATCGATTCTTTTTCAACCCGATGTGGAGTTTTTACACCAAGGATTCAGGTGTGGGTCATGGCACCTATTACTGGAATCCCAAGGGCTACACTTCGATCTATTGGAATATTTTCGATCAGGCAATTTTTCGGCCACAGCTGATTGATGATGTCGCTGTGAAGATCATTGATCGCCACCAAGTAGCTGGATCGTCAAATTTAGATTTACTTTCCATGGCAGACCATCTCCCGATTAAATTAACAATAAAAATATGAGCGCGAACCAAAATGACGACCTATGGCCAGACAATCTGACCCAAACTGAAATTCTTTCGCCCCTTACAATTTTGGCGAGGCAACGTGACCTAATTTCAGAGAAAACGGAATCCCACATCATTGGTGAAATCCGACCGATCGAGACGAACGATAAAGGAATTAGATCGTATGGATTTATGATGATTGCACCTGGCTTGGAAAATTATCGGTTTCCGCTTCTGAAAGTCGACTATCCATTAACGTCAATTTATCCAATAGCCATTCAGAGCAGACAGATAGTTGATGAGTCCTTGGGCGATGATGAATATCGTCCGTATAAAGAGTGGAAGATCAATACGGCTGAGGAACTCAAAGAGGTGGTGGTAGAGATTTTGTCTCATTCCACCACGGTCAATGCGGTTAGGGCTCTTCTTGCGGAATCCAAAGCGAGAGGGTATGATCCATTTGCAAATGAAAGCCCGTTTTAATCGCCGATGAATGAAAGGTGGGCTGATGGTGCCTACCACAACCAACAGTATACAACATTTTGTCCAGATGACTCCAGTCGAAGCAAGTTCCCTAATGGCGACTATTGTCGGGCTGATCTGTAATTGGAGCCAAGAACGTGCTTCGGGGTCAGTCCCAAATAACAGACATTGGGCATGGGCGGGAAGAGAACATTGAACATCGAACTCCCAACATCGAACGTTGAAGTGAAGAGGAAGGGGTTGAAGAGGCGGAGAAGTGCATGCGAGGCGGATGAAGTTAAACCGATGTTGGGGAATTAGAGGATCGAAGGGGGGATGGCGAGGAAGAAGAAAAGATTTCCGAATGACGATTGTTGATTTTGGATTTGAAAGAAGAAGAATTTGCCGTTTCGTCAGATTAAAAATCAACAATCGGAGTTCATCAATCGTCAATCCAACGAGATCTCAAGGCGCGTCAATGGCGAGCGCCCAAGGTTCCACCGGGGTCGATCAAGACCGTGGCATGTGTGAAGAGACGCGAAACGATGACCTCCCTGCGGAGGGCGGCACTTTGAACTCGGGACGCCTGATCGCCCCGGACGTTGGAGAGATATACCTTCAGCGGCCCAACGACTTCCAACCCAAAGAAGGAGTCGCCAAAAGCCATCAGGAATCAGACCTGCCAATAGTAGTCAGAGACGGTATTGGAAGACAAGATAGTACAGCAAACCGTGAGGATGATCCTCGAACCGATATGGGACTACGCCTGGAACGCCAAGCGCTTGGTTCACAAGTGGCTCAACCGCCGCAGCCAGCGGCGCAGCTACAACTGGACCACGTTTGATGAAGCCTGGGAACGGTGGAAAATCCCGTCGCCCCAGATCTTCGAGAAATGACTGCTGCCTGAGAGACCAAGGAAGACCCTGCCTCGAATTATTGGCCTGGTTGCGGTAATCATAGGATCGGCAGGAATGTGGATCGGAACGGGAGCGGCATTAGTGGGACGTTACTCACCGGGTGGCTACGGGATTTTAGCAGTCATCCTGGGAGTTATCTTGATCGTCAAGCCCTCCTCAGCGAATACGGATATCTCGTAAGACATGACCAAAGATTCGAATGCCAGCTCGTCTTTGTGGCCGTGATCGAAAAGTGGCTTCCCATGTCGGTTGAACCTTCACAGAATCATTCATCACCATGAAAATTCTCATTACCGGCGGCTCCGGTTTCATCGGCTCCCACATTGTGGAGCTTTATCAGGATCGGGCGGAAGAGATTCGCGTCCTTGATAATCTCCGCACCGGCTACCGCCACAATTTGGACGGGCTCCAGCATACTTTCATCGAGGGTTCCGTCACTGATCGCGAGTTGGTGAAGAAGGCCGTTGAGGGCGTGGATTACATCTTCCACTTGGCGGCGCTCGTGAGCGTGCCGGAGTCGATGGCGAAACCCGGCGAATGCGTGGACATCAATGTTCACGGCCTACTCAACGTACTGGAAGAGGCGTCGGTCGCTGGGGTGAAAAAGCTCGTTTTTGCCTCTTCGGCCGCGATTTACGGGGATAATCCGACGGTGCCGAAACTCGAAACCATGGTCCCCGAGCCGAAGAGTCCGTATGCGATCACCAAGCTCGACGGCGAATACTATCTGGGCATGTTTCAGAATGAGGGCAGGCTGGAAACGGCGGCGATCCGCTTCTTCAACGTCTTCGGTCCGCGCCAAGATCCCAAAGGCGCTTATGCCGCAGCCGTGCCGATTTTTATCGAAAAGGCATTGCGCGGCGAGGACATCACCGTCTTCGGCGATGGCGGACAGACGCGGGATTTCATTTACGTGAAGGACATCGTGGGAGCGCTCGCTTTCGCGGTGGAAACGCCCGGAGTCAACGGGGTTTTCAACGCAGGCTACGGTGGTCAGATCACCATCAACGACCTGGCAGACGGGCTGATCAAGGCGGCGGGATCTGCATCGAAGGTCATCCATGCTGCGGAGCGCGCCGGAGATGTTAGACACTCCCGCGCCAGTGCGGACAAGCTGCTGGCCGCAGGGTGGCTCCCGCTCCATAGCTTGGAAGAGGGTCTTGTCCACACGCTCGAATTTTTCAAAACCTGAAAATGCTAGATGGGCCGAGGAATACTTTAATTTTCGCTGGTCCATGATCCGCGAAGGCGCGCGAGATTGAGCAACAGGTTGGGGGTGACACTCGTTATTCTGCGGCGGGCTTCATCTCGGCGAGCAGGGCTTCCGCAGTGAGTTCCACGAACGAGCCTGGTGCTCCGACGTAGTGGATTTTCCGGTCGCCATCGAGGACGTAAACGAGCGGCCACGCGCCGACGCGGTATTCCTTGGCGAGTTTGTTTTCGGGGTCGGAGAAGTTGGCCCAGGTGACGGTGTTGTCGGCTTGGAGGCTGCGGAGTTTTTCGGCGGGATCATTGTTCACGCCGATGACGATGAGCGGGCGTCCCTTGAATTTGGCTTCGGTGGCGGCGGTGATTTCAATGACGCGCCGGGCGTCGGCAAGGTTGCTGTTCCAGAAGAGGAGGATGACGACCTTACCTTTGTTCGCTGACAGAGAAAGCGGGCGCATGGCGGAATCTTGGCCGACGAGGTCTGGGGCGACGCGGCCTTTGGAGAGGAAGCGGATGATATAGAGTTCGTCCTCGGCGAGCTTGGCGACGGTGATGCCGTTCAGTTCGACATCGGAACTCTGGATGATGGCTTTGCGGAGGAAAGTCAGGCGTTTTCGCATGATTTCACCGTCGTCTCCGAGGGTTTTGAGCTGCAAGGCGGCTCCGAAAGCGGCGACACCCTGTGTCTTCGAATCCGGGTTGCTCGACTGGATTTTCTCAAGCACGGAGAGTGAGCGGGGATCGGAGCTGGAGGCCAGCGCGATACAGACGGGGATGAGTTTGAGGCTGTTGATGTGCTGGGTTTCGACGGCTTTGCGGATGGTTTCGTTTTCCTGGGTGAAGACGGCGGTCGGGACGCCGGATTCGTTGTTAGCGAAGAGACCGGGGGTGATTTGGAGAAACCAGGCGGCGGGTTCGAGCGTCCATTCTTGGTCGAGGGACTGGCCGATGGCGGCCCACATTTGTTTGGCGAAGGTGGCGGCGTCGGGGCAGTTGTTCCAGGCTTGGGTTTGCGCGGCCGGAGTCGTGGCGGCGCGTGTTTCCAAGGCCCACTTTTCCATCGCGAGTTGGTAGGATTTCTGAATCCGCTGGGCATCGGCCGGGGCGGCGGTGAGGTGGGGAAATGCCAGCAGGCAGGAGAGAAGGATGAGGCGGATTAAGTTCATGGGAATTTGAAATTTGAGTGCTGGTTATACAGGCCCGGCGACGAAGGCGGTGGCAGTCTCGCGCGCCCAGAGGTCTGCGGCAACGACGGACTCGAGGCTGGCGGAGGGTTGGACTGGATGCGCATCCATGACGGCGGTGACGCATTGCCAAATGCCGGGGAAGGGGATTTTTCCGGCGCGGAAGGCATCGACGGCGACTTCGTTGGCGGCGTTGTAAACGGCGGGTAGGGTGCCGCCGGTGAGGCCGGCGCGGCGGGCTAGATCGAGTGCAGGGAAATCTGCGCGGCGCGGGGCTTCGAATTCCAATTTCGCGAGCGCCGGGAAATCGAGCGGGCGGAGGCCGCCTTTGACGCGCCGTGGCCAGGTGAGGGCGTATTGAATGGGAAAGCACATGTCGGTCCGGCTGAGCTGGGCGAGCACGGAGCCATCGGTGAATTCAACCATCGAGTGGACGATGCTCTGCGGGTGCACGACGACGTCGATGCGCTCCATGCCGATGCCGAAGAGCCAGCGGGCTTCGATCATTTCGAGGCCTTTGTTAAAAAGTGTGGCGGAGTCGATGGTGATTTTCGGGCCCATTTCCCAAGTCGGGTGTTTGAGGGCTTGGGCGAGGGTGACGTGGGGAATTTGATCGGAGGGCAGGGTGCGGAAGGGGCCGCCGGATGCGGTGAGGATGAGTCGGGTGACCTCGGCCTTGCCGCCGCGGTGGCCGTCGAGGCATTGGAAAATGGCGTTGTGCTCGCTATCGACGGGGAGGAGTTTGACGCCGCGCTGGGTGGCGGCGGCGGTGATGATTTCACCGGCCATGACGAGGATTTCCTTGGAGGCGATGGCGAGGTCTTTGCCGGCTTCAATGGCGGCGAGCGCGGGGTGGAGTCCGGCGGTGCCGACGATGGCGATGAGGACGACGTCGGCACTGGCGAGGGTGGCGAGTTCGAGCAGGCCTTCCGCGCCGAGGTGGATTTTTACATCGGCGGGGAGCAGGGCGCGGAGGGCGGCTTCCTGGGTGGCGTCGTAAATGGCGACGTGGCGGACGCCGGTTTCGCGGGCTTGGGCAGCGAGTTTTTCGATGTTGCGGGACGCGGCGAGGGCGATGATTTTGATCTCACCGGGCAGCTCGTGGGCAACCTTGAGGGTGGAGCAACCGATGGAGCCGGTGGAGCCTAGCAGGACGACGCGGCGTTTGCGGGGCGGGGCGTTCATGCGGCGGGGAGGAGAACCCATTTCAGGTAGAAATAGAGCGCGGGCGCGGTGAAGCAGATGCTGTCGATGAGATCGAGGGAGCCGCCGATGCCGGGTAGCATGCTGCCGGAGTCTTTGGCGTGGATGGCGCGCTTGAGCACGCTTTCCGCCAGATCGCCGATGACAGCGAGGATGGCGAGGAGGAATCCGAGGGCGACGACGTGGCCCAAGTGGTGGAAGATTCCGAGCTTTTCGGGAAACAGGAGGTAAAGCCCGCAAGCGGCGAGCTGTGAGAAGAGCAGGGCACCGCCGAAGCCTTCCCAGGTTTTTCCGGGGCTGACGTGGGGGATCATTTTGTGGCGACCGATCATCGAGCCGACGATGTAAGCTCCCATGTCGGTGAATTTGGTAACGGCGAGCAGCCAGAGCAGCAGGAACGCGCCGGAGCTGCTGACGAAGCCGGGGATGGCATGCACCTGCGGGTCCATGAAGGTGATGCGGGCGGCGAAGTTGAAGAGGAAGGCAATGTAAACGAATCCTAGCAGGTTTGCGGCCACGGCGAGCAGCGCGTCAATGCCGCGGATGGGATAGCGGAGTTGGAGGGTGAAGGAGCCGGCGATGGCGATGAAGACGGCGAAGGCGTCGATGTCCTGCGGGACGGATTTCCCGCCCTGCCAGAAATGCCAGTAGAGGCCGCCGCAATAAAAGGCGGCAAGGAGGATGCCGAAACGCGGGAAGCACATCACGGACGCGGCGCGGAGCATCCGGAAATATTCGACGGTGGCGATCATGGCGAGCACGCCGATGAGGCCGAGCACGCCTAGCGAGCGACCGCTGACAAAGATGGCCGTGACGAGTCCCCAGAGGAACAGGGTGCTGGCGCTGCGGCGGGCGAAGACGAGCGCTTTCGACTGGGTGGGAGGCTGCGGATGATCGGCCATTTTCAGGCGGAATCCAAGACGGCTGCGGTGGAAGTGGCAACTCATTCATCAAATGTCGCGCAACCTTTTTTGGGAGCCGAGGTTTGATGGGTATTCGAGACCATCAATGAGTCTCCTTAATCCAACCGAAAACCAACCATGAAAACGACCACACTCATCACCCTCGGTGCCCTCATCGGGACCTGCACATTTGCCACCGCCGAAGAAAAACCAAAACGCCCGGATGGGCCGAAGCGCGAAGTTCCTGCCGAAGTGCTCGAAAAATTCGACGCGGACAAGGATGGCCAGCTTTCTGATGACGAGAAGAAGGCCATGCGTGAGGAGATGAAGGCGAAAATGGAAGAGCGCAAAGCGAAGATGCTCGAGAAGTATGATGCCGATAAAGACGGCAAGCTTTCCGAGACGGAGAAAGAGTCGATGAAGGCGGACATGCAAGCCCGTCACAAGGCGTTGCTTGAAAAATATGATGCTGACAAGGACGGCAAGTTGAGCCGCGAAGAGGCCAAGGTCGCTCGCGACGCCGGTGAGGAACTTCCTCCGATGCGCCATGGCGGTCCGGATGGTAAGCGCGGTCCTGGCGGTCCGCCACCGGCTCCTGCACCTGAGTGATCTGCGACGGATCGATTTAATCCAACGCCGCAGGCTGGTTTCACCGGCCTGCGGTTTTTCGTTTTTAAAGGTCCTGCTCGATGGCCTTGAGGGTGAGGAAAAGTTCCTGCCAGCGTTTGAGGCGTGGCTCGATGGCTTGCTTTTCGCTGACGAGGTGAGTCCTGACGGCGTTGAGGGAGGAGGCGTAATCCCGGAAGAAGACGCGGAGGGCTTCCTCGTAGTCCGAGCGCAGGGTGCTGGCAAAGCCGCCGCAGGTGTCTAGCAGGCGCTGTTGGAAATCGGCGATGATGGACTGGCGGGTGACCCAGGCGGTGAGGATGCCGCCGAGCAGAAATAGCGCGGCGAGGCTGCAGAAAACCAGTGGCAGCCATGGGAGTCTGAGGGCTCCGCAGCTCGCGCCGACGGCGGTGAGCAGCAGTGCCATGAAGGCGAAGGATTTGAGCGCGAGGTTGCGGCGGCGGAGGTCTTTGTCGAGCTGGTTGCGGACTTTGAGGTTGCCAATGCCCTGGCGTGCGGCGCGGCCGAGGCGCTGGACAAAGCGTGTTTGCGCGGCGGCGAGGGTGGCGTCGAGAGGATCGGTACTGCCGAGATCCACGGCCATCTCCTCCTTGACGCGCTCGCCGAGTTCGTGCCAATGGCTGCGGCAGACTTCGACGACTTCGACTCCGTCTTTTACGGCGACCGCTTCGACGGCGGCTTGCAGGCGCTCGACGAAAATAGCTTCGATGGCGGGGCCGGTGCGATCGCCGACGAAGAGCCGGAAAAACGAGGGAATCACGCCGAGCCGGCGCTGGAGACGCTTGGAAATCCAGACGGCTTCGGTTTCGAAAACCTCGGCGACGCTTGCCAGATGACGCGGCAGGCGGACGACGAAGCGCTCGCGGATGTCGTCGATTTCGCGCTCGACGGTGTTGAGGAAACGGCCGTGGCAGTTGAGCGCATGGCTTTGGTTTTCGACGTGGTCTTCCACCGCGCGGAGGGCGGCGGCGGATTGGCTGCGCCAGGTTTCGATGGTTTTTTGGCGGCGGGGGGATTCGCAGACGTTTTTTGCAATGAAGCTTTCCAGCTCGGGATAGCCGCTGGCTTTGAGAAGTTCGGCGGCGACGGGCGTGGCGCGCTTGGCCTCGCAGGCGAGCTTGCCGGAGACGGCGAAAATCGGCGGTACGCGGCCGATGCGTTTCATTGACAGGTCTGCCATGTGGCCGCGGATCACATGGATGTCTGCGGGTTCGCGGAGGTCGGTCTGTTGGATAATGAGGACCACTTGTTGGAGGGTCTCGGGGGCGAGTTCCGAGATGAAATTCCAAGTGGATGCCGCCCACGGGTTGGTGACCGGAAAGACGAAAAATATCAGGTCTGCGGTAGGCAGGAAGCGGGTGGTGATTTGCGAGTGGTCGCGGACGGTGGCGTTGGTGCCCGGGGTGTCTATCAGGGTGAAGTTGCGGAGGAATTCGAGCGGGCGGTGGCGCTCCTCGTGGAGCGGGGAAATCTCGATGTCGCGGGACGAGTTTCCATGCTGATAGCAGGTGACGCGGTGGGTCTCTGGCAGGACATTGACCGGGCAGAGGTCGTGGCCGAAGAGGCCGTTGAGGAGGGTGGACTTGCCGGCGTTGACCTCGCCGACGACGACGAAGAGAAAGGGCGGGCCGAGGCCGTTTTGGATTTCCTCCAGCGGCAGGCTGCCTCTGAGGTCGGCGGCGGTTTCGAGTGCGAGCTCGGCGACGCCGTGCATCACTTGTGAAAGCCGCTCGCGCGTGGCGAAGTAGCGCTCGCCGAACATCGTGTGGCTCAGTGGGAGGAAGGAGTCACGGCCGCTTGGGCGGTGGCGTCGTCGGTTTTCATCGCCAGCAATTGGGAAACGGTGACGAATTTGAAGCCGCGGCGGAGCAGTCCATCGAGGGTGGCGGGCATGGCATCGACCGTTTGGGAATGGAGATCGTGGGCGAGGACGATGCCGCCTGCGTTGGTGCCGCTGAGAATCCGGGAGGTGACAACGCTGGGGCCAGGGCGTTTCCAGTCGAGCGGATCGACGGACCAGAGGATGGTGGGATAACCGAATTCTGCGTGGACCAGTTCGCGTTGGCGCTGGAGCAGGCCGCCGTAGGGAGGACGCATGGTGCGTGGCCGGACCCCGGCGGCGCGGCCGATGGCGTCTTGGCAGCGGCTGAGCTCGGAGCGGACTTCGGAGTCGCTGAGTTTGCTTAACAGGCGGTGGGTGTGGGTGTGGTTGCCGATTTCATGGCCCTCGGCGACGGTGCGGCGGACGATTTGTGGATAGAGTTCCACGCTGCGGCCGATGACGTAGAAGGTGGCCTTAATGTTGCGGGCGCGGAGCATATCGAGCAGGCGCGGGGTGTTTTGCGGGTGCGGGCCGTCGTCGAAGGTGATGGCGATGTAGTTCCCGGAAACCATGACGCGGGTGAAGGTGATGCCTGCGTTTTTGGAGAAATCCGAGCCTTGGGCGATGTCTGGATTGCGCGGGACGGGGCCTTGGAGGGATGGTGTGCGGTAGCCGGAATTGGCGCTTGTTTTGACCGGGGCGGCGCCTTCCGGTTTCAAGGGGGCGGCGGCGGAACAACTGGTGAGTGAGGCGGCCAGCAGCATGAAGCCGCGGCGGGAAAATTTGGCGGAATCCGCTTGGTCGGCGGAATCGGCTTCAAGCGAGGCGTTAAGAACCTTGTAGCCAAGGGTGTGGAGAGGATTATCCATAGTGGGCGGATGCAGAAAGAAGGTTCGGAGAAGTTACGGGTTGGAGAAATGATGTCACGCCTCGTTTTTCTGGAAGGTGCTGCCTTGATTGAGGGCGTGGAGAATTTCGCCGCCGGGAGATTGGAAATGATAAGAGTGCCGGAGGGTTTCGCCTAGGAAGTTTTTGGCGGATTCAACGGCGCGGGGAAGTGATTCGCCGTGGGCGAGGGCGGCGGTGATGGCGGCGGAAAGCGTGCAGCCGGTGCCGTGCGAGCCGGCGACGGGAATCCGCGCGGCGGTGAAGCGATAAACTTGGCCTTGATCGACGAGCAGGTCCAGGCACTCCGGTCCGTCGAGGTGCCCGCCTTTGAGCAGGACGGCGGTGCCGAAAATTTCCGACAGTCGGCGGGCGGCGGGTTCCAGTGCGGATTCGTCGGCGATCCGCTCGCCGAGCAGGGCCTCGGCTTCGGGCAGATTCGGGGTGATGACACGGGCCAGCGGCAGCAGGAATTCTCGATAGGCCGCGATGGCGTCCGCTTCCAGCAGGGGCGCTCCGGTGGAGGCGATCATGACCGGATCGATGACAAGCAGCACGCGCGGGTGGGTTCGCAAAATTTCCGCGACGGCGGTCACGTGGGCGGCGGAGAAGAGCATGCCGGTTTTCATAGCGGCAACCGGGAAGCTCTCTAGCAGCAGTGAGATTTGGTCGCGCACGATGGCCACGGGTACCGGATGCACGGCGCGCACGATGTTCGCCGTTTCCGAGACCACGCAGGTCACGGCGGTGAGTCCGTGGACGCCGAAGTGCTGGAAGGTTTTTAAATCCGCCTGGATTCCGGCCCCGGCGGAGCAATCCGAGCCCGCGATGGTCAATGCAACAGGAGGCGTGTGAGTCATGCCCGGTGATAGCGGGGGTGGGAGATTTTCAGCAATCTTCTTTCAGCTTGAAACTAACCTGACCTGCGGGAGCGGGATGCGTCTGCATTGGCACGAAAGTACAAGGTCTTTGTGCCGCATTAGATCGCTCATTCTGCGCGGGACAGGCGGGAGATGCCGCGCTGGAGGAGTTGGGCGTCCACGCCGGTGGCGACTGCGTCGTCGAGATAGACGGTGAAGTTTTCTTCAGCGAATTCGATGGAGTGGCGCTCGTTCATGCTGCCCTTGAAGGCGGCGATGAGGCTTTGCATGTCCTTGATTTCCTTGCCATTGACTTTGCGGACGATGAGGTTGCGCAGGCTTTCGTAGCCGACGGTGGCGGGGGTGGGGATGGAGCCGCTGAGGAAGATGACGCGGTTCATCTTGCCCTCGTATTTCTCGGGGTTTTCCAGCGCGTCGAGGAAATTGAGAGGGGCGCGACTCTGCCAGTTTTCGCCGTAGGCTTCCATCAGCGGGCGGGAAAGTTCTTGGAAGACGAGGCCGCCCTTGATGAGGAAATTCGGGGCTTTACCAAAGTTGTAGCCGGGGACGAGGCGCGCGTTTTCTTCTTCGCGGGTGAGGACGGGTTTGAGCTCTAGCGGCTGCCCTTCGCGAAGCAGCGAGAGGGTGACGGACTCGCCGGTGGATTTCTCCCCGCGGATGAGGTGGCCCCAGAACAGACTGCCGTAGTGCGGGTGCTGATAGTATCCGCGGCGGTCGATGGCTTGGCCGCCGATGGCGAGCAGGACGTCGCCTTTTTTGACGCCTGAGGTCTCGGCAGCACCGCCCTTACGGACGGACTGAATGTAGAGCCCGCCTTGGTCGTCGGCGAGTTTCAACCATTGCCGGAAAGACGCGTCTTCGGTGCGGGCGATGGAAATGCCGAGGCTGGGGAATCCCTGATAGTTGTCGTCCGCACTTTCTTGGAGGAATCGGGAGATGATGTCGGTGGAAGCGACGTCGCAAATCTGGTCCTTGGAATTGTAGCTGATGAGCACGCCGGTGAGTTTCCCTTCGTGGACAACGGGTAGCGAATAACTGCTGGCGGCACTCTGCATGGACGCCTTGACGAGATAAGTGAGGAAGCCGTGGCCGGGGAGGAAATTGGAGGTGACGTCGGTGCTTTGGAGGCTGCCGGGGGTGAGCAGTGTCTGGCCGTTTTCCTCGATTTGTAAAATTTCGAGAGCTTGACCAATTTTGGGTGGCGCGTTGATCGCCAGCGGGGTGGTTTTTTCAAACAGGAGCTTGCCTTCCATTTCGTCGGCGGGGCCTAGCAGGGCAAGGTTCGCCTCGTAGTCCACGGCGATGACTTTGGCTTGCGCAAAATGCGTGCCGTCGGGCGATTCGAACTCGAGGTAAGTGGCGTCTGCGACGAGTTCGGAGGTGGTGAGGACGCGCTGCGGGCCGACGATGGCGGCGAGGGCGCGGCGCTGGTTCGGTGGGTTTTTTTCCCAAGGTTGGCCGGGATTCCAGGATTGCTGGGTGGCGTTGATGCGGACGACGGAGGCCTTGAGGTCGGCGCGGGGCGGCGCGATCCGCTCAGCGGGGGCGGCGGGTGCTTGGGCGGCGGGTTCGGATTTTCGCGGCTCGCAGGCGGTGAGGACGAGTAGCAGAGGAAGGGTGTGGCAGAAGCGCATGCGCTGAATGCTGCGTGGCGGCGGTTTACTTGTAAACCATGGATAAGAAGGGGATTCTTCCTTTCTTTGCCCGCCGCAGGGCCAGCATTCTGCGGGCGGTGCTCGAAGCGGCGGCGGAAGTTTCTTCTGAACTGATGAATCCAGAAACGCAAGGACCGATCCCCGACCCGGCTTTCGCTTGTCAGGATCTCCTCGCACCTCAACCGTTTCAAAACTCGCGACTGAGAAAGACCTTGAGGGCAGAGATGAACATCAAACATCGAACTCCCAACATTGAACATCGAAGTGAAGAGAAGAAGGCTGGATGTTGATTGGCCGGCAGGTGAGGGGGTGCACGATATCGGGACCTCGTTACCTCTTGCTCGGAGGGTCGTGCACGATGTCGCGTGGCATTCTCCGCCCCGATGAAGGTCATCGGAATAGCATCCCTGCTGCGGGCGAAGTCCAAGGTGAGCGAGGTCACTCTGGCTTTTGAATGGCCTTTTCGATTGGATACAAAAAAACCTCTCGTTTGCACGAGAGGCTTTTTTGGAAGGGCTTGGCGGCTGGAAACCGCCGTCACGGATTAGCGGGCGGCGCGGTCTTCGGTGCCTTTTTGCGAGCGCTTGCGGACGTTGGCATCGAGGATGCGCTTGCGCAGGCGGATGTTGAGCGGGGTGGCTTCCACGAGTTCGTCGGCATCGATGTATTCGATGGCGCGCTCCAGGGAGAAGCGCAGCGCTGGGGTGAGCTTGGAGGTTTTGTCCTTGCCGGATGAACGCATGTTGTCGAGGTGCTTTTCCTTCACGGGGTTGACCGGGAGGTCTCCGACGCGAGGATTTTCACCGACCAGCATGCCGCCGTAAACTGCATCGCCGGGAGCGACGAAGAGGATGCCGCGGTCTTCAAGCGTTTGCAGGGAGAACGGGGTGGCGGTGCCGGAATCCATGGAAACAAGCGTGCCCGTGGTGCGGTTCTGGATTTCCCCAGCGTGCAAGGCGTATTCCTTGAACAAGTGGCTCATGATGCCGTGACCGGACGTGAGGTTGACGAGCTCGGTCTCGAAGCCGATCAGCCCGCGAGTGGGGATGGTGGCTTGGATGAAGACGCGGCCGGAAGCCTCGGTGTCCATGTGTTCCATGAGGCCCTTGCGGTTCATGAGGATTTTTAGGATGCCTTGGGTGTAGTCGCCTGGAGCTTCGACGTAGAGGGTTTCGTAAGGTTCGAGGAGCTTGCCGTTGTCGTCGCGGCGATAGATCACGACGGGACGGGAGACGAGCACTTCGAAGCCTTCGCGGCGCATTTGCTCGACGAGCACGGCGATCTGCATGGCTCCGCGGGCGGATACGTTGAAGACGCCGGACATGTCGGTGTCCTCGACGGTGATGGAAATGTTTGTCTTCAACTCACGCATCAGGCGCTCGCGGATGGCGCGGGAGGTGACGTGCTTGCCTTCCTTGCCGGCGAGCGGGCCGTCGTTGATGGAAAATTGCATCGAAACGGTCGGCGGATCGATGGCGACGAAGGGAAGTGGCTCTTGGTCAGCGCTGCCGGCGATGGTCTCGCCGATGTCGATGTTTTCAATGCCGGCGGCGATGCCGACGATGCCGCCTGCGCCGCAACCATCGGAGTCGGCGGTGGCGAGTCCGGAGTAGGTGAAGGTTTTGAGGACCTTGGACTGGACCTTGCTGCCGTCTTGGCGAAGCAGGAAGACGGTGTCGCCCTTTTTCACGCTGCCACCGAGGACTTTGCCGACGGCGACGCGGCCGACGTATTCATCCCACTCGATGTTGGAAACGAGCATGAGGAATGGTGCCTCAGGATCGGCTTTCGGCTCGGGGATGTGCTCGATGATTTTGCGGAGAAGGGGAATGCAGTCCTTCCGCTCGTCGCCGGGATGGTCCATGAAATAACCGTCGCGTGCGGAGCCATAGACGAAGGGGGCGTTGAATTGCTCGTCGTCGGCATCGAGGTCGAGGAAGAGTTCGAGGACTTGGTCGTGGACCTTTTCGGGGGTGGCGAGTGGGCGGTCGATCTTGTTGATGACGACAATGGGCTTGAGCCCTTCTTGCATCGCCTTGCGGAGCACGAAGCGAGTTTGGGCTTGTGGGCCGCCGGAGGCATCGACGACGAGGAGCACGCCATCGACCATTTTCATGACGCGTTCCACTTCGGCACCGAAGTCGGCGTGGCCCGGGGTGTCAACGATGTTGATGGTGTAGCCTTCCCAGAGAATGGCGGTATTTTTCGCCTTGATGGTGATGCCCTTTTCGCGTTCGAGGTCCATGGAATCCATTGCCCGCTCGGTGGTGGCTTGGTTTTCACGATAGGTGCCGCCCGCTTGGAGAAGCTGGTCAACGAGGGTAGTTTTCCCATGGTCAACGTGGGCAATGATGGCAAGATTTCGAATTTTCAAAGACATGGGAACGATTGGATAAGGGACGGCCTCCGTGCGAAGGGGCGCGGGCTATGCACGGTTTTCACCGGGATGGCAAGGCGGGATTCGGGATAATTGCGGCGGATGCTTGTGGCGGGAAGGACATGAACCGCCAAGAACGCCAAGGAAACTGGATATGGGGTTTTTGAAATCAATTTCGAATCCTCACAAACATGATCTGTCTTCTGTTTGACTTGGCGTTCTTGCATCCGCGAAGAGCTTTCGGCGGTCGCGGGACTGGAGGGAAATCACGGCGAAGAAGGAAATCATCAGCAGGATGAAGGAGAGGATGAAGCCCTCCAGCAGGGTGGTGGCGTAGATTGGTAGAAAGCCTTTGGCGGCGGCATTGTCATTGAAGAAGTTGAAGGAATTAGTGCCGGGTTGAAAAAGTTCTACGGCACGGTTGAGCAGTCCGAATGAGAGAAACCCGCACCAGAAATCCGGAGTGAATATGATGAGATTTTCAAATGGCAGCACGAGCAGGGACAAACCGGAGATCCACGCACGGATCTTGGCACCGAGCTTAAGAGCGCGTGAGAAAACGTGGTTGGAGTCCGCGAGCGGGCCGTGGAGCGAGGTGAGCGTGGCGTAAAGCAGGATGAAGGTGCCGATCGCGGCGAGCATCGCGAACACGGCGAGGGGGCCGCGCAATTTCAGCCAAACTGCCGCGATGGTGAAGCTGGGCAGGGCGTTCATGAGGCAGTGGAACGTCCAGTAACGAAGTTGGCGGCAGAAGGTGGCGGGTTGCATGGTTGGCAGAATGAATGACCGACTTCGGTGAAGCCTGAATGAAGCTGACGTGAAAAAGGCACGCGGGAAGGGCGATTTCAAAAAACTTCCCATGACGCCGGGACCGACTAAGGTGCCGTCCTTCCACCGAACTCCGCATGACTTTTTCCAAAATTCTCACTCACCCCGGCGGCTCGCATAAGGACGAGTTCCTGGCCTGCTGCCTTCTACTCGCCGAGAATCCGGTGACCATTGTCCGCCGCGAACCGACGGATGCCGATCTGGCGGATCTCTCCACCGCCGTGGTCGATGTCGGCCACGAGCACGCGCCGGAGCGGGGAAATTTCGATCACCACCAGTTTCCGAAGGATCATCCGCCGCTGTGCGCGCTGAGTTTGGTGTTGCAGTATCTTGGGGTTTACGAGGATGCGCGGAAATTTTGCGACTGGCTGGAGCCGGCGGAATGGTTCGACACGCGCGGGCCGGTCGAGACGGCGCGCTGGTTGGGCGTGGCGCGCGAAACGTTGTTCAAACTGAACTCGCCGATTGATGTCACTTTGCTCCGCCGCTTCGCCGGGACAAAGGAGTTGCAGCCGGGCGAGCCGCTTTGGGAGGTGATGCGCTGGATCGGCCAGGACTTGCTCGGGTATTTGAAAAGTCTGCGTGAGCGGCTGAATTTCATCGGCACCGTGGGCGAATTTTGGGAAATCGAGACGCCGACTGGGTCGTTCAAGGTATTATATATGCCGCGCACCGAGCCGATGCCGGATGAGCCGTCGTCGGGCTTGGCGCGGTTCATCGAGTCCCATCCGGCGGCGAGCGAGGTGGTGGGGCTGGTCTATCCGGACCGCCGCGGCGCGGGTTTCGGGCTCTCCCGCCACAACGATCATCCGGGCTTGGATTTCACCCGGATCGAGAGCTGCGAGGATGTTCATTTCGCGCATGCGCGGGGTTTCGTGGCGAAGACTTCGGCGACGGATCCGGCGAGATTGCGCGAGTTGTTGGGCCAGTCTTGGGGATGAAACCTTCATGATTGCTCAAAACAAGTTCTTGCGCGGCTCGGGTAGCGGTGGAACTCGTAACCTATGCCGTTACGGTAAATCCCCTGCCACTCGATTCTAATGCGTGAAAGTCTAATTGTCATCGGCCTGCTGATCTTGGCGGCGGCGCTGCGCTCGGCGCGGACGGGTGGCCTGCGCAAGCTCGGGGCGCTCACGTTGTTGGCGGCGAGTTCTTGTCTGTTCTATTTCCTGACGGGCAGTTTGCTCGGCGGCTTGCTCGGCGCGGTGCTGTGGTTTTTCCTGCCATGGATCGAGCTGCTCACCCGCATCCGGCGGATGCGTCTGCCGCTCAACAACCGGCTGCGCTACCAGCAAGTGCCGAGTCCGTCGTTTTTCCCGAACGCCAACGAAGCGGCGGCAGCGATGGAGGAAGCGGGCTTCGAGCACGTCTCGGACTGCGGGTGGGACTGGGCTGGGATGCAGCAGTTTTTCCGGCTCTTTTGGCATCCGGAAGAGCGCGCCGTCGCCGCAGTTTGCCTGTGTGAACAGAGCGATGTGGCCTTCGCGTTCATCACCATCACCTCGCACGACACGGACGGCGGAATCTGGCGCACCACCAATTTCCCCTTCGCGCCGACGCTGCAGTGCCCGCCGAAGATCCAGTGGAATTACGTCCCGTGCGAGCGCAGTTGCTTTCACCAAATTTTAGCCGACCACCGGAAATACCTCCTCCGCGAGAATATCCCGGCGGCTCGCTTGCGCATGCCGGACCCCGAGGAAATCGAAAATTCCATCGAGCAGGAAATGCGCACGCAGGTGGATCACAACCTTGCCGCCGGCCTCATCCGGCTCACCGGCGACGGTCATTTCCAATACTCCAAGCGCGGCCTATTTTTCCTCTGGGGCCAGTCCATCAAGGACCTAGTCCGGCTCTGCTGATGGGGTCTTGCTCGGCGGCGGGGGATTGCCAATTTTGACCGAGATTGCAAGATCGCGGAGATTGCTTCGTATCTGATGCTTCTCGACTACCACCAAGAAACCCGCGTGAAATATTTTTTTAACTCATTCATAATCATCGTGACTTGCTGTTTCGCCATGGCTGCCGATGGCTGGACAGACCTGTTCAACGGCAAAGATCTGGCCGCCAACACGCTTTCTGCCGAGGAAAAAGCGGCGGGCTGGAGTCTGCTGTGGGATGGCAAAACCAGCGAAGGCTGGCGCAGCGTCCGTGGTCCTGATTTCCCCGCCGGCGGCTGGGAAATCAAAGACGGCGTGCTGATCATCAACGAGACCGGCGGTGCCGAATCCGTCTCCGCAGGCGACATTATCACCCAGGCCAAGTATTCGAACTTCGAGCTGCAACTTGAATTCAAAATCACCCCCGGCGCAAACAGCGGCATCAAAACTTTCGTCGATCCCGATCTGAACAAAGGCCCCGGTTCCGCCATCGGGCCGGAATTCCAAATCCTCGACGACGAGCGCCACCCGGATGCCAAGCTAGGACGCAACGGCAACCGCACCATCGGCTCGCTTTACGATATGAAAACTGCGCCAGCCACTAAGAAGGTCACGCCTGTCGGAGAATGGAATCACGCCCGCATCTTATCGGATAACAAGCGCCTCACCTATTGGCTCAACGGCGAAAAAACCATCGAGATCGAGCGCGGCGGCAAGGAATGGCGCGATCTCGTGGCGATCAGCAAATACAAGATTTGGCCGAACTTCGGTGAACTCACGGAAGGCCACATCCTGCTTCAGGACCACGGCAACCAAGTGTTCTATCGAAACATCAAAATCCGCGATTTCTCGAAAAAGTAAGCTTTTGCTTCAGATGAAATGGCCGTGAACCACCGTCGTCATTTCCTAAAAACTAAACTCAGCGGCGTTATGACTATCGATCCCATCGGCACGGTTCGCTCGTGTTTCGGCGAGAAATTCGCGGTCCCACGGCAGCCGGGTTTGTGCCCGAGCGCATGGGGCAGGCTGGTGTTTCACCCGACTTATCGCAGCCCGGAGGCGGTCCGTGGGATTGAGGGGTTTTCGCATTTGTGGCTGGTTTTCGGCTTTCATGAAACGGTGGCGCAGGGGTGGAAACCGACGGTCCGCCCGCCGCGGCTCGGCGGGAACCAGCGGATCGGGGTGTTCGCCAGCCGCTCGACTTTCCGGCCAAACGGGCTTGGGCTTTCGCTGGTGCGGCTGGAGGGAATTGAGACGACGTGCGCGGACGCGCCGGTGCTGTTGCTCGGTGGGCTGGATCTGTTGGATGGCACGCCGGTGTATGACGTGAAGCCGTATTTGCCTTACGCCGAGGCACTTCCGGAGGCGACGGGAGGCTATGCTGGGGAGGCAATTTCGCGGTTGCCGGTGGAAGTCGAGGCGACTGCTGCGGAAAATTTCGGGCGCTTGCCCAAGCGGGCGCGGGCGGTGTTGTTGGAAGCGTTGTCGCTGGATCCGCGGCCGGCGACGCAGGCGGCGGATGCGGAGCGGGTCTTCGGCGCTTCGCTGTGCGGATGCAATGTGTGCTTCACGATCCGCGAGGGTGTGTGCCGGATTTCCGGAATCGAGCCTGCGGAAGGTTCAGGGTTGAATGCTTAGGAAGACTGAAGTAATTACGCGCTATGAACGGAATTTGGAAAAAGTTGGCAGCAATCGTTTTTTGCCTGGTGCTGCTGCCGTCCTGCAAGAAGCGCGGGGAGACGGTGAAGTCGGATCTTGGCGAGGCCGGCTATCAGTTGACGACGGAGGATTGGTTCCGCGCCAGCCGCGAGAACGATGTTCCGGCGCTGAAAAAGTTCATTGCAGGAAAATTTGCGGCCGATAGCCGGAACGGGGCAGGGGACTCAGCGCTGCATGCGGCGGCGGCTACCGGGGCGCAGGGCGCGGCGGATTTCCTGCTCAATCGCGGTCTGGCGGTGGATCTTCGCGGCGCGGCAGGGCGCACGCCTCTGATGGCGGCGGTGTTGGGCGATCAAAGGGAGATGGTGCGCTGGTTGTTGCGCCAAGGCGCGGATCCGGGTTTGAAAGATCAGGACGGCTTCAAACCGCTGATGCTTGCCGTGCGCGAGGGCCGTCCGGCCGCGGTCGGGGAGTTGGCCGCTTACAGTCGCGAGGAGCTCGATCCCGCGCTTTTGCTGGCCGCGCTGGTCGGACGGGCGGACGTGATCGACTCGCTCACGAACTTCGGTGCTTCGGTTTACGCGCGGATGGAAGACGGGCGGACGCCACTGATGATCGCCGCAGAAAACGGCCATGCGGATGCGGTGACGCTGCTTATCGACATCGGTGCCAGCCGATTTACCACCGATCCAGACGGGCGGACAGCGGCTGATATTGCGACGGCATCGGGCCACCCGGAGATCGCCGCGCTGATTGCCCGCGAGCCGCTTGCTGCAGATTTGGCTTTGGAATCTCCGGTGGAAATCGCGAAATCGATGGATGCCGTGGACGTGAAAACTGCGGTGGGAAATGCGCCGCGCGGCGCTTCTAAGCCGATCGCAGGCGAGACGCTGAGTGCTGCGGTGGCAAATCAACCGTCGCGTCATTCACCCGCAGCACGCCCTGCCACGGGCGAGTCGTTTTCCATGCCGCCGCTGGTGATGCGCCGTTATCGTGAAAAGGAGGTGCCGGTGAGTGTGAAATCCGTCGTGGGAGACACCGCCACGCTGCGCATCACCGGGACCGTCCCGCGCGAGGTGCGCGTCCGGGCCGGCGATCCAGTCCCCGGCTCGAATCTCGTCATCGTGCGGGTGCAACGGCGGATGGAGGACAGCAAGCTGAACCTCGGCCGCCCTGCGGAAATCTCGGTGGTGGAAGTCCGCGACCGCTCCACCGGCAGCACGCGCGAGTGGATTTCCGGCGTGCCTTCTCAGGCCCACGATCCGGTCGCGCTGGTGGAGGACGCCGCCACCGGCAAACGCTATCTCGCTTCCCCCGGCCAACGTTTCAAAGGAGCCGACGGCGCGGAATACCTGATTTCCGACGTGCGCCCAAACCAAATCGTCATCCAGGAAACCGCCAGCGGTGCCGTGCAGACGATCCCCTTGCGCGGACCGCGTGGTTGAGATAGATTTCACTTTATGGATTCCGACACCATCATCGACCACGGCGAGCCCGTCCGCCAATTCTCTGTCTTGCTGCCCAACCGCGTCGGCGCATTGGCCGCGATGGTGAAACTGCTGCGTTCCCTCGGGATCGAGGTCATTGGCTTGAGCGTCCAAGATTCGCGCGACGCGACGGTGGCGCGGTTGGTGGTTTCCGATCCGGATGGCACCGAGCAGTTGTTCATGGAAAAAGGAATTCCGTTCACCACCTGCGAGTTGATCGTAATTGCGATGCGCGAGTCCGGCCCCGGGCTGCTTCAGTGCCTCGACACGCTGATGATTGCTGAGACGAACATCGATTTCGCCTACGCGTTGATGCCGAGCCCCGAAGGGCAGTCGATGCTGGCGATGCACGTCGAGGACTACGAATTTGCTCTGGCAGTTCTCCACCAGAGCGGTTTTAAGCTGATGTATCAGGAAGATCTCAGCCGCTGAGAAGTTGAAGGGAAATACAGGGGTTGCGCCCGCTGCGGCGGCAGGGTATCTCCCGCTTTAGAAATCCCCGTATTTTGACATCTACCACACCTGCCCCGCCGCCCGTAAAATGGCTGATTCGTATTTCCGAGGTTTTCGCGGAATGTTCTGGAGACATCGTTAAAGGACTCGGCGGGGAAATTTCCAAGAAGCTGGGCAGTGAGTATTATTTGATTCAGACGCCGAACCCGGCGGCCGTTCATCAGTCGGAAGCCGCCAGATATCTCCGCTGGAATCTGCCGATCGACCATTCTTGGCCGTGCAATCCTGAGACAATGGAGGGCTTCGTCGAAAAGGCGGCGCAGGCGATGTTTCGGAAATTCGGTGGCCGCAATCCGCAAGCGATCTTCATCGGCCAGCTCGATCCGAGCGCCACGAACCGCTATTACAAGACACTCGCCTCCAATCTCCGCGGCCGGACGCTTCAGCTTTTTTCCCCGGAAATCGCCGCGTTCAAAGACGTAGAAGCCCAAGACAGCGGGCGGGCGACTCTGTTTTGCCTCGTCGGGAAGGAAGGCCTGTTCTGCGGCATGCAAAGCCCGCAGGCATCCAACGGATTCTACCCGGGCGGCACCAAGTTCATCAGTCAGAACTCTCCGGACACGATCAGCCGCGCCGGCGCAAAAATCGCCGAAGCACTCCATTACCTGCAAATGCACCGGCCTCCGCTCAAAAAAGGCCGCCACTGGCTCGAACTCGGAGCCAGCCCCGGCGGCATGACTTCCGAGCTGCTCGGCCGCGGCTACAAGGTGACCGCCATCGACCGCGCTCCACTCGACAAGCGGCTCGACTCGCAGCCGGGCCTGCATTTCGCCCTGATGGACGTGGCTGCCTTCAAGCCGAACGCGAGCATGACCTATGACGCGATTCTCTCGGACATGAACGGCGACCCGCTCGAATCCATCCGTCAGGTCGGTCGTTTGTCGAAGAATCTCAATCCCCGCAGTCTCGTGATTTTCACCCTCAAAACCACGGGCGTCACGACCTTCAGCGAAATGAATTTGCTCTTTCAATCCGCCGTGGACTCCGCCGCTGCGGGCGGGCTCAAGCTCATCGCTAAGACTCATCTCACTTACAACCGCCAGGAACTCACCTTGTTTTTCGAGTCCGGAGCGGCGGGCTAAGAGGCTTGCTTGACTCCGCATCGGCGGTGGACATGCTCCCGGCCATGCAACGGATTTTTCAATGGGCGGCACTGGCGATCGTCATGCTTTCCCTCAGCTCCTGTGGGATACCCGGCGCACTCGTCCGTTCCGCAACCGGCTTGGTGCAAGGTGTCGGAACCATGGCCGGCCCATTGATCGGTCCAGCCATGACCGCCGCCGCTCTCTAAATTTCCCCTTGGCGCACGCTCCGGCGGCCTTCCGCCTCCACCGTGAAGTGCTGCCAAACCGTCTCCGGCGGCAGCAATTCCGGAAATTTATCGCCCCACTCGGCGATGATCACGCCGCTTTGCTCCAGCAATTCATCCCAGCCCAGCGCGATCAATTCTGCGGCGGATTCCAACCGATAGAAATCCAGGTGAAACACCGGCAGGCGCCCGCCGGGGTATTCGTGGAGCAGCCCGAAGGTCGGGCTTGTGACATCCGCTGTGGAGCCCATCCCCGCGACGAATCCCTTGGTCCAGTGGGTTTTCCCCGCGCCGAGGCCGCCGACGAGGGCGATCACGGAGCCCGGTCCTGCCAATTCCGCCGCCTCCCGGCCGAGGGCTTCCATCGCTTCGGGGGATTCCGCGTGTCGTTGCATCGTTCCTTCGGAAAGCGGAAACTGCGGATCAAGTCGATTGAAAAAGCGAAGTCGAGCGAACCTTCATCGAACGATATCCCGCTTTCGCTCAAAATTCGGTTGATTCTCCACCCCATAGCCCGTGAGAGTCGCGCCGCCATGCTCGACATCCGCGTCATCCGCGACAACCCCGCCGCCGTTCAAGATCGCCTCAAAACTCGCGGCGGTGATCACTGGAAACTTGTCCAGAAAGTGCTCGCCTGCG
>JBEGUC010000020.1:0-29044 GCA_041179105.1 Verrucomicrobiota bacterium | reverse complement strand
TTTCAGGAACGAGCGACGAGAGGTTTCCGCTTCCTCCTCATTCGCCATTTCTGCGGCTCCTTGCGGGAACTCGCGGTCGAGCCATTGGCGGAATTCCGCGGTGTCTTCAAGCTGCCCCGCACTGCGCCAGGCGACGGTGGTTTCGTCGGCTGGAATTTCGGGATGATGCCAAATGCGCTTGCTCATGTTAAACTGCAGGAAAGGTGAAAATTGGAAAAACGGATTTGAGAATCAATGGTGACAGGTGGCGCAAGTTTCCTTGGGTTTCACCATGAATTGCTCCTTCAGCTTGAGACCGAGCTCTTCGGTCGTCTTGACGCCGAGTTGCGGGTTGTTGGAAATGTAGTTTTCGGCGTTGTAGCTGAAATTATAGACCTCTTCGAGCGGGCGAAGGTTTTTCTCCGGCGCGCGGTGGCAATCGAGGCACCAACCCATCGAGTGCGGCTCTGCTTGGTAAATAACCTCCATTTTGTTCACGTCGCCGTGGCAGCTCTGGCAGGAAATCCCGCGGTTCACGTGGGCCGAGTGGTTGAAATAAACGTAGTCGGGTGATTTGTGGACTCTCACCCACTCGATCGGCTTGCCGTCGTAGCCCGCGAAGGTCGGATTCATCGACTTATGGAGAGGAGCGAGCTTCGGGCTGTCGCGCTGGACGTGTTGGTGACAGTTCCAGCAAGTGCTGCCCGTCGGCACGTTCGAGTGGCCGGAAACATCGACGAATGAGTGACAATAACGGCAATCCAGCCCCAATTGATCGACGTGAATTTTGTGAGAAAAGGGAATCGGCTGCGAAGGCTGGTAGCCGACGACCAGCGCCTTGGGCGTGGCGTAATAGGCAAATGCAAGCGCCACGCCAGCCGCTGCGGTTCCCGCGCAGACAGCGATTTTTAGGGGCAGTAGATTGGACCAGCGGGGAAAAATATTTGCCATGAGAAGGGCGATGCAGTGCTCAGAAAATGGAGCTTGTGAAATTTTTCACAAGCCATGTCCGAAAAACCACGGGGAAGTTAAGGACGGGCGGAGGATGCAAACGAACCGACGTGATGCAACGTAAAAAATAAAATGTGCGGGAATTTGTAATCGCGCTCGGCGAGACCATCAATCTGACGAATTCGACCAATTCAGCCCATTTTCCTGCCTCCACCGGCGGTAGGCGCTGAACTGCTCGCCCTTGGTCAGCTGGCGGCGTCCCGGGTCTTCGCTGAGAAAGGCCTCGAAGGCTCCGCCGGACGAGGTTTCTGCGGCAGAGGGCGCGGACTCGGGCGATTCCGGATGACTCGTGCTTTGAGCAAGCAGGCTTTCAATCCGCGACAAACGCGCGGAAATCCGGAAGATCATAAATAACGCCAAGACGAGCAGTCCGGCACAAGAGGAGAGCAGGATGACAAGCGTGGACCCTTCAGATTCTGGCATGCCCGAGTCTTGTGAAACGCCAACCCACTTGAGAAGTCCCAAATCCTTGGACTGAAGCCGCGCATCAGGATTTGTGAAATAGGGAGGAGGGACCTTATTGTCCCTCTCTTCCTCGTTTCCCAGAGAAGAGGCGACAATAAGGTCGCCACTCCTTAGCCCGCAAAACCCAAATCTTCATGAGCGGCAGTATATGTCGCACCCGCCAGCGCCCGGACATGCGCCAGAGCCGCCGACGCGAGGCCTCGCGGATTGTAGCCGCCTTCCAGCGAAGAGACGATTCGCCCGCTGCTCCATTTATCCGCCAGCATCACGCAGCGCCGGGTCATTTCCGCGAACGTTTCATCCGTCCATCGCAAGCCGCCGATCGGGTCATCGACCCGAGCGTCGAAGCCAGAGGAAATCAACAGGAAGTCAGGCTGGAAGGCGTTCACCGCCGGCTCCAACTGCGCGTGCCATTCCCGTAGGGCGAAATCGCCGTCCGAGTTGGCGGGCAGCGGGATATTTAAATTCGCGCCCTCCCCAGCCCCGCATCCGCGCACGGAGACGTCGCCCGTGTGGGGGTAAATATTCTCCTCGTGCAGGGAAATGTAGAGCACCGACGGGTCATCGAGGAAAATCGCCTCGCCCCCGTTGCCGTGATGCACGTCCCAATCAATAATCGCGATCTTCCGCAGCCCGTGGCGCGACTGGAGATAGCGCGCTGCGACAGCCACATGATTGAAAACGCAAAACCCCATCCCGCGCGTCGCGGTCGCGTGATGGCCCGGCGGTCGCACGGCACAGAATGCCGATGACACATCCCCCCGCATCACCGAATCCACCGCTTCCAACACCGCCCCGGTCGCCTCCAGCGCCACATCATAGCTCTCCTCACAGATCGCCGTGTCGCCCGTCCGCAACCGGTCAGCGAACGTCTCCACGTCCCGATAAACCAAGTCGTGGTAATGATGATCGTGGGCGAGCAACACCTCAGAAACCAAGGCCCGCCGCCGAGGCAGTCTGACAAACTCCGGCGGCAAGGTCGCCAGCGCGGCCTCCAGCACCCGGTAGCGCTCCGCCGATTCAGGATGACCCGGCCCGGTATCGTGCCGCTCGTAACAAGGGTCGTAATGGACGCCCACCGTCTTGTTGCCCCTCATCATCATTTGCTCTTCTGACGGTTTTCTGAAATCTCAGGATTTGAGTCAAACCGCATTCCACAATTAAGAAAGGTTGACGTCCCATCAACCCGGGTGGACCGAAGTTCGAAACTCCTTATCTACCGCCCTTTTTCACCCAGGAATCCTTGAGCGCGACGGTCCGGTTGAAGACGGGCTTCACGGCAGGTTGGTGGTCGATGGCGTCGGCGATGAAATAGCCGGTGCGATCGAACTGGCAGGAGAAACCGGCGTCGGCAGTGGCAAGCGCGGGCTCGATTTTCGCGGTGAGCGTCTTCAGCGAATCCGGGTTGATGACGCTGAGAAACCCACCTTCCGCGCTATCCGGATCCTCCTCGGTAAAGAGTCTGTCATAAATGCGGACCTCGGCATCGACGCCCGTGGCGACATCGACCCAATGGATCGCCGCCTTGCAAACGACGCCTTCCGGCGAGTCTGCGCCGATGGTGCCGGGCAGGATTTCCGCACGGATGAGGGTGATGACGCCCTCTGCGTCTTTCTCAAATCCGGTGCAGCGGATGATGTGCCCTCCTTTGAGCCGGACGTGGCGGTCGGGTCCGAGGCGGAAAAATTTCTTCTCGGGAACTTCCATGAAATCCTCGCGCTCGATCCAGACTTCGTTGGAGATCGGAATGTCTCGGTTGCCCATCTCCGGGTTCTGCGGATGGTTGGCCACCTCGACGCTGGCAAATGGCTCGGCGGACCAATTTTCAAGAACGACTTTGACGGGATCGAGCACGGCCATCCGGCGCGGCGCGGAGTGGTTGAGGAAATCCCTGACGTCGAACTCCAACAGCGCGACATCCGTGGTGCCGCTGAATTTGGTGATGCCGACACGTTTGCAGAAATGCACCACCGCTTCCGGCGGGTAACCGCGGCGGCGCAAGCCGGAAATCGTCGGCAGGCGCGGATCGTTCCAGCCGCTCACATGACCCTCCTGCACCAGTTGGAGTAGCTTGCGCTTGCTCATGATGGTGTAGGTGAGATTGAGGCGAGCGAACTCGATTTGCCGGGGCTTGGACGGCACCGGGCAGTTCTCGATGAACCAGTCGTAAAGCGGGCGGTGATTCTCGAACTCCAGCGTACAGAGCGAGTGGGTGATGTGCTCGAGCGCGTCTTCCAGCGGATGCGCGAAATCGTAGAGCGGATAGATGCACCACGCGTCACCGGTGTTGTGGTGGTGCGCGTGCATGATCCGATAGAGCACGGGATCTCGCAGGTTCATGTTCGGCGAGGCCAAATCAATCTTGGCGCGCAGGACACAGTCGCCCTCCTTGAACTCGCCGGCTTTCATGCGGGCAAGCAGGTCGAGGCTTTCCACCGCCGGTCGGTCCCGGAATGGCGACGGCGTGCCAGGCGTGGTGAGATTTCCGCGGTTAGCGCGCATTTCCTCGGCGGATTGTTGCTCGACGTAAGCCTTGCCCTGCTGGATGAGGTGGACGGCGCAGTCGTAGAAAAACGCGAAGTAGTCGCTGGCGAAATAGAGGTCGTCGCCCCAGTCGAAGCCGAGCCATTTCACGTCCGCCTTGATACTCTCGACGTATTCGGTTTCCTCCTTCTCGGGGTTGGTGTCGTCGAATCGCAGATGGCACTTCGCCCCGGCGGCAGAGTTTTCCAAGGCGATGCCAAAGTTCAGGCAGATCGACTTGGCGTGGCCGATGTGGAGGTAGCCGTTCGGCTCCGGCGGGAAGCGGGTGATGACGCTGGCATGTTTGCCGGTGGCGAGATCATCGGCGACGATCTCGCGGATGAAGTCGAGCTTGGCGGGCTGGGTAGTGGAGTCAGACATCGGAAAGGATTCGACTTTGGAAATGATGGGCACGGGCGTCAAGGCTTGCAGTCAGGCAAACTCCGCCCCGGTCTCATTCGGGTCACCGGACCGACCGGATCATCGCCGAGCTCGGCAAAAAGTAGCCTGATTCAATTGCGTCGCCCGCGCGGACGGGTCAGGAAGAACAAAACGACTCCGAGAGCGGACACTGCAAAGGTGGCGCCCGTGACGAGCATCAGACTCCAATCCCGGAGATCCTTATTCCGGATGAAACCGAATTTGTGGAAGAGCGTGAAGATGTCGGCCTCCAGTTGTTTCCCATCGTCGGTGAGCCGCGTGACACTGCCAGTGACTGTGGAGACATAAACACGGGTACCACGGGAATCAGCGGCATCGAACCGATAAACCGGGAGAATACGGAAGATGCCGATGTATTCGCGATTGAATGCCGTGAGGTAATCGGCCTTCCTGACCGCTTGACCGCCGAGAAAACCGCTGGCGATTTCCGCACCATAGGCTTCGTCCATCGAGGGATCGCAGGCTCCAGTGACGGCGTTGACATAGCAGGGTATTCCCGTAGCTGCAAATATCTGGTAGTGAGGCTGGCCGGCGATCATCCGCAAGTTAATGGCCGAGGCGGCAGCATTACCGGGAACCCGCGCCAGGGACTCCCCGACAGATAGCCGTATGGCCGACGAGTCGAGGAGCTGAGTCGCGGGCCGAGCGGCAGGCGGCGGTGCTTGGCTGCGCATCATCAGCGTGTGAATCACGCCGCTGCCGGATGAAAGCAGCAGGGTGAGGCTGAAAATGAGACCAAGCCAACGATGGGCTTTACGAATCCAAGGTTTCATGGGTGCAAATAATTGATCGATTTATAAGAAAGGAGGCGGCGGTCGAACTACAGGTCACCATGCCCACTCGATCCCGGCGAAGACACCGCGACCGTCGCCTGGCAGGAAATTGCGGGATCTGTTATCCGAATCAACTCCAGCATTGGCGACGACGCCGGTGGTGGCGGCGTATCGCTCGTCAGTGAGATTCTTGGCCTCGATAAACCACGACCAGCCGTTCTCCAACCTGCGGCCGAGCTTGAAGCCGAGCAACGCGTAGGGATCCGCGTTGAGCGTGTTCGCATGATCCACATATGCCTTCACCGGCACCCACTCAACCGTGGGCCCGGCGTAGTAGCCCGCCTTGTTTTCCCACATCAATTCGCCGCGGATCAGATGCGGCGGGAGCCCCGCGAGGGTGTTGTCGCCGTAGGTCGAGTCATCATCAAACTTGAAACGACCGTATGTCCACACACCACGGAGGAACAATCGGTTTTCCGGCAGATCCTCCAAGGCACTGCCGAGTAAATCTGCCTCGCCGAAAAGTTCAACGCCTTGATGGCTCGTGCGATCGGCGTTGGTCGTGCCGAGAGGGACTCCCGCGCTGTTAGTAAGAGAGAGAAACTCATCCTTCACTGCTGAGGCGTAAACCGTGGCGTCCCAGCGGAAATTCGCATAGCTGCCGCGAGTTCCTAACTCGATTGTGTTCGCCGTCTGCGCCTCGTTCGGCGTGAGCGCACCGTTGGTTTCCGAGAAAGACGGCGGCTCGTAACTGCCGCTAAAATTGCCGAAAACTTGGTAATTCTCCCCATCCCAGCGCAGCCCGATCTTGGGCGTGACGCTTTCATACGAGCGGTCGTAACTCGCGGCAGATCCTAACTGCTGCTCGTTCTCACGGCAATTGCTGGCGGCCGTGGCCCCGGCAACGCCCGTCAATCCGTGGCCCAACGCGAGCTGATCTTCCACAAAGCCTTCGATGTTAGTCGCGGTCTGGTCCGCGCTTGAGGTCAACTTTCCGCGTTCGCCCAAGTTGTTTTTAAACGTGGCTGCATCAATCGTCCCACGGGTGAAAAATGCGCCGGCCCGCGCGCGGTTGTCACGGCCGAGGAGCTGCCCCTCGCGGGTGAAAACCGCGCCTAGCAGCGTGTCATTCGTGAGCTGGTCGATCACTCCCACGAATGGCGTGATCGGATGATCCAAGTCTTTGTAAGTGAATGCCGCGATGAACTCGATGGTGTCGTTTCCGTTTCTCACCGTGGTCTTGTCCGCGATTCGATAGAGCTCGAAGTCGCGCCGGTTGTCGTAGGCGACGGCCCCGAAGCGCGACTCGTCCGCCTGTGAGGGATCATCGTTCAGCTCCGCCTTCGTCAAGCTGCCGGGAAGTTCGGACCGGGAACGGACGGCGGTGACGAAGAGCCGGGTCTCGGCGCTATCTGAAATCCGCCAGCCGAAATTGCCGAACAGGCGCTGGTTGTTCTGCTCCGCATGCTCCCGGAATCCAGCCTGATATTGCTCGGAAATGCTGAAATAGGCGTCGGTATTTCCCTCGCTGAGACCCAGTGCCACGCGAGCGCGGAGGTAGTCGAATGAGCCGCCTTCGAGTCGCATCGCGCCACCCGGCGCGGAGAGCCCAGTGGCGGAAATGTAGTCGATGGCACCACCGAGCGTGGAGGAGCCGAGAGCCAGCGCGTTGCCGCCGCGCCAGACATTCACATGATCCGCAGCCAACGGATCGATTGCCTGCATGTCGAAACCGCCATCCGCTAGATTGAGCGGCACGCCGTCCTGCAGCACCCGGATGCCGCGACCGTGAAAGGTGCGCTGCATCCCGGAGCCGCGGATGGAAATGCGCGCCTCGTCCGAGCCGAAGCGCGGCTGGGCAACCACGCCGGGAGATAGCGCGAAGGTGTCCGCCATCGTGCTCGCCCGCCCGCGAAGGTAGCGCCCGGCCTCGACGACTTCCGTGCCGCCGGGAGTTTTCGCGAGCTCCTTGCGGCTCTCGGCGGCAGTCGGCACCGTCTTGGAAACCGGGTTGACACTGGCCTCGACGACGAGAGGCGTGAGATGAGTGGATTGCGCGCCAGCGCAGCCGACAATACTGATTGAAATTTGAATAGAACGATTGAGAGTCATAGGAGAATTGTTAGTTTGAATTTAAAAAGGAGCGCGATGCGTCCTCGCATCGTGTGGCCAAAGCGGCCTGGACGTCCGCAGTGGGATACGTCCTGATAGTTTGCAGCGAAAAACCCCGGCAACGCCGGGCAGTCCATTGGAACTGCCAACGTGTCAGAATTTCCTGAGCGAATGCGAAATCACGCGGCTCGCGGCGGCTGCATCGGCACGGCCAAACAGACATCCTCAAAGTTACCGGAATATTCCGTCACGCAGAACACGAGCGCCGTGCCGTGCGGGAACGGCACCTTGACCGGAGCGGGCAAGATGACTTCCATTTTCATTTCGGATTTGAGCAGAGGCTTCTTCTCCTCTTCGCTCTTCGATTTTTTCACCACCTTACACAAGGCGCACGGATGCTCGCCGTCGAAGGTTTTTTCAACCGCTTCTGAGATCGAGGATTGGCTGGAAAAATCCACCAGCATATTTCCCCAAGCGATCGTCTGGAGCAACGCCCAATGCCCGCCCATCGAGAGGATGAGCGCTCCGATCAGGAGATATTGGCCGGCACGCAAAGCCCGTTGAGACATCGCGGGGAAGAGACGATTCCACCCGAACTGGGTCAAGTTGCTTTTACTCCCTTGTCATTTTAAGTTTCCGCAGCCTTGTTGAATCCATGCCGAGTCCGCTCACCTCCGACAAACTCGCCGCGCTGGAGCAGCGACTGACGGCGCTTGGGATCGCGGAGGCAGATCTGTTGGAGAAATTCGTGCGCGGCTCGGGAGCGGGCGGGCAGAAGATCAACAAGACATCGAGCTGCGTTTTTTTAAAGCACCTTCCCACAGGTGTCTGCATCAAGTGCCAGATGGACCGATCGCGCGAGATGAACCGCTTCCTCGCCCGGCGCGAACTTTGCGAGCAGCTCGAAGCGATCCGCGAGGGCAAGGCGGTCGCGAAAACCCAGGCGATCGAAAAAATGCGCCGCACAAACCGACCTCGCTCGCGGAACTCGAAGAACCGCTCCGTGGCCGACAAACGGAATCTGTCGCAGAAGAAATCCATGCGCCGCTCGCCTTCCGGCGATTGAACGGAACGCCTCGGATCAGTCCTCGATCTTGATCGTCTTCGGGTCCCAGTTGATGGCCGGATACTCCATGTTCAGCTTCTTGAGCGTGTCGAGCATGATCCGGGCGACGCAGAGATTTCGATACCACTTCCGGTCCGCAGGCACCACATACCACGGCGCGAACTCGGTGGAAGTCTTCTGCATCACGTCCTCGTAAGCTCTCATGAAATCATCCCAACGCGCGCGGTCCACCAAGTCGTCCGGGTTGATTTTCCAATGCTTGATTGGATCCGCTAGGCGCGCTTCCAGGCGATTCTTTTGCTCATCCTTCGAAATATGCAGGAAGATTTTCACGATCGTCGTCCCCTCTTCCGCGAGCATTCGTTCGAACTCGACGACGTGGCGTTGGCGGCGTTTCCAGACCTCGTCGGGGAAAATTTTCTTCACCCGCACGGCGATGATGTCTTCGTAGTGACTGCGGTTAAAAATCACCAATTGCCCGCGGTGAGGTACCTTGGAATGCACCCGCCACAGGAAGTCATACGACAATTCCTCCTCGCTCGGCTTCTTGAACGAGCGGACGTGAATTCCCTGCGGGTCGATCCGTGAGAAAACATGCTTGATGCAGCCATCCTTGCCGCCGGTGTCCATCGCCTGCATCACGACCAGAATGCGGTGTTTGTTCTGCGCGTAGAGACGTTTCTGCAACTCCTGGAGCTCGTCCTGCAGCTCGTCGAACTGTCGCTGGATTTCCTCCTTGCCCACCCCCTTGAACAGAACCTTCTCGTTGCCGTCGATTTTCACCAAGTTCACCTGGGCACCGGGTTTCACCCAATATCGTTCCAACGCTCCTTTGACTGGCATGGGCGTCTTATTGCCAGCGATGCCGCCCGTGACAAGCCCTGACTCATGGAAGATTCATCTTGTCACACATTGAGGGTTGAACCTCTCCCGATTGCGCGTTGTCTTTGCGCGATGCCGCCCGCCCCCAAATCCGCGAAAAAAGAGCTTGTCGCCGAAAACCTATTCACCGCCCTACACATCGGTGCCAGCTCGGTCTCCATGATGGTCGCGGAGCGCCAAGAAGACGGCTCGTTCACCTCGGTCGATTACCTCGAGCAACCCGCCCCGGTCGCCCGCGACATTTTCCGCAGCGGCGTCATCAGCCCGTCCACCACCGAGCGCGTCGTTTCCATCATCAAGGGCTATCAGAAATCCCTCGCCGAACTCGGACTCGACCCCCACGCCGTCACCCGCGCGGTGGCCACCAACATCCTCAGCGAAGCGACCAATCACGAGACCTTCATGAACCGCATCCGCATCGCCTGCGGACTGCGGATCGGCACCATCGACGACGGGGAAATGACCCGGCTCATCTATCTAAAAACCCGCCGCCGCCTGCTCAACCTGCCCGCCATGCGCAAGGACACCACGCTGGTCCTCCACGTGGGCCCCGGCAACACACGGGCACTGTTATTTCAAAACGGCCTCATCACCCGCTACACCAGCTACCGGATGGGCACCCACCGCACTCGCGAGGCGGTGGAAGCCTCCCACGCAGAAGGCCCGGCCATGCTCCGCGTCATCCGCGAGCACGCCTACGGAAATCTCGCCCAAATCCGCTTCGACTACTCGGATGTCCGCATCGACGGCCTGGTGGTCATCGGCTACGAGCTGCAATCCGTCGCCCCTTCGCTCACCCGCTCCACCCAAGTTTGCTCGATCAAAGCCCTGCGCCAGTTCACCGCCGACGCCTCTAATATGAGCGACGTGGAGCTCGTGAAACACTTCCAGCTCGACTACCAAACCGCCGAGGCCCTGCTCCCCGCCCTTGAAATCAACCTTGCCATCGCGGAAACCCTCAAGCTCGGCGAGGTCCACATCCCCACCAGCGAATACGAGCAAGGCCTGCTTCATGACCTGCTCGTCTCGCAAGAACTCACCGGTGCCTTCGCCGAGGAAGTCCTCCGCTCCGCCCGAATTCTGGCGGAACGCTATCAGTCCGACCCCAGCCACGGCGAACACGTCGGCAACCTTTGCACCAAGTTTTTCCAATCTCTGACCGATCTCCATCAGCTCACTCCGCACGACGCGCTGCTGCTCCAAGTCGCCGCCATTCTCCATGAAGTCGGCACCTACGTCAGCCCGCGCGCCCACCACAAACACTCGGAATACCTCATCCTGAACTCGGAAGTCTTCGGGCTCGACCGACTGGATGTCACCATCGTCGCCCTCGTCGCCCGCTACCACCGCCACTCCGGGCCACGGCTCGACCACCCGAGCTACGCCGCCCTCAGCACCGACGACCGCATCCGCGTTTGCAAGCTCGCCGCCCTCCTCCGCGTCGCCGACGCCCTCGAGCGCACCCACGCCCAGCGCGTCGCCAACCTAGAAATCCGCCGCGAATCCGGCAAACTCCGCATCCGCCTGCCCGGTCTCGCAGATGCCGCCGTCGAGCGCCTCGCCATGGACTCCAAGGCCGACCTCTTCGAGCAAGTCTTCGGCCTCGGCGTCGTCATCGATGAGGATAATTAATCCTCTCAAATTTCAAATTTCAGATCGCAAATCTCAAATCCTTCCCATGCCGACACCCTACCTCAACCGCGAACTCTCCTGGATCGAGTTCAACCAGCGCGTCCTCAACGAAGCCCTGCGCGAAGACCTTCCGCTGTTGGAGCGGGTGAAATTTCTCGCCATCACCGCGTCCAATCTCG
Source organism: Verrucomicrobiota bacterium (assembly GCA_041179105.1). GTDB lineage: Bacteria > Verrucomicrobiota > Verrucomicrobiia > Verrucomicrobiales > Akkermansiaceae > Luteolibacter. The sequence goes on along the minus strand of JBEGUC010000020.1, from coordinate 17,981 downwards.
ACGAATTCTTCCAAGTCCGCATCGGTGGTCTGATGCTCATGCGCCGCAGCGGCCGCAAGACTCCCGACGCCTCCGGCCTCACACCTGCCAGAAACCTAACCGCACTTCGGCAGCGCATTCTCAAGATGAGCGCGCAGCAATACGCCCTGCTCACCGGCACCCTCGTCCCCGCTCTCGAAAAGGCCGGCATCCGCCCACTCCAACCCTCCGACATTTCCGTCTCCCAAGCCGCCCAAAACGGCGCGTTTTTCGAAGACTCCATTTTCGCACTCCTCACTCCCCTCGCAGTCGATCCTAATGGCGCACCGCCCGTCGTCCCCGCGCTGCAAATCATCGTCGCCTGCCGCCTGCTCGACCCTGAAACGCAAACCGCCCGCCACGCCCTCATTCCCATTCCGGAAATCCTCGGCCGCCGCGTGAACGTCATCGCGGAGCCCGGAGAACACGCCTTCATCCTCATCGAGGACCTCGTCGCCACCCACGCCGGCCAGCTTTTTCCCGGTGAAACGGTCACCTCCACCACCGCCTTCCGAGTCACCCGTAATGGCGACATCGCCGTGCAGGAAGAGGACGCCATCGACCTCGCCGGTGAAATGGAAGACGTGCTAACCGCCCGACGCTTCGCCGACACCGTCCGCCTCGAACTCCGCTCAGACGCCCCGCGCGACCTCGTCCGCATGATCCAGCACGTCACCGCCGCGACTCCGCAGGAAGTCTATCGCGTCGATGGCCCACCGGGGTTGGCGTCATTCATGGAACTCGCATTTCTACCCGATTTCGACCACCTGCGCGATGCCGACTGGCCCGCGCAAAACTCGCCCGCCATCGCTCCCGGCGCTTCGATGTTTGAAACCATCGCCTCCAACGACGTCCTGTTATTCCACCCCTACGAATCCTTCGAACCCGTCCTCCGCCTCATCGAGGAAGCCGCCGAGGACCCGGATGTCATCGCCATCAAACAAGTCCTCTACCGCACTGCGCGAAAGTCCCGGATCATCGACGCCCTGATCAAGGCCGCGGAAAACGGCAAGCACGTCACCGCCCTTGTCGAACTCAAAGCCCGCTTTGACGAGGCCCGCAACCTCGACCGCGCCGACGAACTCCAGCGGGCCGGAGCCCAGATCGTCTATGGCGTCAAGGGCCTCAAGACCCACGCAAAAATCTGCCTGATCGTTAGGCGCGAGTCCGGCCACCTGCGCCGCTACGTCCACTTGGGCACCGGCAACTACAACGAGACCACCTCCAAGCTCTACACCGACCTCTCCTACCTGACCTGCAAGCCAGAGTATGGAAACGACGCCTCGCTATTCTTCAACGCCGTCACCGGGCGCTCCAAACTGCTGCGCTTCCAACGCCTCGTCCCCGCCCCCACCGCCATGAAGCCCGAGCTGCTCGACCTCATCGCCGGCGAGGCCGAGCGCGCCAAACAAGGACTGCCCGCCCGTATCATCGCCAAAGTAAATTCCCTACAAGACCCGGAAATAATCAGCGCCCTCTATCGAGCCTCGCAGGCCGGCGTCGAAATCCAACTCAACGTGCGCGGCATCTGCTGCCTCAAACCCGGCGACCCAAAACACTCGAAAAACATCGAGGTCATCTCCGTCATCGACCGCTTTCTCGAACACGCCCGCCTCTTCTATTTCCATCAGGGAGGAAACGCCGGAGTGTATATTTCCTCGGCGGACTGGATGACGCGCAACCTCGAAAAGCGCGTCGAACTCATGATACCCATCGAAGAACCCGCCCTAAAGCGCCGCCTCGTCCGCATCCTCGACGCCTATTTCCAGGACAACACCCAAGCCTCCCGCCTACTCCCCGACGGCAGCTCCCAGCGCATCGTCCGCGCCAAGGGCCAGAAGGCGTTTCGCGTCCAAGATCATTTCTATCAACAAGCAAAAAAGGCCGCCAAAGCCCGCGAGCATGAGCGCGCCATGACCTTCGAGCCCCACGTCCCGGCAGAGTGAAAGTGAAGCAACCGAGTGGCCCCTCAGATTTCAAATATCAGGCTATATGAGGTGCGCATCAGGATTTGTAAAATAGGGAGGAGGGATCTTATTGTCCCTCTCTTCCTCGTTTCCCAGAGAAGAGGCGACAATAAGGTCGCCTCTCCTTAGCCCGCAAAACCCAAATCTCGGTGCTGAATCCACCTTCCTTGAGCGTCTTATCCACCAGCGCAAGAGTTCCTCATTCTGTTTGATCGTCTCCGCCGAAAGTTTGGATATATCATGAGGTAATTCAACTCCACTAAGATAAACTTATCCTTCACTCCCGCCTTGAACGGGTCTTGGCTGAAGACTTCCTTGTTGAGTTTGACGCACCATCTATTTTCAGAACCAACCCTTCTTGTTCGTGATGTAAGTCGCCACGAATTCCTCATCCGTCTTGGTGAGATAGATGATACCTTCGATCAACCCGATAACCCCCATCACGGGAGCGGCGAACCCACAGGTCAGCAGACTGACAAGCAACATAATCAAGCCCTCCTTGGTGTAACCCAGATAAAATTTATGAACGCCGAGACAGGTCAGGAGAATCCCAAGCAATCCGGCGACCAGTTTTTTCTCGGATCCCGGGATTTGAGGTGCCGATGGAATCGGGGCGAATGATGCAGGTTCTGTGGACATAATGACTTTCATCTACTAAGCCCTGCCCGACCAAGCAAGCTTCAACAGCCATGAAACCAAGAATTACTCTCGCAGAAACCGAACTCGCAGACGGAAATATCCTCTCTCTCCAAGAACACGACGGCCGTAAATCCCTCCTCGTTCACGGCCAGCAAATCTGCGGCCCAGCCACCCGCGCGGCCGAGGAAGAGCTCGCCCGTCTCGCCTGCGCGCCCTTCCGGCCCGCCCGCCAGCCGCAAATTTGGTTCGCCGGCCTCGGCCTCGGACACACCATCGCCGCCGTGGCCAAGGAACTCCCACAGAAACGCGCCAGCTTTTTCGTCGCTGAGCCACTTGCCGCCATCCCCGACTGGCACCGCGCCCACATCCCCGACAGCCCGTTGCTGACGGAAAGCCGCGTCACCTTAGAGAACGATTGCGGCCCGCAGGCACTCATGCGCCACGCCGGACTGCTCCACGCCATCCTTGTCCATCTCGACGCCTCGCCCACCGGCCCGCGCAATCGCACTTGGGTGGACGAACGCCGCTGGGTTTCCGCCGCCTATGAAGCACTCCAGCAAGGCGGCCTGCTCGCCATCGCCGGCTCGCGCCACGTCGCCAATCTCACCCGCCGCCTTCAGGGCTCGGGCTTCGAAGTCGCAGAATTCACAGTGCCCTCCTCGCCCAATGCCAAGCGCCCCCGTTTCCTGCCGATCTGGCTCGCCCGCAAAGGCAAAGCGGCAGATTGATCTTTCTCAAGAGGCATGCTTGATTGTGCCGCACCCATGGCCCGCCTCACTCATTTCCACCTCCTTCCCGCATTGATCGCAGCTGTTTCTCACGCCAGTGAAATCACCATCGAACCCCGGCCTTTTTCCGTCGAAAAATCATTCACCACCACCGCCCTGCCGGGTGCTGAATGCGTGCTTTTAAAGCTCGATCCGAAAGTCTGGGCGGATTTCACCATCATCCAAGTCATTAGCCACGGCTCCAAGGCGACCAAAGGCGACGTGTTAGTCCGCTTCGATTCCGAGGAAATCGACAAGAAAATCGAAGACTCCCGCCGCGCGCTTGAAGCCGGCACGCTCGCCCTCGCACAGGCCGAGCAAGACTCGGCAATCTATCAGGAAACCGCACCTAACAAGCTGGAAGCCGCCCGCCGCGCCGCCGACATCGCCAAGGAGGAAAACAGCTATTTCACCCAAGTCCGCCGCAAGGCCGCCGAAGACCACGCCGCCCAGTCCCTCAAACGCAGCGAACAAATCCTCTCGAACCAGCGTGAGGAACTCAAGCAACTCGCCAAAATGTATGAGGCCGACGACATCACCGAGAACACCGAGGAAATCATCCTCGTCCGCCAGCAGGACGCCGTATCCGCCGCCGAATTTGCCCAGCGCATGGAAAGCCTCGACCACAAGCGCGCCCTCGAAGTCACCCTTCCCCGCGAGGCCAAAGCCCTGGCTGACAACGAGCGCGATACCGCCATCGCCCTCAAAAAAGCCGAGGCCGACATCCCTCGCTCCCTCGAGCTCAAAAAGCTCGAACTCGAGTCCCTGAAAGCCGCCAACCAACGCGCCAAACAAGACCTCGCCGAACTCGAAGCCGACCGCACGCATTTCGAATTCAAAGCCCCCGCCGACGGTTGGTTCTATCACGGCCCCATCGAAAACGGCCGCTGGACCACCGGCAAACTCGTCGAGCCCCTCGTCCCCCATGGCCACGCACCCACCCACGTCGCCTTCGCCACCTTCATTCCCGGAGTCGCCAAACTGGCCCTCGTTTCATTCCTCGACGAAGCGACCGCTCGCTCGCTCAATCCCGAACTAACCGGTGCCGCCACACTCCCCGGCCGCGAGGATGTGGAAATCCCGGTCAAACTCCTCAAGCTCGCCGCCACTCCCGGCCCCGATGGCACCTACCGCGCGGATTTCTCCGCCACCTGGCCCAAGGATCCGGTCCCCGCCCCCGGCGCGACCGCCCAAGTCCGACTGATTTCCTATCAGCAAGCGGCCGCCATCGTCATTCCCACCAAGGCCCTCAATTTTACCGCCGACGGTTGGACGGTCGAAGTCAAACTCGCCGACGGCAAGACCGAGCGCCGCCCCGTCAAACGCGGCCGGGTTTCCAAAGACGACACCGAAATCCTCTCCGGCCTCGAAGCCGGCCAAGTCGTCGTCGTGCCGTGAGATCAATTCCACTCATCCCCCTGTTTTTCGCGATTTCCACGTTCGCGTTGGCCCAGGAAAAACCAGCAGAACTCCCGGAAGTCACCCGCGCGTCCCTCGACGCCTCCATCCGGCGCGGTGTCGATTTCCTGATCACCCATCAAAACACGAACGGCTCCTGGGGCAATGCCACCCGCACCAAGGACATCAACATTTACGCGCCCCTTCCCGGCGCCCACCACGCCTACCGCGCCGGTGCCTCCGGCCTCGCGCTCTCCGGCCTCATCGATGCCGAGGATACTCGCCCCGAAGTCACCGCCGCCATCGATAAAGCTGCCGCTTGGACCGCGGCAGAATTACCCAAACTCCGTCGCGCCGACCCAACCACCACCTACAATGTTTGGGGCCACGCCTACGGCCTGCGCGCTATTTCCCGCCTTCACGCCCGCGAGAAAGATCCCACGAAAAAAACCGAATGGGCCGCCCTCGCCCAAGGCCAAGTTGATCTCGCCAACCGCTACGCCGACATCAACGGCGGCTGGGGCTACCTCGATGTCTTCGACGGCCTAACGACTCAAAAACCCTCCGGCCTACCCACCTCTTTCACCACCGCCACCTTGCTCCTCGCCATGGACCAAGCCCGCCTCGCCATGGGAGTGAAACTCGATGAAAACCTCGTCCGCAAAGCCATCGCCGGCATCAACTATCAGCGCACGCCGGATTTCTCATACACCTATTCCTTCCCCCACCGGATGCGACCGCGGATCGGCATCAACCGCCCCGCCGGTTCGCTCGCCCGCTCCCAAGCTTGCAACGCCGCCCTCCGCGTCTATGGCGAAAAGGAAGTCACCGACCCAGTGCTCACCACCTGGGCGGACCGCTTTCTCGCCCGCGAAGGCTTCCTCAGCAACGTCCGCAAACGCCCGGTCCCGCATGAGGGCGCGTTCCAAATCGCCGGCTATTTTTACTACTACGGCATCTATTATTTCACCGAATCCGTGAAGCACCTGCCCAAAGAAACCCACGCCGCCTACGCCAAACGCCTTGCCGCGATTCTGTTGGAGCGGCAAGAAAAAGACGGCTCATGGTGGGATTATCCGCTCTACGACTACCACCAAGCCTACGGCACCGGCTACTCGCTCATGGCCCTCGCTTGGTGCCGGGAAACTCTGGCGCTGCCGTGAGAATTCCACGACCTGCCCAAGCAAAGCGTCGAGCCATGAGCTAGAAACTCCAGACGCCGCTTGCCGCCCGCTTTGCGTCGCGTTCCAGCGCTTTAAGATGTGCCAGTTGCTTGGCCGCAGGCGTACCGTCGGGCAAATCAGCCGGTTTGGTTTTGATTCGCGCGAAGCCACGCTCGACGAGTAATTCCGACAAGAACCTTGGTTTTCCGGCTTGTTTTACTTCGACGAATGCATGGAACCGGTCATCGCCGAACGGACTGTCCCAGCGCGTGTAAATGTCGAAGGGACGGCTCGCCAACAATCCAAGGCTGAAGGATTTAGCCTTTTTACCGATTTCCACCGCTAGCTCGGGGGTGATTCCGCCCATGTCTGCCGCTTGCTGGCGGATTCGCTCATGATTGGTTTCGCCGCCGCGATAGCTCTTGAAGGCACTCTCTGGCGTGTCCACGAAATAGAGGCGAAACTCGGCCTGCTTGCCGGTCGGCAGGCGGACGATGAAACTGTCGCCATCGTTGTTGCGGGCTTCGACGAGAATGCAATTCCGATGAATTTCATAAGCGCCCGCTTGTCCACTTCGCTTTTCCGCCGGGCCGCTGGAGCGGGTTTGCGCGGTTTGTTGGGTTTCCTGGTAAGCCCAGACTGCGATGGCGGCGACGCTCAGCAGCGCCATAAACCAGGAATTTCCCCGCTTGGGCTTGGCGATCATCTCAGAGTCCCTTGAAGCCGGCATACGGCTGATACGTTCCCGTCGGCACGACGACTGGCCGCCACTCGCGGTTAAGTTTTCGGAATTTAGTGATGAATTCCGTGGGATCGGCCCAGTTGGCCAAGTCGGAAGGCACGTTGCTGCGGGCCATGCCGATGCTGATGTTGTGGCGGATCTCGAAATGGAGGTGGGCGGGATACATCCCGAAATTAGTGCCGATAGTGCCGATCTGCTGGCCGCGTTTAATCAACTGGCCGCCTTTGACCTGGATCTGGTTGAGGTGGCCGTTGAGGGTGTCGCAGTATTTGACTTGGCCGGTGCCCGGATCGCGGTAGGCGTGGCGGGTGAGGACCACATTGCCCCAGCCGGTGCGGACGTTTTGGGCGAGGGTGACGATGCCGTCGGCGACGGCGTAAACGGGAGCTCCGAGGTCGGAATCGCCGCCAGCGCGGCCATTCCAGTCCTCGCCGAAATGCTGGGGCGCGCGCAAGCGCAGGCCGCGGGCCTTGTAATAACCTTCCGCGTTGGGCTTGCCGACGGGGAAGTCGAAGCCATCCGCCAAGTTGATTTTCACCTGCTGGGCGGAGACGGAAAGACAGGTGAGGAATATCCCCGCGAAGACAGAGCCAAATTTTTTCCATCTCTTGCTGCCTGCGGTCATTGGTCCCCCAATGGACTCTCCGAATGGCCATGCCGCAAGCGGAAAAAAAGCGGCATGGCCGTGAAGCCATGCCGCTGATTTTCAGGAAACGAGGATTTCTCAGGCAACCGGACCTTGCACGCCGCCGGCCATTTCCTCGATACTCAGGGGCTTGTAGCCACCGATGGTTTTGAAGTAGAGAAACATCACGAGGTAGATCCCCGCCATGATCAGAGGGATGTAGGAATCCGCTTTGAGCGTCGCGCGGTCGCCTTTTTGATCGGCGAGGACGACGGCTTTCTGGGCGGCGGTCTTCTCGGTGGACTCCTTGGCTGCAGCGAGTTTTTTACCGTCCAGGCCGTAAGCGGCAGTGGCCGGGATGTTAAGGAAAGTAGATGCCTTTTCCGCTTTGTATTCGCCATGGATTGCAGCATCGGAGGAAAGGAGCGCCTCCCCGGAGAAGCGGTCCTTGGCGTAGCCCAAGCCGGGGGTGCCGATCAAGCCGGCGGACATCATCCCGATTCCACCCATGATGGACATGGCGATGGCACCCGTGTGGGGGAAGCGGTCACCCACGACGGCAAGCATGGTGGGCCAGAAGAAGGTCTTGCCGACGGCATAAATACCGAGTGCCACCATCGCCATGGCGAAGGTCTCCATCTTGACGGCAAGGGTGAGGCCGATGAAGGCGAGCACCGAGCAGGCGAGCAGCAGGCCGATGGGCGAGAGCTTAAGCTTGGTTTCCAGCCAATGGGCGCAGAAGCGGAGTCCAAACATGATGGCGGAGGTCCACAGGAAGAGGTATTTGCCTTGTTCCGAGGTGAAGAGATTGCCGGTGATGTTTTGAATCCAGCCGTCGGTGCCGAGCTCAACTGCGCCAACAAGCGCGTGGGTCACGAACAGAACGAAGAGCAGGAAGGAGCCGAGGGAGAAATTCGTCATCAAGGCAACGCCGACAAGTAGGACACCGCCGATTCCGTAACCAATCAGGTTGGCGGAGTCCGGAGAGACGCCTTTGAAAAGATCTCCAAAGAATAGCGCGAGCAGGTAGCAGGCGACAAGGGCACCGATGATGCCGACGGATTTGAACATTTGAACGAAACTCGCTCCTTTCGCAGCGGCTTCGGATTTTGGATATTTTTGGCCAAGGAACATCAGTCCGTAGGCGGCGGTGGGAATGAGATAGAGGGCGAGTTGGAGCTTCCAGCTGAGAGCCATTTTGTCATCGAGCAGCCAACCCGCCGTGACACCGAGGATCATACCGGCGGGCCAAGCGGCGTGGAGGATGTTCAAATAATGGGTGCGCTGTTTTGGGAAAAGGGTGGCCACCAAGGGATTGGCAACGGCTTCCAAGGTGCCGTTGGCGAACGCGAAAAGGAACATGCCCCAATAGAGGAAATTGTAGGCATTCTCGGGAGTGCTGGCACCGAAAGTGACGACTGCCGAGAGAATGTGGCAAAGGAGTGCAACGATGACCAATTTGCCGTAACCGATTTTATCAACGATTACCCCGCCTCCGAAAATACCGAAACAGAAGCCGATGAACCCGGCACCGCCGATCGCTCCCAACTGGGCACCGGTGAATCCGTATTCCTTAGACCAGTTGTCGAAGATGCCACCTCGGATGGCAAAGCCGACTCCAGCTGCTAAAATGGCCATAAAGCCAGCCCAGAGGAGCCGCTTTGCGTTGGGTACTGTGGATGCGTCTGTGTGTGTCATTGAATTTGAGGTTTGTGGGGATTATCGACTCGAGTGCGAGTTGGCAAGAGCGGGAGTGGAAAAATGTCAGATTTTTCGATTTTTCCCGGAATTTTAAAAAACAGCGTTGTTATACTCCATTGCGGGCGACTCTCTTTCAGAGATCGGCGTCTTGGTGGATTTTTCCGGCCGGGGCGGCGGAATAGACGATGCAACGGTCTAAAACCGCATTCGCGCAAACCCGCCCACCGGGCCAAATGACCGAGTTTCGAACTACGGCCCCGCTTTCGACCACCGCGCCGGGACCGACGACGGACCGCTCGATGAGCGCACCAGTCACCAGCGCTTGCGGGTGGATCGCCGGGGCGAGATCGAGCTCACGGTGCGCTTGGAGGTAAGATTCGCGGTCGCCGAGATCGAGCCAGACACCTTCGTCGAGGATGATGCCGCCGAGCTGGCCGGATTTAGCGAGTTCGAGAAACGCCGGGATCACCGAGATTTTCTCACCCGCCGGAATGAGGTCAAGGAAAGCGGGACTCACGCAGTAAATCCCGCTGAAAACGTGGGTTCCCTCCGCCTTCCCGAGCAGCTTGTGAATGTCCGTGACGCGGGTGCCGGATGGATCAAGCGCAATGTGCTGGGCGACGCCTTCCGAGCGCAGCGCGAGCGTCACCGGGAGGCCGGATGCTTCGTGCGCTGCGATGAGTTTTTCCAAAGGCAGCGTCGAAAAAATGTCGCCGTTGTGGATCAACAGCGGGTCATTCCCCATCCACGCGGCGATGTTTTTCAGGCCGCCGCCGGTTTCTAAAATGGCGGGTTCGTGAAACAGCGTCACCGCATTTTCCGGGCAGAAATTTGCCCACGCCTCGGGAAGATGATGGGTGTTGATCGCAAAGCGCTCGATCCCCGCCCGAGCGCAAGCCACCACCGCCCACTCGGCGAGCGGGCGATGAAACAACGGCACCAACGGCTTGGGCAGGCGAGCGGTGAGCGGCCGTAAACGATTGCCGAATCCGGCACCGAGGATGAAGGCTTTTTGCACGCGGCTTCCTTTGACTGGCAAGGCAGAAGATATCAAGTCCAGCGTACAAGGAGTTTCGCGAAATGCCGCAAACCGAGAAGAGCCGGAAGCCCTTACGCAGTCGTTCGGAATCCCAAGCTCCGTATCATGGCCATCCAAATCCATGGGTGGAGTTGCTGCCGCTTTCGAAGCTTTGAATGTTAGGCGACAGGGTTCCATGCCCCTGTTATGATGTGACGCCGCTTATTACGCGGAATCTAGCACGAAATGGATCAGCCCTTCGACCGTGCAATGGGATTCCACCGGATGCCGCAACGGAAGTTTCGCAAGAATCCGGTAAACATTGCGCCGTCCCAATCGCTGCCGTTCTAGCACGCCGCCGGCTTCGAGTTCTGAAATGATTTTTTGCACCGCGCGCTCCGTGATGCCGACTTTGGTGACGACGTCTCGCAACCGCATCTCTGGATCTGCAGCCAGGCAGAGTAGGACGTGTGCGTGGTTGGTGAAAAAGGTCCAGCCGACGGTGTCTGGACGGGAAGATGCAGATTTTTTCATTTTTGCAGTTGACGTTGATACAGGCATCAAAATACATGCATTGAAGTTCGCGTGTTTGAATTCAGGTGATTCCACACCGGAATCTCGGATCCTTCAAGCACGACCACGCATCCTCATGGAATTCATTCAATCACTCGCTTCCAGCCTATTCTCACCGATGGTGCTCGCTTTCGCTCTCGGCATCTTCGCCGCAGTGGTGAAGAGCGACTTGAAGTTTCCCGACGAACTCTACGCAGCTCTAACGATCTACCTGCTCTTCGCCATCGGCCTCAAGGGCGGCATGAAACTGGAGGGAGTCAGCCTCAGCGTCGTCGGCGGGCCGTTGCTGTGCGCTATTGGTTTGAGCTGCGCCATTCCAATCTGGAGTTTCTATATCTTAAAAGGGGTTGTCCGGCTGGATGCGACCAATGCAGGAGCCATCGCAGCGCATTATGGCTCGGTGTCTGCCGTGACTTTCAGCGCGGTGCTCGCGTTCTTGGAAACCTCGAAAACTCCGGTAGAGGGGTTCATGCCAGCCCTCCTCGCTGTGATGGAAGCTCCGGCCATCATCGTCGCTGTCTTCCTCGCGATGGGGAAATCTGGGGGTGGAAACTCCCAGCCTAGCGACTTCAAGCACCTCCTACACGACTTGTTAACAGGTAAAGGTATTATACTTTTGCTAGGTGGCTTGGTCATCGGTATTGCCTGCGGGAAAAAGGGCTTTGACCAAGTTGCGCCGCTGTTCGATGCACCTTTCAAAGGTGTGTTAGCCCTCTTCCTGCTCGAGGTTGGACTCATCACTGGCCGCCGTTTGAATGATCTAAAGCAGGCCGGCTGGCGGCTCGTCGCCTTCGCGCTGGCGATGCCGGTCTTGCACGGACTTCTCGGCGCCTACCTCGGAAAATTCTGTGGACTCGACCTCGGAGGTGCCACGGTGCTGGCCACTCTAGCCGCCAGTGCATCCTACATTGCGGCTCCGGCAGCCGTCAGAGTCGCTCTACCGGCTGCCAGCCCCGCCCTTTATCTAACGTCTTCACTCGCCATCACCTTCCCCTTCAACATCGTCTTCGGTATCCCGCTCTATCATGAATTTGCCAAATTTTTCTTCAACCAGTGAACACCGACTCACGGCCCGAGCGCAGGCACACACGGAAAGCCGCGCCTGCGCCCACCACGCTCCCGAGCATGACTAAAGACCTGTCCTAAATGGCGCTGTTTTAAGCCCAGGGCGGTTGTCTGGTGAGTTGATTTTCGGCGTAGGGTTTGGCGCTGTGGTGATGGAAGCCGGCATTGAGGCTCTCGAAGGCTTCCGCGTCATGAAGCCGCAGGATGGCTCTCAATAGGGGGGGTGGGCCATCCGTGCTTCCATGGCAGACTAAAACGGCCAAAACAGGGGCGAATGTTTAGCTTTTTCTCAAATTGCCAATCTCCATGAGCCATGCCGGATTTCCGGACTGCCGCCCTGCTGCGGCAACCCGCCCCCCCGCTAATTCCCCCGCTAAAACAGTTGCCACCCCGCCTCGCGCCGATACCCTCCGCCCCATATGATTATTGCACCGAAGATCCGTGGATTCATTTGCACCACCGCGCACCCGGAAGGCTGCGCCCAGCACGTCGCCGAACAAATCGCCATCGTAAAAAGCGGCGGCCTCATCGAGAATGGCCCCAAGCGCGTGCTCGTCATCGGCTCCTCCACCGGCTACGGCCTTTCCTCGCGCATCGCCGCTGCCTTCGGCGCGAATGCCGCCACCATCGGCGTCGCCTTCGAGCGCCCCGGTTCCGCCGACAGCACCGCCACCGCCGGTTGGTATAACACCCGCGCCTTCGAGCTCGAAGCCGCCAAAGCCGGCCTCTACGCCCGTTCCTTCAATGGCGACGCCTTTTCCGACGCCGTGAAAAAGGAAGTCATCGACGCGGTCAAAGCCGACCTCGGCCAAGTCGATCTTGTCATTTACAGCCTCGCCTCCCCGCGCCGCACCGATCCGAAATCCGGCGAAATTTACAAATCCGTGCTCAAGCCCGTCGGCGAGAGCTACACGAACAAAAACCTCAACACCACCACCGGCGTCGTCAACGAAATCACCATCGAGCCCGCCGAGGGCGATGACGTCGCCAACACCATCGCCGTGATGGGCGGTCAGGATTGGGAACTCTGGACCGACGCACTTCTCGAAGCCGGCGTGCTCGCCGAAGGCTGCCAGACCGTTGCCTATTCCTACATCGGGCCCTCCATGACCTGGCCGATTTACAAAAACGGCACCATCGGTAAAGCCAAGGAAGACCTCGAACGCGTCCAACGCGCACTCGACGAAAAACTTGCCCCGCTCCACGGCAAAGCCTGGGTCTCCGTCAACAAAGCGCTCGTCACCCAAGCCAGCTCCGCCATCCCCGTCGTGCCTCTCTATATTTCCCTGCTCTACAAGGTCATGAAAGACGAGGGCACCCACGAGGACACCATCGAGCAAATGGACCGCATGTTCCGCGAGCGCCTCTATAACGGAAATCCTCAACCCGACGAAGCCGGCCGCATCCGCGTGGATGACTGGGAAATGAAACCCCAAGTCCAAGACATCGTCGCCGAGCGCTGGGCGCAAGTGAACACCGAGAACTTCCAACAGCTCGGCGATTTCCCCGGCTACCAATCGAGCTTCCTCCGCCTCTTCGGCTTCGGCCTCGCAAGCGTGGACTACAGCGCCGACACCGACACCGCCGTCGGCATCCCGTCGCTGGAAAAATAGCCCTAAATGGGAAAATAAACGGGAGATTTTTATACTGCCGCGCATCAGGATTTGTGAAATGGGGAGGAGGGATTTTATAGTCCCTCTCTTCCTCGCTTCCCAGAGAAGACGCGACAATAAAGTCGCGACTCCTTAGCCCGCAAAACCCAAATCTTCATGTGCGGCAGTATAAATTCCGCATTTCCGCGCATCTGCTGGGGAAAGCCTTCCCTGCGGGCCTACTGCACGCAGATGACGATGAGGCTGGTATCGTCGATGCCGGAGTTGTCGATGGCGCGTTTTAGAAGTGTTTGCGCGGTGGTGGCCGGAGAATTGCAGCAGGTGGCCAGGGCGTCGGAAATGTGACGTTCCCAAAGTCCGTCCACGAGTCCGTCGGAGCAGACGAGGAAGCAGTCGCCGACCTCGTAAGAGATGGCCGCGAAATGGGGGTTCACTTTCTCGTGACCGCCGCCGACGACTTCGTAAAGGGCGGCGCGACGCGGGTGGGTGCGGAATTGAATTTCGCTGATTTCGCCACGTTTCCACTGGCTCCAGGCATAGGTGTGGTCACGGCTGAGTTGTTCGAGCTTACCGGCGCGGGAGCGGTAAATCCGGGAATCGCCGGCGTTGGCGAGGTAGAGATTTTCCGGGGTGAACCAGGCGAGGGCGAGGGTGGCGGCCATGCCGGTTTTGTCCGCGCTGCCGTTGGCGGTGGCGTTGATTTCATCGTGAATGGAGCGGAGGGCGTCGCCGAGGTGGCTGAGCGAGTCAGGAAATAAGCCGGAAGCCGCGGCTTTGAAGGTTTCCGGGATGATTTCGGTCATTTGTTGGAGAATGATCGAGGAGGCGATGTGGCCGGCGTTGCTGCCGCCCATGCCATCGGAAACGGCGAAGACGAGGTCGTGGGTGGTGAGCGGGTGTCGGCCGGTTTCCGGGAGAGCTTCCGCGCCTTTTGGGCCGGAGGCGAAGGCGACCAGTGAGTCGTCGTTGCGGAGTTTGCGGGAGCCACTGTGGGTGAGGGCGGCCCAGTAGAGAATTGCGGCTTCGGTCACGGATGAGATTTTAGAAAGGGCTTAGAGAGTTGGCATCGGGAGGATGTCAGCGAGCTCGAAGTCGATGATGCAGAAGCAGCCGAGTTTGTCGGAGTAGGTGATGTTGCGCGGCTCGGCGTCGAGGTGGCGGATGCCGTATTCGCGCTCAAGCTTGGCGAAGAGCTGGTCGGATTTTGCTTTGGAAATCTGGGTAGCGAGTTTGCCGCAGTTGGTGGAGACGAAGTAGAGTTCTTCCGGGTGCTCCTCCAGCAAGCGGGGGACGTAGGGGCAGCCGCGCTGTTCGAGCACCTTGAGCACGGCGACTTCGGTGGCGTAGCGATTGTCCGCATCGGTGCCTCGCAAGCGTTTGTGGACGTTGCCGTAGAAATCGATCCGCACGTTTGAGCGGATGCCATCCTTGAGAGGTTCGAAGGCCATAAGCGTGCTTTTAAGGAACCCCCGCCAGCGGACGCTGTCACGCATTTGTTCGAATTTCCGCAGGGAAAATTCCCATAAAAGTCGATTGCCAGCCTAGCTTGATCAGGGTATGGACTGAGCATGTCCATTGTTGCCGAAAACTCCGCCGTGATCGTAAAAACCAAGGAACTGTGCGCCCAGATCGCCAGCGATCCTTCATTTCTCAAGCTTCAAGCCGATGTCGAGCGCTTCTTGGGCGACGATTCGGCGCGCCTCCAATACCAAAGCGTGCATGAGCGCGGCGAGGAGTTGCACCACAAACAACACGCCGGCGTCGAGCTGGGTGCCACGGAAATCCGCGAGTTCGAAAGCGCCCGTGACGCACTTTTTGAAAATGAAATCGCCCGTGATTTCCTCTCCGCTCAGCGCGAATTGGAAACGCTGCAGAAGGAAATTGGCAAATACGTCGGCAGCACGATCGAGCTCGGCCGGGTGCCGACTGCCGAGGAGCTTTCCGATAAAGGCGGCGGTTGCTGCGGCGGTGGTGGTGGCGGTGGATGCGGCTGCTGAAGCGTTTTGATTTTCACGAAAAGGCCCGCCATCTTTTGATGGCGGGCCTTTTTTTTCGAGTGATGGATTACGGCTGCTTGAGCCGCTGGGTGACCGGGATTCAGGCTTCGATTTCGACAATCAGGTTGATCTCGACTGCGACATTGAGCGGAAGTGCTGCCACGCCGAGGGCGGTGCGGGAGTGTTTGCCCTTGTCGCCGAAGATCTCGACGAGCAGCTCGGACGCGCCGTTGATGACTTGGGGGTGACCGAGGAAGTCGGGCTCGGAGTTGACGAAGCCGTTGAGCGTGACGATTTGCTTCACTTTATCGAGCGAGCCAATTTCGTCTTGGATGACGGCGAGGCGGTTGAGAATGGCCATCCGGGAGCCTTCCTTGGCTTCGTCGATGGAGACATCCGTGGGGACTTTACCGATGATTTTCTTGTCGCCGTCGATGGGCAGACCGCCAGAGAGGAAAAGCAGGTTTCCACTGCGGACACAGTTGACGTAGGCGGCGATGGGGGCTGGGACGGCGGGTAGAGTGAGGCCGAGGGCGGTGATTTTTTCGAGGATAGTCATAGGGATACGTGGTTATGGAGTGATGGGAAAATTGTCGGTGAGGAGTGAGATCAGTTGCTCACCGGAGCGGGTGAGAGTCGCTTGGTTTCCCTCGCCGGTGATGAGTCCGCGGGTGAGGTAGCGCTGTGGAACGGTGGATGGACGCACGGAGGTGATCAGCGGCGCGGTGAGCTCGCGCTGACTGGGATTGAAAGCAAGGGGTAGGCCGGTGGCGCTGAAACTGATTTCCCACGAGACGGCGGTGGTGGCGGACCCGCGCTTGATCCACGGATAGCGCGCCACGAAATCCGGCGTGCCGCGCGACGGGACGCTGACTTTGAAATAAACCGGGGTGTTGGCGATGAATTCGCTGAACTGGAGCGCGGGATTCGCCCGGTGCTCGACGAAGAAGCGCGAGACCTCGCAGCCGCTGAGGTTCATGCCGTTGAAGAGGCCGTGGAAATTCGTCCCGCCTCCGCACTTCTGGTGCCATTTGTCGTAGTGAGCGCTCAGTAGCATACCGAGCTCGAGATGGCAGTGCGCGCGCGTGCGGTCGATGCCCGCGCCGGTGTAGCCCATCTGCCCGAGCACGGAGCCAGCGTTGACCGAGTCTCCCACTTGGCAGGTGATTTCCGCCAAGTGGGCGTAGAGTGAGAAGACCGATGAGTTTTCCCAAAAGTGTTCGACCACGACGTATTTGCCGTAGTTGCTGCGTCCGGCGACTGGGCTGACGTGAGCCACGCGGCCCGCCGCGATGCTCGAAACCAAATCCAGTGGATTGCCCGCCTTGTCGCGTTTCACCGGGGAAATATCGATACCCTCGTGGAATTTCGTCAGCAGGATCTGGTCGTTGACGCGGATCGCAGAGCGGACAAAGCCGTAAGAACCCGCTTCCCACGGCTTGCTGGCCTGCCCCTCGAAGCTCCGGTCCACATACATATAGAAGCGGTCCAGCTCACCAGTGAAGAGGTGCTGATTTTCCGTCGGCAGGCGGAGATCAATCGGCGCGGCGGCCAGAATACCGGCCAGAGAAAGGAGGAGAGCGGGGAAACGGATCATTTCGGGCGGCTATTTCTTTTTATTTTCCTCATCGGCGCGCGGCAGCTCCTCGTCGAGAAGCTCGACATCTGCGAGCGTCACACCCTTCCAGATTACGATGAACCCATCATTCACTTGCTTGTCGATGATCACGCCATCCACGGCGCGACCGTTGACCTGCGAGATCAGCCAGCGGCCTTGGTTGGCGGCGGTGATGGCGGCGAAGCGGTTCACCGCGCTGCTTTTGAGCTTGAAAACGATGCCAAATCCCTCGCCCACATCGGAAGGAAAAGGACTGAACGACACGATATCCTTCATGCCGATCTCCGACATCCGCCGGAAATAACGCGTCTGTTCGCCGACCACCTGCGGGAAAATCATCTTCGGATTCTCGTTGGCGTCCGTCTCCATGTGAAACGTGACGGAGGCCTTGTTTTCCTTCTTCCCGCCCCCGAAAAGCGGCGGAGCAAGGGCCAAGACGGCGACCATCAAGAGTGCTGCGACGTGCGATTTCATGCGCGGAGTGAAGCAGAACAAGCCGATCCCGGAAGGAAAATCGGGCGATACCACGACAGAAAGCCGTTCACAAACATCGACTCCCGCCCATATCCATCTCCTCTCGGGGGCACGCCGGACGAGTGGTGCTCCAACCGCTTGACCTCCCTCCTCCCAAAACGGCTTTTTCTAAAACTCTTTCCAGTTTGTGCCAGATCCGGGTTGCGGGAAAGTCCGACATGTGGAACTTAGGGCCAGTCCGACTCAACATGGCAGCCACCACCACTCCGCCACCCAGCAGCGCTCTTTTCCCCTTCGAACTCGTCCGCCCCGAGCTTGAGCGAGTAGAAATTTCCATCCGCGAGCAAGTCCGCGCCTTCGATCCCGCCGTCGAGCCCTACGTCGCCTACATCTGCAACACCTCCGGCAAGCGCATCCGCCCCGCCCTCGCTATCCTCGTCGGCGGCGCAGTCGGCACCGTCACCGACGATCATTTGAAAATCGGCGTCATCCTCGAGCTCATCCACATGGCCACGCTCGTCCACGACGACATCATGGACGGCGCGAACACCCGCCGCATGGTCCCCACCGCCAACGCCAAATGGGGCAACGCCCTCTCCGTCC